>NZ_JBTNLS010000007.1:0-388623 GCF_059047085.1 Chromobacterium sp. INPA-IVC | reverse complement strand
GCCGGGGACGATCTGGCGGCTGGCGTTCCAGTCGGTGAGTCCATCCTCTTCTTCCGTCGCGTCGCTGCGGTGGAAACGCACGCGCTCGATCTCGGCCGGCGGCAGGCTGTAGGCGTCGTCGAACACCGCCAGCTTGACCTGCGGCGCGTCGCCGTCGACGTGCTCGAAGCGCCAAGCGTAACCCTCTTCATGCAGCAGGCGGACGATGAAGCTGAAATCGTCCTCGCGGTACTGCAGGCAATAACTCCGCGGCTGCGCCGGGCCGACCTTGAACTCGATGGTCTGCGCGCGGGCGAACACCGGGTTGGCCGCCTGGTGCTCGTGGACGATCTGCTGGACGATGTCCGGCACGCTCAAGTCCTGGAACACCCGCGAGGTGCGGCGGTGGCGCAGCAGCGCGATCGGCGGCTCGATGGTCAGGCCGTACTGGGCGAAGCCGCCGTCGGAACCCATCAGCCGGGCCTGGCTGACCACGCCGCAGCGGACAGTTTCCTGGCCCTGGGCGTCGGCGATGCCGATGCGGGCGGACTGGCCGAGCAGGGTCTTGAGTTCGATGGCGCCGTCGGGGGACAGGCAGGTGAGTTGATAACGATAGGCCTTGGACACGCCTTCTTCGCCATCCAGGCTTTGCGGCAGCAGCTGCTCGGCGGCGACCTGTCCGCTGCCCAGCTCCAGGGTTAGCAAACGTTGATCTTGATTGAAAGCGGAAGCGAAACTGGAGAGGAGGCTGTTAAGGTCCATGGCTATCCGAACGGGAAAAGGAAAGAGCCCAGCAAAGGGCTCTAGAATTTGACGTACATAAGCAGCACGCTCATCTTAGATTGGCCATCTCGGCCTTAACAGTCTGACAACCATACCACGCCCAATTGCCTGACCAAAAGGACAGGTAGAAAGATGCTTACACGCAACTAATCTCTTGTGAATTATTTTAAAAGCATATTTAAATGACGGCAATTCCCACGCATGCGCTTATATGTGCTCAAGCGCTCCTTGGCACTTCTCGTACCCGCAGATAGATCGGCTACAACGCAAAACCCGCCCGAGTAGTGAGATGGCCTAATTCAGCTTGGGTACAGGATGCGCACTTACCATACGGGAGATCTGGATCAGCAAGTCCCGCCGCGCCCCCTGCCATGTCCATTTTAAATGCATAATCCAGACTTTCCCGCCTACCCTGCACGCACCTGCCATGGCCACACGCTCTCTGCCGCATACCAACAAGCGCCAGCCTAAAATCCCCCACACCAAGGTGGGGCTGTTTCTGCAGATACTGGATTTCTTGCTCAAAGTCGCCGGCCTTAGCATCACCTTGCTGGGCGTTCTGGCATGGATAGCCGGGACTTGCTATCGGTACGGATTCTGGGGAGCGGCCAACAATGCAGGACCGCTGTCCGCCTCTACATTGCAAGAAACCGCGCTGCACGGTTTCATTTCACCATTCGCCACCTGGATACGCGCCGTCGGAGCAATCTTGGTATTGAGCGTCCTCACGGCACTAAGCGGCCTGAGAGTAAAATTCAACCTCCCGAAGCCCGTTGCCTCCCGACTGCCTGCATGGCTAAGCAGCAGGATGGGGTATGACAAAAGTTACGCTGGCCTAGCCATGGGGTTCTTGGTGGTTGCTTGCCTTTTGTTTTCGGCTTTGCTGTATCCACTTGCTTACTGGGTCGTCAATTCGTATCAAGCTGGACAAGCGTTTTTCACCAAAACCACATGCAGCCACCGCCAGCAAAAGTCCTGGCCTAGCAACCTTAACCTGGATAATGGCAAGCTCGTGCATGGCTGGATACTGGATCGCACAGACAAAATGCTAATGCTGTCTGATGGCTATCAGATCTACACTGTATCGCTCGGCGATAAGATTCGGCTAATGGACACTACGGTGATCGATATGGATTGCAAGAAAGCCACCCCATAGCGACATTGCAACTTGGCGGTTGAATCACTCAGCAAATGAGCGGGTCTGTCTACAACCTGCCGTCTCCGATGGGGCAGTGGTAGCAAAAGCATCAAGCGTAGTTCCACAGCATCAAAAACCTATTCATGCTTACCACACAGATACAAGCAAGTCCTTGTATTTTATAGATTCAATATCTTATTATCTATTCAATTTCAATTCAAAATCCATTCCATGTCCGCAGAAACCATCCTATCCAGCCTGCAGACTGGCCCCAAGACAGCGGCTGAGCTTTGCGCCCAACTGGGCTTGAGCCAACCCACCCTGTCGCGCCGTCTGCAGGACGCCGGCGCCAGGGTGATCCGCGTGGGCCGCGCCCGCGCTACGCGTTACTTCGCCGTCAGACTGATAGGCGGGCATGCCGGCATTCCCATCTATCGGGTCTCTCAGGAAGGCCAGCTGGAGGATGTGGGCGAGCTGGCTGCCACCTGGCCCGGGTTTGCGCTGGTCCGCCCGGACGGCGCCTCCACACACTACGATGGCCTGCCTTGGTGGCTGAACGACATGCGTCCGCAAGGCTATCTAGGCCGGGCTTGGGCGCGGCGGTTTGCCTTGCAAAGCGCGGGCTGGTCTGCGGACCTGAAGGATTGGACGGATGAGCAGGTATTGCTTGCGCTGGCATCGGGCGAGGTGGACATGCCCGGCAATCTGCTGATTGGCAATGAAGCGCGCTCGCGGTGGCTGGCGGGAACACTCGCCGAAGTCATTTCCCCAGATGATAGGGCGCGTTACTACTTGCACACGGCCAAACTGGCGGAAAGCGGCTCGCTGCCCGGCTCAAGCGCGGGCGGAGAGCAACCCAAGTTCACCGCCTGCGTGGCGGGCCGCGAGGTGTTGGTCAAATTTTCCGCCTCCAGCGATAACGAGGTAAGCCGCCGCTGGCGGGATTTATTGCTGGCGGAACATATCGCGCTGCGCTTTCTAAACGCCCGTGGCTTTGAAGCGGCGCATAGCGAGGTGGTAGACATTGGCACCCAGCGCTTTTTGCAAATCTGCCGGTTTGACCGCAACGAGACAGGCGGCCGCCGCGGCATGGTAAGCCTGCATACGCTGGACGCGGAGTTTGCCGGACTGGGCGCGGGCACGTGGCCGCAGATCACGGCGCAGCTGCTGAGGGAACGATCGCCACGCAGCCAGCGCCCCATCATCACGCCGCAAGCCGATGAAACGGCAGGCCGGCTGTACGCCTTTGGCACGCTCATCGGCAACACCGACATGCATGCGGGCAATCTGGCCTTTTATCACGACGGCGCGCTGCCGCTTTCGCTGGCCCCGGTTTACGACATGCTGCCCATGGGCTTTGCCCCCAAAACCGGCGGCGAAATGCGCGATGCGCTGCAACCATTCCGCCTCCCCACGCTGCCGCGCGCCACGGTCTGGCATCAGATGCTGCCGCTGGCTTGCGCTTATTGGCAGGAGGTGATGGATCACCCGCTGGCCAGCCCCGCGCTGACATCCATTGGCGCGAGTCAGCAAAGCTGGCTGGATACCGCAGTGGAGCAGATCAGGCGGGCAGGCGGCGCGGGCTAATCTCTGTGGAGACATCGCCACGCCGCGAAAATCGCGCAGACCATCACCTGGCTAGCCTCCTCCGACTCACCTTGCACCACAGGCTATTGCTTGGTTGCTACTGGATAGCCGATGCCAGCCCCTGAAGGCTTGCATTCCGGTCTATGCGGTTCATCCCATCTCAACATACGCTTTCGCCTCTCCAGTCAAACTCCCAGTTCTTTAGTGCAAGTCCGTTGATTTCCTGCCAAAGCTCGCTTGTGACAGCCTTCACAAGATCAATAGAATCCTAATCTTCTTCCCACTCAATGACATGCCTTCGCCCGAAGGTATCTTCGTCTGGAATGCCGATGGATCTGAACGCATTGTTGTCCAGCTTTGCTTCCGCCTTTGGTCAAGATCACCGGATGCTGACGCTGCAACTTGGCACCGGCCAGATAACCGCTGAACAACTGTTGCCACTCAATCTGGACGGCGAGGAAGGCCTGTCCCGCGCCTACCGTTACACGCTTGCCTGCCTGTCGCCTGATGGCAATATCGAGCTCAAGACTTTACTGGGCCAACCGGCCCGGATTGGCATTGCCGATGTGGACGGAGACGAGACCATCCGCTGCGGCGTGGTCAGCCAAGCCAGGCTGGCGGGCTCGGATGGCGGTTTCGCCAAATACGAGCTGACCATCGAGCCGCCCTTCGCGCTGCTGCGCCATCGTCGCACTTCTCGCGTATTTCAGGATTTGTCGGTTCCGGACATCGTCAAACAGATCCTGTCCGAGCATCAGGCAGCCAATCCCGCCTTCGCCCGGGCGCAGACGCTGGACATCCAGGTCAAGCCGGCTCAGCTGCGCAGCTACACGCTGCAATATCGCGAGAGCGATTTCGATTTCATCGTCAGGCTGCTGCATGAGGAAGGCTACGCCTGGCGATTCGTGCATCTGGATGACGATGGTCCGCAAGTGGAACTGGCCATCTTTGACGATGCCCACAGCCTGCCGGGCTCCAAGCTGGAACGAGTGTGCTTCCATCGCAGCGATGCAACAGAAGAAGAGGATGGTCTCACCGGCTGGGAGGCCGCGCGCCAGATCGTGCCCAGCGGCACTGTGCTGGCCAACTACGACTACAAGCCGGTCTACACCCAGCAAAACCGTGACGACAGCCATATCGACCAAGGCCAAACCGGCCAAGCCCTGCAAAGCAGCCTGACGCAATACGACGCGCCGGGTTTGTA
Organism: Chromobacterium sp. INPA-IVC; assembly: GCF_059047085.1. Classification (NCBI taxonomy): domain Bacteria; kingdom Pseudomonadati; phylum Pseudomonadota; class Betaproteobacteria; order Neisseriales; family Chromobacteriaceae; genus Chromobacterium; species Chromobacterium sp. INPA-IVC. The sequence goes on along the minus strand of NZ_JBTNLS010000007.1, from coordinate 383,932 downwards.
CTATGCCGGCGATGAGGAGCAACTGGGCCATTACGCCGAGCTGCGGCAGCAAGCCAATGATTTGCAGGCCAAATCGTTCAGCGGCAGTGGATCGGTGCGCGGGCTGTTGCCGGGCGAGTGGTTCCGTCTGGACGACCATCCAGCGCATGACGGTGACGCGGCGGAGAATCGTGAATTCGTTGTCACCGCTCAAAGCTTCCAGGTCCACAACAACCTGCCGACCGACTTGGCGCAACATGTCGGCACAGACCAGAACACCGCCCCTTTCGCCACCTCAATTCAGACCCAGCGCCGCGGCATTCCACTGACGCCCGCGTTTGCCGATACCGAGCACGCCAAGCCAAAATCTCGCGGCGTGCAGACCGCCACCGTGGTCGGCCCCGCCGGCGAGGAAGTCCACACCGACGCCCAGGGCCGGATCAAGGTGCAATTCCACTGGCAGCGGCCGGACGAGCATCCCACCATCGGCGCGGCGATGGATGACAAGTCGTCATGCTGGGTCCGAGTGGCGATGCCGTCAGCCGGGGCAGCCTGGGGCCACCAGTTCATCCCGCGCATCGGCCAGGAAGTGCTGGTCGACTTCATCGAAGGCGACATCGACCGCCCGGTGATCACCGGCGTGTTGTACAACGGCAGCCACCCGACGCCCGACTTCAGCGGCGCAGGCGCGCTCCCGGCCAACAAGACCCTGTCCGGCATCAAATCCAAAGAACACCAGGGCGGCGGCTACAACGAGCTGCTGTTCGACGACACCCCCGGCGAAGTGCGCGCCAAGCTGTCCAGCGAATCAGGCAAGACCCAGCTCAACCAGGGCTACCTCGCCCACCCGCGCAGCAACGGCAAGGCCCAGCCCCGCGGCGACGGCTTCGAACTGCGCACCGACCACCACGGTGCCATCCGCGCTGCCCACGGCCTGCTGCTGTCCACCGAGGCGCAAAGCGGAGCCGGCGGCAAACAACTGGCGCGCGAACATGCGCAAAGCCAGCTGCAATCCGCTGTCGCACTCAGCCAGGCGCTGGCCGAAACCGCCACCGGCCAACTGGCCGACATCATGGAAACCGGGCCGGACGGCATTGGCGACGACAACGCCAAAACCGGCAAGAAAGCCGCCGGCCACGCGCAGCACCAGCTGGATGCCTTGGCCGCCTGGGAGGCAGGCACCAATACCGATAAAGACGGCAAAACCGCCAAGGATCAAGCCGGCCAACAGCCGCAACTAGTTCTGTCCGCTCCAGCCGGCATCGTAAGCACAACCGAACTGAGCCAGACGTTGGCAGCCGGAACCAATCTCAACCTAGTTGCCCAACGCGACGCCAACCACACCACCGGCCGCCGCTGGATTCACAATGTCGGCAAGAGCATCAGCCTGTTCGTAGCGGGGGTGAAAGACAAAGTGGCGCTGAAGCTGATCGCCGCCAAGGGCAAGGTGCAGGTACAGGCGCAAAGCGACGCGATGGAGATCACGGCGGATCAGGATGTAACGATTACTTCATGCAAGGAAAGGGTTGTCGTCAACGCCAAGCAAGAAATCCTGGTCACAGCCGGCGGTGGCTATATCCGCATCGCCGGTGGCAATATCGAGGTGCATTGCCCCGGCACCGTCAGCGTCAAGGGCGCCAGCCACGATCTGAGCGGACCGGCCAGCATGAACCCTCCGCTGCCAACGCTCCCCAAAGACAAGTACACCCCTCCCAATACTCATCCGTTCTCGGAATAAGCGGATACCAGCATGATTATCAGCCCTCCCATTCTCAAAACGCCCCAGGGCAACGCCAGCGATGAGCAATGGCTTGCCAGCCTGATGCCATTCTCCTCACGTGGAGGCTTTCCCATCGCCAGCCGCATGGCGTGGCATGGCGGCCAGCACATCGAACATACGGACACCGGCGCGCACGGCGAACCGGTGCGCGCCATCGCCGACGGCGTGGTCGTATACAAGAGAACGCCCTCGCCCGATGCCGACAAAAAGCCCCTGGCTTACCAGGGAGAGACCGATAACGGCTGCGTGGTGATCAAGCACAGCACAGAAATAGGCGAGGGGCCGGATGGCCAGATCGAGTACTACTCCATCTACATGCATCTGAAGGAAGTCTTCGTCAAAAACAAGCAGCCGGTAAACCGGAAGGACAGCTTGGGCAGCGTAGGCAGCTGCAATGGCAAGAACGCCATTCATCTGGAAATCATTTGCGACGACGCCAACCTGAAAAAGATCGTCGGCAGAAGCTCGGGCAAGCTGGACATCAGCACGGATGGCCGGGACAAGATCATCTACGGCGACATGCATTTCTACCTGCCGCCCGGCACACCGTTCTACGCATCCATTGCCTCGCCGCAAGCGCCCACCGGCAGCGGGGCGCCTGTTCATACCTCCACGGTGCCTTTGTTCGTGACGATGCGATTCGAGCGCGGAAAGTGCTTGCTGACCACTCGCCAGGAAGACCCACAACAAGAAGGCTTATACGTCGAGTTAGACCAGCCGCTGGCTGATAGCGATGACAAGTACGAGTACAACCTTTACAGCAAAGCGGCCGCTCTAGGCGATGCCTTTCATATCGCGCCGAGCGCCGCTTATGAACTGCTTCGCTTTGGCCGGGTTATCAATACTGAAAACGAAACCCCCATCGCGGCGGGAGCCGTTCCACACTGGCACAAAGTCAACTACCCAGGCGGACAAGGTTGGGTCGATCTGAATGCGGCGGAGATCAAGAAGTTCAGCGATGCCGACTTTCCTCACTGGTCAGGCTGGAGCTTGATTGACGACGATCCAACACCTGACAGCCAGTGCAACTCCCCAGCGCTTGAAAAGTGGATTGTAGGTAACTCAGGAAAGAAATTGACTGCCGATGCCCTATCAGCAGCGCTCGGAGATGCAAAGATACAATCCCGGCTTTCACGAGCGATCTGCAAGTTCCCAACGGAATGGGAAAAGGGGCAGATTGATACGCGATATGATTGGTTGAAGAAAAAAAGCGACGTATTGGATGAGCCCATGACGGAGGAGCTGTATGCTGATTTCAAAGCCTATGTCGAGGCGCTGTCCTTCTGGGAGGAGGCTGGCTTAGAGCTAAATAGTAACCATTGGCACTTTCCCCCAAGGTCATTTATGTTACATCACCGACGCAATGGGTGGCTAAGCAAAGAGGAACTTAAAAAAATATATCCCGATCAGTTATACAACAAAAAGGAAACACCTGATCCTGAAGAGCTAAGAGAAAAGTACCGCAATCTCATCAATCGAGTGGTCATAAAATACTTAATTGATCAATCAAAAACAAGAATGACTCATTTCTATGGGCAAGGAGCTGTTGAGTCTTTTTTTCTCGCCAGAATGCAAGAAGCTTCTGTAACCCCATCGCGCAATCCAAATCACCCCAGCGTACTCCCTGAAACCAATGGTTTTTATAGCAATGCTAATGATTCATGGTACTTTAAATACAACAATAATAAAAACCTCTCCAACGGCCCTGCCCCAGATGGAGTGAAATACAGGGGGCGTGGCATGAAACAACTAACAGGAAGACTAAATCATAACGGGTATTGGATATACAGAGGCTGGAGAACAGTTCCACTTAAAACAGCACAGACATGGCAAATATTAACTCATGAGCAGATCCCAGACATTTCCGATCCTCAACGCATTAGCATCATTCCATTCAACTGTATTGATGCAGGTGGATTTTATTGGGAAAGAGGGGCTAGAAGGGCCGGCTATAAATCAATGAATAAAATAATAAATCAGAATGATGTTTCCGCTCAGGCGATTACTTCAGTCTCATTTGCACTAAATGGTGGCAACATGGGGTTAGATGAAAGAATAAAACATACAACACGAATCTCACTGGAGCTTTTAGATGTTAAGAAAAAGTAAATTCCTTATAGCTGCATTTCTCCTATCAGAACTTTCCTTAGCAAATGGGAAGGTATGCATTGAAAATACTCAATTTCTCTACCCAGAAAAAGACTGGATAGAAGAAGGGGAGAAATTAGTAAGGAAGAATAGTCCTCTTGTAAATCAAGACCTATACATTAATATCACAAACAAAGAAAACCCAAACATTAGACCTATATCAGATTCGGACGCACAGGATGGACTTGGCATTAAGGGCAGTTGGTATCTAGGAGGTGTTAATGGCACATCAGGCCCTGCCATACTAACTAGAAATAATGGTTTTTCTATCTACGAAGCAACGGAAACATGTGGCATAACATACAAGAATGGCATGTCAGGAACGGGACTGTGCTATAGCGCCAGAATAATAGGGAAAAACTCTGACTTAGAAATAAATGCAGGATCAATTTCTTTCGAAGAATTGAATAAATTATCCGATGCCTACAAAACAAAGTCCATTGCAAAATTTAGAAAAATTGTTTACTCAGTAACTGATGGTTGCAAGTAAAATTTTGCACCAACTTAAAGAATATATCAATATATATTTAAAGGATAAATATTGCTAAAATATTCTATACCCTACTTGATTTTATTCTCACCATTATATTCATCAATAATACTAGCCACTGAGTATGATCATGCATCAAAAATTGGTGGATATACTTTCACATCAATTTCAAGAAATACTGTCTTCGCCACAAAAAAAGATCAAAAATGCACAATAACAAACTTAACATCAATTCCAAGAGCAGACTCTAGGTTACCTCTTAGGCTCAGCAATGATGAGGAATACATCATATTATCAGAGCATGATTATATACCCCAAAATGCACTTAAGGCCTGTATCAATCAGGCAAAAGCCTCTTCTATAAATAGCCTCCTCTTTGACATCAATAAAAATAAGGGATTAATACTAAGCGCTGATATATTCTCAACATCTCCTGAGGGTTACTTGGCAGATTTGTATGATACAAAGTTAAAAAAGAGTATATTGCAAGCAAAAGATTTTTTTAACAAGAAAGCATCAATAAAAAAACAGATAGCAAATGTATTCACTTTAACCAGCAATGGAATCATCTCAAAAGATGGTCGATATATTTCTGTTAATGGGGAGCCAGATTGCACAGGCGATTCATATCCAGGTGTTTATGATATAAAAACAGGAAAGCAGATTAATCGTACCGTAATGGGCGAACCAGACAGCGACGCTTTAGATCTTGCTTGCAAAAAACTTTTTAAATAACGCTCTAAAAAGGACTCATGACTAAGTTCATGCTACTCAGCAGTATGAATTTATATCAACTCTTTGACAAAACATTGCCATTAAGTACAAACCATGCTTAGTAAACTATCTTTCCTTGCATCACTAGCTCTGTTTATTATCAATACAGCAAGTGCTGCCAATACAAGGCATATAATAGAGTCTATTAAAATAGATGAGAAAAGATCACTCCTTCTAGAGTACAAGGAAGCTTATTACGAAAAAATCAGCCTAAGAAAGGAAGGGAAAGATATCTCAGACATAACAATGGAGATACCAAATGGCCGTGACCCGAGCAAAATCGGTGCCGAAAAATACAACAAGTTTCTTTTTTCGCAACCTATAAAGAATAAAAATAACTTTTTCATCCCTACTCTTTTTGCTCTTAGAACCAATAGCGGCTCCACTAATGGCCAATGTGGATCAGGAATAGAAATATGGCTTAAAGTAATTGCAGTACAAGGTGATTTGATCACCATAAAAAGCAATGAGCTTGTGCAGAGTTGCGAAAATGATATTTACTTACAAGATAATGGTAATGGCAAGATAGAGGATGCGTTTCAAGAAGATGATGGGAGAATTATTGTAAAATGGCTTAGCCATCCCAAAAACAATGGCGATAGCTATTCTCAATCCATTCAACTTGATTAAAACTACTGCGCTGCTTCTCTGCTCGATACCTAAAGCCACTCAATACTAAGCAACCTGCCGATTTCACAGAAACCGCCACTCATAGCCATCCCCCTCCCGACTCACCACACCAGCCGACGACGCGCCAAAGTGGGCGGTAAACACGGTGGCTTTGTGCTCGCTGGCGCATTCCAGCAGCCAACGGCGGGAAGAGCGCGCGCCGTCTTGTTCCCGGCAGAAGGCTGAGTTCCATTCCGGGTGGTAGACCTGCACCGGTGAATGCATCGCGTCGCCGGTAAAGATGGCGGTTTCGCCGGCGGAATGCAGCGTGATGGACATGTGTCCGGCGCAATGCCCGGGCGTGGGGTGGAAATGGAAGGCCTCTTCGTAATCGTCCCCTCCCGCGTGGATGCCAATCCCCTGACCGCTGGCCAGCACCGGGGCCACGCTGTCGTCAAACACCATGCGGCGCTTGTCGGCCTCCGGCGTGGCGAAGAAGTCCAACTCGCCCTGCGGCATCGCGTAACGGGCATTGGGGAAGGTGGGCACCCAGCGGCCATCCACCAGCCTTGTGTTCCAGCCGACATGGTCGGCATGCAGATGGGTCAGCAGCACGTGGTCCACGTCTTCCGGCTGGATGTTCAGCATCGCCAGACGCTCCAGAAACGGCGTGCGCAGCCGGTGGAACAGCGCGTTGAACGGCCGCTCCTTGTCATTGCCCAGGCCGGTGTCGATCAGGAACACCTTGCCGCCCAGCTCCACCACCCAGGTATGCACGCTGAGGATGATGTGCTCGCCGCTGTCGTCAAACAGCGCGCGCAGCTGCGGCTGCTCGGCCAGCACGCCATCGCGCCAGTCCGCGTACAGGTAGGCCGGAGTGATGCCGGAGAGCAGGGTGTCCGTCACGCGCGTTACGCGCGCATTGCCGATGCGGTAGGTTTGGGCGTTCATCGTGGCTCTCTTGATCGTCAATGCGCCGCCTGGGCGGCGCCGGGTAGAGCTCTACTATCCCGGAAAGTACTCATGCTTTCCAATGCCGATTTATGAATTTGTGATAAATTTCAGGCATCACTGGCATTGGAAAGATCATCATGGAGCTGCGGCATCTGCGTTATTTCGCGGCGGTGGCCGAACACGCCAGCATGCGCGCCGCGTCCGAACGGCTGCACATCACCCAGCCGGCCATCACGCGCCAGATTCAGGACTTGGAGGAAGAGCTGGGCTTCGCGCTATTCACGCGCTCCCCCCGCGGGCTGCGGCTGACGCCAGCGGGCGACTGCTATCTGCGCGACATCCGCCGGATACTGGCCGCGCTTGACGCAGCCGGCGCGAGCGCGCGCCGGGTGGCCGACGGCGCGGCCGGCCAGCTGCGGCTGGGCTATGTGGAAAACACCGGTTGGGATGGCGTGGTGCCGCAGGCGCTGCAACGTTTTCAGGCGGAAACGCCGGCCGTGAGCCTGTCGCTGTCCACGCTGAACAGCCCGGAACAGTTCGCCGCCATCGATCAGGATGCGCTCGACGGCGGCTTCGTCTACCAATTGGGCCCGCTGCCGGATGGCTTCGACGCGCTGCCGCTGCTGACGCAGGACGTGGTGCTGGCGCTGCCCCGCGCCTGGCAAATAGCGCACGACGAGGCGCAGCCTTTCGACCTGCGCGCGCTGGCCGGACGGCCCTTCGTCTCTTTCCCCCGCGCGGTCTATCCCGAATACCACGACCGCCTGTTCAGCGCCTGCCAGCAGGCCGGCATCCGGCTGGACGTGGTGCAGGAACAACCCACCGAGGCGGCGATGCTGTCGCTGGTCTGCGCCGGCGTCGGCGCGGCCATCGTCAATGCCGCCAATCTGGCGCGCCCGCCGGCGCAGGTACGGTTTTACCGGCTGCGGAATCTGTCGGTGCCGCTGCCGCTATGCTTCGTCTGGAAACAGGAGGCAGGCAACCCGGCGCTGGCGCGCTTCATTGGAAGCTTGCGGCAAACTATCGCGAAGCCGCAGTCCCCGCCATGAAGAAAACCACGGCCCGCAATCCGTCGCGCCCCCGCTTTAGCCAATCGCCACGCCAGAAGAAAACCAAACCCATGCATTTACCTGCCTCGTTTCGCGCGCTGCTCGCCGCCGGCTTGCTGACACTCGCCGGCCCATGCCTGGCCGCCAAAGACATCGCCCAAGCATCCGACTTCCTGGACTACCTCTATCCTGGAGCAGCGGATGCGCCGCTGACCTACCACGACCTGATCATGGCAGACGGCTACCACCTCTATTTCACATTCAATAGCGACCAGCCCGCCTCCCAGTACCAAGCATGGCCGCTAGAGCGGCTGCGCCGCGAACTGCTGCCTGAGCTGGACCGCTACGCCTGCGCCGACACGCTCGCCGCCCGCCCCGGCGACGACATGCGCTGGCCGGAATACCGCCGCAAAGGCGGCAGCCTGGTGGTGCATGTGGAAAGCCTGCAAGACGTGGATTACTCGGTGGAGATGATCGCGCCGGGCCGGGCGGGCCTATGCCGCTAGCCGCCAGGCGCCCATAAACAAACAGGCGAGACGGTATCCCGTCTCGCCTGCGATCACGCATCGCTGCCCGCGGCTTACAGCTTGAACTGCCCGATCAGGCTTTCCAGCTCCTCGCCCAGCCGCGCCAGCGCCACCGTGGCCTGTTGCGCCTGGTGGATGGAGTCGTCGGTCTGCAGCAGCATGCCGTGGATGTTTTCGATGTGGCGGGCGATTTCCTGGCTGGCGCTGGACTGCTCGGCGGTGGAGACGGCGATGTCGCCCACCGCGCGCACCACCTGCTGCGCCTGGCCGCTGATCTGCTGGATCGATTGCGACGATTCGCCGGCCAGCCTCACGCCTTGCTCCACCTGCTCCAGCGCGCCGTTCATGCTGTCGGACGCGTGGGTGGTGTCTTTCTGCATGGTCTGGATCACGTCGGAGATTTCCAGCGTGGCCTTGGCGGTGCGTTCGGCCAGCTTGCGCACTTCATCCGCCACCACCGCGAAGCCGCGGCCCTGCTCGCCGGCGCGGGCGGCCTCGATCGCCGCGTTCAAGGCCAAGAGATTGGTCTGATCGGCGATGTCGCGGATCACCGACACGATGCCGGAAATGCGGTCGGAGCGCTGCTGCATGCCGCCTAGCACCTCGGCCAACTGGCGCACGGTGCCGGCGATGCGGCCGATCTCAGCCGCGGTGGCGTCCACATTGGCGGCGGCCTGATTGGACAAGGTGTCCGCCTCGCGGGCGCGCTGCTCGGCCACCCGCGCCGATTCGGCGATGTGGGTGACGCTGACCGACAGCTGCTCGACGCTGGCCGCGGTGGCGTTGGCCGCCTGCGACTGGCGGGCGGAGCTGTCGCGGATCTGGTTCACATCGCCGGACAGCTGGCGCACCGAGCCCAGCATGTCGCCGGCGTGGCGGCGCACGTCCAGCATCATCCGGCGCAGCGAGCCGGTGAAGGTGTTGAACGCGCCGGCGGCCTGGCCGATCTCGTCGCGGCTGGCGATGGACAGCTCGCGGGTGAGATCGCCGCTGCCGGAGGCCAGCTCGGTCATCGCGCCCTGCAGCCGGCCCAGCGGACGCAGCAGCTGGTTCAGCGTGGCGCCCAGCAGCAGCAGGATCAGCGCCAGGATGCCCAGGCTGATGAAGGCGGACTGCCAGCTGGCCGCGCGCACCGGGGCGAAGGCCTCGTCCTCGGGAATGGAGATGCGCACCGCCCACGGCGTGCCGGCCTCGCCGACCACGATGGGCATGATGAAGTGGCGGAAGCCATCGTCGCTGCGGTACTCGGCCGGACGGCCGTCCTTGATCGCCGCCTTGGCCTCGGCCGGCAGGTCCGGCGCGGCCTTGCCGTTCAGCCCAGGCTGGCGGCCGGCCAGTTGCACGCCGCCGTTGGAGTACAGGCTCATGAAGCCGGCGTCGTAGGGACGCACCTTGGCCGCCATTTCCTGCAGATGGCCCAGCGCGATGTCGCAGCCGGCCACGCCCAGCACCTTGCCGCCGATATTGAGCGGGAAGGAGATGGTGCCCATCAGGATCTTCACGTCAGGATCGACATAGGGCTCGGTCAGCATCGGCTTGCCGGTCTTGCGCGGCTCGGTGTAGTAGGCGCTTTCGTCGACGCCGTCGCTGCCCCACACCACATCCACCTTGCCGCCCTTGCGGAACCAGTACACGCCGTAGCGGCCGGTGTGGTCGTTTTCCGGCTTGCCGGCCAGCTCGGCGTCGCGGCCGTCGAAGGCGTTGGGCTCCCAGTCCACCCAGTAGCCGACCGCGTCCGGGTTGTTGGGCAGCTGGCGCTTCACCACCTCGGACAGCAGCGAGCGGCCGTTGGACGGCAGCGCCGCCTTCACGCCAGCCGCGGCCTCGGCCATCGCCTGCGCGGAATCATAGGTCTTGCCCAGCATGCGCTGCACGCGGCCGGCCTCGCTGTCCGCCAGCAGGCGGGCATGCTCCAGCACCGCGCTTTCCGCGTTGCGGTAGCTGTTGTAGATATTGGCCCCCGCCAGCACAGTAAAGCCGATCAGGATCAACAGGCCGGAGCCGGCCAGTATCTTGCCCTTGATGGTTGCAATCATGGTTCACCTCTTGCCGGATAAACCGCCTGCCGATGGCGGTCCGTCCGATTGTCTGCGTATTCATCGCGGAATGAGAATCGATAGTCGCCCCAGGCGCCCGCTTCCCCAGCTTGGAAGGTAACGCAGGAAACGTTCTAGCACAAAGGGATGATTACCGATGCCGCGCAAGGGGGGCGATGATACGCCCCGGCCCGCCCCCTGTCTCGCCAGGTGCGTAAAAACACGGTCCCAACTCAACCAGCTTGCCACTTCCTAGCAAAATGCCAATACTAACCAGGCAAATGCCGATGGAGGCCATCATGTCCCAAGCCCTGTTCAAACCCGATGCCGGCTCGCTGCCGGAGCAGCCGCGCGCGCCGACGCTGCGTTTCGCCCGCCTGTCGCGCATCATCGGCCAGAGAGTGCGCTCCGACCTCGAAGTGGCGCGCTATGTCGCCAACGGCGCCGACACCGGCCTGATCGACCATCTGGCCGGCGAAGGGCTCACCCGCAAGGAGCTGGAATTCGTGATTCCGGCGCGCACGCTGTCCCACCGCATCAAGAAGCACGAAAAGCTGAGCCGCGACGAGTCCGAACGGGGGGTGCGGGTGGCCAGCCTGCTGGTGCTGGCGCAGCAGGTGCTGGACGAGGAGGCCACCTGCTGGCTGCGGCAGCCGCTGCGCCGCTTCGACGACGCCAGCCCGCTGGAAATGGCGCAGACCGAGCAGGGCGCGCGGCTGGTGGAAAACCTGCTGGTCCAGATCGACGAAGGCTACGTCGCGTGATCGCCTGGCGGATCAGCAATTACGCCGATCTGAACGGCCTGGGCGGGCTGCGCGCCGACGGCCGCTGGCACCACGCCGGCCGGCCCATCGTCTACCTGGCCGACCACGCCGCCAGCGCGATGCTGGAAATGCTGGTGCACAGCGAGCTGCGCCGCCTGCCGGCCAGCTTCCAGCTGTTGAAGGTGGAGTTGCCGGACGACGGCATGCTGGACCTGGACCCGGCCGCGCTACCCGCCGGCTGGCGCGCCCGCCAGGAAGACACCCGGCGCCTGGGAGACGCCTGGCTGGCGCAGGCGCCCAGCGCGCTGCTGCGGGTGCCGAGCGCGCTGGCGGTAGACGGCTGGAACCTGCTGCTCAACCCGCTGCACCCCGATGCCGGCCGCTGCCGGATTCTCGAAGCCATCGCCGCGCCGCTGGACGCGCGGCTGCGGCAGTCTTGAGAGACTACGGCGCTCAGCGAATCTCGATGTCCGCCAAGTGGTAAGTGCCGGTGCGGCTCTCCTGGCAAAACACCCTGGCCTCCACAGTGACGGTCCGTCCCCGATAGCGCGCCATGCCCTCCTGGTTCAAGGCCAGCCGGGCCATCGTCTGCCCGCCGCAGGCGGCGCCGTCGTCCAGCCGCAGCGGTCGGCGCAGCCTTAGATAATGCGCGCGGAACAGCGTGCCCTCGGCCTTGCTGCCGCTGGAGATCGGCCCGGTGACGGTGCCGCGCAACGTGAGTCGGGTGTCGCCGTCGGCGCGCACCGGCATAGCGGCGGCGGCATGGCAGTTGGCCAGCAGGCACAGGCTGGCGATCAGGCGGGTGCGATGATGTGTCATGGTTCTCTTGGCGGAACGTGGGGGCGGCTCGCCGGGCCGCAAAAAAATAAGCGATGGGTTTTACCAACCCACCGCTTATGTCATCGGCGTTTCCGCCTGTCAATGTAACTATGCCCGTCAGCGGCCGGCCATGCCCTCCAGCACCTTGCTGGACAAGGCCTGCGGCTGGGCGGTGACGCGCAGCAGGTGGCGCAGCGCCGGATGCGGCGGCCGGTGCACGGCGATGCCCTCGGCCAGCAGCTGGCGCTGGATGGCCTCGGACTGCGCGGCGTTGGGGTAGACGACGCTGACGAAATTGGTGTGCGAGGGCAGCACGGTCAGGTCGCGCTCGCGCAGCGCGTCGGCCAGCTTGTCGCGCAGCAATACCGTGGCCTGCACCAGCTGGCAGGCGTAATCCGGCGCGTCCAGCACCGTCGCCGCCGCGTGCTGGGCGATGCCCGACAGCGCGTACTGCGGCCGGATCTGGTCGGCCTTGGCGATGATGTCGGCCGGCGCCAGCGCGAAACCGACGCGCAGGCCAGCCAGCGCGTAGGCCTTGGACAACGTGCGCAGCCGCAGCGTATTGGCCAGCACGCCGGAGGGCGGAGCGTCCTCCGGCAGGGTACAGAAATCGATATAGGCCTCGTCCAGGATCAACAGCGTCTGCGACGGCAGCTGCTGGCGCAGCGCCTGGATGTCGGCCGCCGACCAGTAATGGCCGGTGGGATTGTCGGGATTGGCCAGGTAGACCGCCACCGCGCGCTCGGCCTGCGCCACTTCGCACAGGCGGGCGAGATCGGGCCGCAGGCCCACGCCCTGCGCCTGGTACGGCACTTCCAGGATGCGGGCGCCGACGCCCTCGGCGAAATAGCGGAAGGCCGGGTAGGTGCCGGCGCTGCACACCACCGCGTCGCCGGCGTTGCAGCGCAGCCGCAGCGCCAGCAGGATCAGGCTGTCGGCGCCGCAATCGAACAGCACCTGGCTGCTTTCCAGCCCCAGCCGCTGCGCCACCCGCTCGCGCAGCGCCAGCGCGTATGGGTCCGGGTACAGCCGGGCCAATTCGGCCAGCGCCTCGCCCCACGGCTCCAGCAGCGGCGAGGCCGGCTTCACCATGCTCTCGTTGGCGCCCAGCCGGCTGACCACCTTGCGGCCCAGCGCGGCCTCCAGCTTGGCGATGCCGGGAAACGGGTTGACGATGGTATGGTGTTCCAGATGACGCGCGTAATGGGGCATGGCGGCTCCTATTCCCGAGAAACGACGGCCCATTCTAGGCCAAGCCCCGGTCAGACAAGCGATTGCTTGGAAATATCCTTATGTCGCCGCGATCAACGGGAAGCCGAAGCGTCCGCCTTGGGCGCGGAGGCGTCCGGTTTGACCGCATGGGCGGCCGGCGGCGGCGCCTTCTTGGGCTGCTGCGGCAGCACCAGCGGGCCTTTGTAGCCGCAAGCGGCCAGAATCAGGGTCAAACTTGCGCAAGCGAGCAGGGTACGCATACTGATGGCAATCCGATATGGCAAAATCGACATACTAGCAAAACCTTGCCGGGCGGTGTTGCCGCCGCCGGCGCCATCAGGGAAACATCATGACCGAAAGCGAATTCCTGCAACTGAGCGACGACATCTTCGACCTCATCGAACAGGCGATAGACCAACACGGGCTGGACGCCGACACGCTGCGCCAGGGCAATGTGCTGGAGATCGAGTTCGACAGCGGCGACAAGGTGATCGTCAACCGCCACGCCGTCAACCAGGAAATGTGGATCGCGGCCAAGAGCGGCGGCTACCACTTCTCGCGCCGCGGCGAAGACTGGATCGCCAGCCGCGACGGCGCGGAATTCTACGCGACGCTGGCCGAGGCCATCCGCGCCGGCAGCGGCGAGGCGTTCAGCTTCGCCGGCTGACCGTCAGCCGGCGGCGTGGCACAACATGGCCACCGCCACGCCGGCGGCCAGGAGCGCGAAGCCGCGCGACACCTGCCGCTGCGCCAGCCGCCGTATCAGCCAGCGACCGGCCATCATGCCGGCGAGCGCGGCGGCGGCGAAGGCCAGCGTGGGCAGCGCCGGCGGCCGCGCGCCGTGCCAGTAGGCGGACAGCGCGCTGCCGCCGCCGACCAGCGCGATCACCAGCAGCGAGGTGGCGACGATGGCGTGCATGCCCAGGTCGCTGAGCCGGCGCAACGCCGGCACGATGACGAAACCGCCGCCCACGCCCAAGAGGCCGGTGAGAAAGCCGGTGAACGCGCCGACGCCGGCCAGCGCGGCGATGCTGGCCGGATGCCAGGCCAGGCGCCCGGTTTCCGGCCGCACCCGGCACAAGGCGCCGCGTCCATCCCTCTCCGCTTGGCCGTCCCGCGCGCCGGACCAGGCGCGCCAGGCGACGATCAGCAACACCAGCGCGAAACCCGCCGCCAGCCAGGCGACCGGCAACAGATGCGCCGCCCGCGTGCCCAGCGCCGAGCCCGGCAGGCCGCACAGCGCCATCAACGCGGCCGCGCGGTAACGCACCTCGCCCCGCCGCCATCCCTCCCAGGCGCCGAAAGCCGCTCCGGCCGCCACGGCCAGTAGCGCCACCGGCGCCGCCTGCGGCACACTCCAGCCTTGGGACGCCATCAGCGCCGGCACCGCCAGAATGCCGCCGCCGGCGCCGGTCAGGCCCAGCACCGCGCCCACCAGCGCGCCCAGCAACAAAGTCAACGCCATGTCCGCCTGGACAGTAAAATCGTCATGATGAAATTTCTAAAAGAAATATGCTTATAACAGTATATTATTTAAGCCGCCGCGCGCGCCATGCCCGGAGGACAGAATGACCGCCCAGATCGCCAGCTTTTTCGACGCCGCCACCGGCACCGTCAGCCACATCGTCTACGACCGCCCGGGCGGACACGCCGCGGCAGTCGACCCGGTGCTGGACTTCGACTTCCGCTCCGGCCGCACCTCGCGCGCGTCGGCCGACCGGCTGCTGGCCTTCCTGGCCGAGCAGCGGCTGACGCTGCAGTGGATACTGGAAACCCACGCCCACGCCGACCACCTGTCCGCGGCTCCCTATCTGAAGCAGCAGGCCGGCGGCCGCGTCGCCATCGGCGCGCGCATCGTCGAGGTGCAGGCCATCTTCCGCCGCGTGTTCAACCTGGAGCCGGCTTTCCGCTGCGACGGCTCGCAGTTCGACCACCTGTTCCAGGACGGCGAGACCTTCCGCATCGGCGAACTGGAGGCGCGGGTGATCGCGCTGCCCGGCCACACCCCGGCCGACGTCGGCTATCGGATCGGCGATGCGGTCTTCGTCGGCGACACGCTGTTCATGCCGGATGTCGGCACCGCGCGCTGCGATTTCCCCGGCGGCGATCCGGCCGAACTGTACCGCTCCATCCGCAAGCTGCTGGCGTTGCCGGACGACACCCGGCTGCTGATGTGCCACGACTACCCGCCGGCCGGGCGCGAGCCGGCCTGGAGCGCGACCGTGGCGGAACAACGCGCGGCCAATCTGCACGCGCGCGACGGCGTGGACGAAGCCGGCTTCGTCGAGATGCGCGCGGCGCGCGACAAAACGCTGGCGATGCCGCAATTGCTGCTGCCCGCGGTGCAGGTCAACATCCGCGCCGGCATGCCGCCGCCGGCCGACGACAACGGGGTCCGCTATTTGAAGCTGCCGCTGGACGCGCTCTGAGCGCGGCGGCCGCTTTCGCGCTTCGCCAGATCCAGCGCCTTGACCCGCGCGCCGATGTCGCCCTGCGCGCCGGCGCGCGCGTACCAGCGTATCGCCGCCGGAATGTCCCGCTTCACGCCCTGGCCATGCTCGTACATGCTGGCGATCAGATACTGCGCGCCGACGTCGCCCTGCTTGGCCGCCTCCTCGTACCAGTAGGCGGCCAGGCGATCGTCCTGCGGCGCGCCGCGGCCGAGGAAATACTGGGTGGCGAGGTCGATCTGGGCCGGCAGATAGCCCTGGCGGGCGGAGAGCTGGAACCAGCGCGTCGCCTCGGCCAGCGACTTGGGCACCCCGTCGCCGCGTTCGGCCAGCAGGCCCAGCGCGTGCTGTGCCCGGTCCAGCCCCAGCTCCGCCGAGCGTTTCAGCCAGTACACCGCCCGCGCCTTGTCCACCGCGCCGGCCTCGCCCTTCCAGTCCATCATCGCCAGGTCGAAGGCCGCCACCCGGTCGCCGTTCTGCGCCGCCTGCCAGAAGGCGATGCGGGCGGCGGCCAGATGGCCGGCCTGGTATTCGCGCCAGCCTGGCACCTCCGGCTCCGCCGCGCCCGCGCTCAATGCCGCCAGCAGCAGCGCCAACAGGATTGCCGATCTCATAGGCCTTCTCCCCGTCCATGCCGGTTGGTCGCTGCGCACCGCGAATCCTGACATCGCGCCGCCTTGGGCTGACGGCGCGGACCGTGGCAGGCTACAATATTTCGACTAGATGTCATTATCCGGAGTCCCCGATGAGTTCCACCCTGGTTGATCCGCTGTGGTCGGCCATCCGCGACGAAACGCTGGCGGCGGTCAACGACGAGCCGCTGCTGGCCAGTTTCCTGCACATGACCGTACTGCGCCACGCCACGCTGGAAGACGTGCTGGCCTTCCACTTGTCCACCAAGCTCGCCAGCCCGGTGATGGATCCGCGCGCGCTGCAGGAGCTATTCCGCGAGGCCTTCCAGGCCGATCCGGCGATCAGCGCCGCGCTGCGCGCCGACATCCGCGCCTGTTTCGAGCGCGACCCCGCCTGCGACCGCTATTCCACGCCGCTGCTGTACTTCAAGGGCTTCCACGCGATCCAGAGCCAGCGCGTCACCCACTGGCTGTGGCAGCAGGGCCGGACCACGCTGGCGCTGTTCCTGCAGAACCGCATCTCCGAAGTGACCGGCGCCGACATCCATCCCGCCGCGCGCGTCGGCCAGGGCGTGATGCTCGACCACGGCACCGGCCTGGTGGTCGGCGAAACCGCCGTGATCGGCAATAACGTGTCCATCCTTCATGGCGTCACCCTGGGCGGCTCCGGCAAGGATCGCGGCGACCGCCATCCCAAGATAGGCGATGGCGTGATGCTGGGCGCGGGCGCCGCGGTGCTGGGCAACATCCGCGTCGGCGAATGCGCGAAAGTGGGCGCCGGCAGCGTGGTGCTGGAAGACGTGCCGCCCCACGCT
The DNA here is from genome assembly GCF_059047085.1 of Chromobacterium sp. INPA-IVC. NCBI lineage: Bacteria > Pseudomonadati > Pseudomonadota > Betaproteobacteria > Neisseriales > Chromobacteriaceae > Chromobacterium > Chromobacterium sp. INPA-IVC. The sequence goes on along the minus strand of NZ_JBTNLS010000007.1, from coordinate 366,894 downwards.
ACCGTGGCCGGCGTGCCGGCCCGCATCGTGGCCCAGGCCTGTCCGGGCACGCCGGCGCTGGACATGGACCAGCGGGTATAAGCGCCGCTTTTCTGTAATTAAAGTACACCGGGGCCTGCGCCCCGGTGCCGCCGGACAACCCGCCTATCCAGACGACCCCTCCTGAAGCCGGGCCCGCAGCATCTCGCTTACGGCCTTGCGCGGCAAGGCTGCCGCTGTTTTGGTAGTTTTCCAACAGTACAGATGCCAACGGCTTGGCGGCCTGTAGCTTAGCCGCTACAATGCGCGCGGCCGGCGACCGCCCCGATATTGCATGGCGGCGCCGGGTTCATCAGGAAAACCACCCCATGAACGTCAGAGTTGTCGACTACCGCGCCCCGGACGCCGCGGAGCAGTTCACCCGTTCCCTGCACGAAACCGGCTTCGGCGTGCTGACCAACCACCCGATCCCGCAAGACCTGGTTGAAAAGATCTACGCCGACTGGCTGGGCTTTTTCAACAGCGAAGAGAAGTTCGACTACGCCTTCTCGGTGGAAAAGCAGGATGGCTGGTTCTCCCCGGAAGTGTCGGAAACCGCCAAGGGCGCCACGCTCAAGGACATCAAGGAATACTTCCACATCTACCCGTGGGGCCGCGCGCCGTCCCAGCTCAAGGCCGACGCCGACCTCTACTACGGCATCGCCAACCAGCTGGCGCAGGAGCTGCTGTCCTGGGTGCAGCAATACACCCCGGCCGACATCGCCGCCAACTACCGCGAGCCGCTGTCCCACATGATCCAGGACAGCCAGCAGACGTTGCTGCGCGTGCTGCGCTACCCGCCGCTGACCGGCGACGAGCCGGCCGGCTCGCTGCGCGCCGCCGCCCACGGCGACATCAACCTGCTGACCATCCTGCCGGCCGCCAACGAGCCGGGTCTGCAAGTGCAAGGCAAAAACGGCGAATGGCTGGACGTGCCCTGCGACTTCGGCACCCTGGTGGTCAATATCGGCGACATGCTGCAGGAAGCGTCGGCCGGCTATTACCCGTCCACCCAGCACCGCGTGGTCAACCCCACCGGCGAGGGCGCGAAGAAAAGCCGCATCTCGCTGCCGCTGTTCCTGCATCCGCGCCCGGACGTGATCCTGTCCGACCGCTACACCGCCGGCGCCTACCTGGACGAGCGCCTGCGCGAACTGGGCGTGAAGATGTAATCCGCCCAGCCTCCGGATCAAACGGCCTCAGCCCCGCTGCGGCCGTTTTTTTATTCTCTTCCCCCGCCTCTCTGCTGCGCCGCCGCCATTCGCAAACTACGATAAAACTTAAGAAAAGCACGCTGCGGCAGCCACGTCGCTCCGCAGCCATCGGTAGAAGGGAATCTATGCGCGGCACTCTCACGCGCCCTCCGGCTGTCCCGGACTGGCTGCCCAATGCCCTGGTGGCGCTGCTGTATTGCGCGGCGGCCTGGCTGGGCGACCGCTTTCTGATGCTGGAACTGGGAATGGACACGGTGCTGTGGCCGCAGCCCGCGCTGGCGCTGGCCGCCCTGTTGCTGCGAGGCCGGCGGGCCTGGCCGGGCGTGCTGCTGGGCGCTCTGCTGGTGGAAGGATGGCGCTGGTCGGGCCAGGCCGCCGGCCTGAACTGGCTGCTGCCGGCGCTGGGCATCGCCGCCGGCGTGCTGGCGCAGACGCTGGCCGGCGCCTGGCTGGTGCGCCGCCATCTCGGCGCCGGCAATCCGCTGGGCAGCTTCGGCCACTGCCTGCTGTTCTGCCTGATCGTGGCGGCCTCCGCGCTGCTGGGCACGCTGATCGCCATCGCCTCCGCCTATCTGGGCCAACTGGTGCCGCAAAAAATGCTGCTGGCGCAAGGCTGCCTGTGGTGGCTGTGCAATGCCAGCGGCACGCTGCTGTTCGGCAGCCTGCTGCTCAATCTCTACTACCACGGCTGGCCCAGCCTGGGCCGCGAGGCCTGGTACGAGATGCTGGCCTATTTCGGCACGGTGGCGCTGCTGACCGCCAGCATCTTCATCTGGTGGCACCCCACCATGGACACCACTTATCCGTTGGACATGCTGGTGCTGCCGCTGGTGGCGTGGGCAGCGTTCCGCTTCAGCCCCCGTGAGGTGGCGCTGGCGCTGCTGCTGATCACCCTGCTGGCGCTATGGGGCACCCGCCACGGCGGTGGCCCCTATCTGGGTTTTTCCGCCTACAGCACGCTGATCATCCTGCAGACCTATATCGGCATCCTGACCGTGGTGGCGCTGTGCGTCGCCGCGCTGATGAGCGAGCAGCGCCTGATCAAGCAAGAGCTGGGGCGGCAACAGGAGCAGCTGGAGCAGCAGGTGCGCATCCGCACGCTGGCGCTGGAGCAATCGCATGCCGAGGTGCTGGCGCTGTCGCGGGTGGACTCGGTGACCGGCATCGCCAACCGCCGCTGTTTCGAGGAAAGCCTGGACGGCGAATGGCGGCGGGCGCGGCGGCTGGGCGCGCCGCTGGGCATGCTGATGATAGACATCGACTACTTCAAGCTCTACAACGACCACTACGGCCACGTCAGCGGCGACTACTGCCTGCGCGAAGTGGCGCAGGCGATACGCGGCAGCGTGCGGCGGCCGCAAGACCTGGTGGCGCGCTACGGCGGCGAGGAGATCATCTGCCTGTTGCCGGACACCGGCACCGAGGGCGTGGCCGTCGTCGGCGAGGCGGTGCTGGAAGCGGTGCGCGAATTGCAGCTGCCGCACGCCGGCTCGTCGGTGGCGAGCATCGTCACCATCAGCATAGGCGGCGCCACCGTGCATCCACGCGAGGTGGTGGACAGCCGCCAGCTGATCGAGGCCGCCGACCGCGAGCTCTACCGCGCCAAGCAGCAGGGCCGCAATCGGCTGGTGATCGCCGGACGCGACGAAGCGACGGCCGGCCGCTAACGCGCGTCGGCGGCCATGCCGCGGAACCGCTCCTCCAGCAAGCGCAGCACCCTCAGCGTCGCCGCCAGCTCCGCGGCGTCGATGCCGTTCAAGGCCTGGTCGAAAAACGCCTGCCGCTGCGGCGCCGCCGCGCGCAGCAGCGCCGCGCCGGCCTCGTCCAGCGTCACCAGCGTCTGGCGGTTGTCGGCCGGATCGGTGTCCCGCCGCACCAGCTCATCGGCCTCCAGCAGCTTCAGCTGCCGCGTCAGCGCGCCGGGGTCCATCTGCAGATGGCAGGCCAGCCGCTTCTGGCTGGCGGTGCCCAGATCCTCCAGCGCCTTCAGGATGCGCCAGCGCGGCAACGCCTCGCCGACCCGGCCCTCGAAGGCGCTGTACATCGCGCGGCTGCTGCGGCCCAGTTGCTGCAGCAGATTGGGTTGATGCTCACTCATGCCGCAGCTCCTGTTCCGGGACCGCGCTGTCCAGCCTCACCGCCGGCACCTTGCGCACCAGCCACAGGCCCAGCAGCAACCCTAGCGCCACCAGCCACTGGCTGTAATGGATGGCGTCCACCAGCAATTCGCGGCTGGCGGCCAGCAAGCCGTCGGCGCCGACCGCCGCATGGCGGAACTGCGCCAGGCTGTCGGCGTTCAGCAGGGTCTGCGGATCGGCCAGCCAGGATCGCCAGCTCTCGCCGTGGCGCGCGGTCAGCATCGTCTCCACGCTTTCCCGGAAACGGTGGCTGACCACCGCGCCCATCACCGCCGTGCCCAGCATGCCGCCCACCATCCGCGTCGACTGCAGCATCGCGGTGGAGACGCCCAGCTGCTGGCGCGGCGCCAGTTGCTGGACGAAGATGGTCAGGTTGGGCATCAACAGGCCCAGGCCCAGGCCGCCCATCATCATGTTGGCGAAAATCAGCGCGTGCGGCGTGGACGGCGAAGTGCGCGCCAGCAGCGCCGCGGTCGCCGCGAACATCAACAGGCCCAGGCCCAGCAGCCGCGTCGGATGCTTCATCCGCTGCACGATGCGGCCATTGAGCATGCTGCCGATGGTGATGAACACCACCAGCGGCGTCACCAGCAGGCCGGCCTGGTTGGGCGACAAGCCGAAGCCGGCCTGGAACATCAAGGGCGCGTAATACATCACCGCGAACATGCCGAAGCCCATCAGCAAAGACAGCCCGAACAGCGGCGCCAGGCCCTTGTGCGACAGCATGCTGGGCGGCAGCAGCGGATTGGGGCTGCGCTTTTCCCACCAGAGCAGCGCCGCCAGCGCGGCCAGGCCCAATCCGGCCAGCGCGGCCAGCAGCAGCGGCGACTTGTGCTGCGGCAGCCATTCCACCGTCAGCTGCAGCGAGCCGAGGAACAGCGCGATCAGCACCGCCCCCTGCCAGTCCAGCCGCGACGGCGGCCGCTCGTCGTGGCGGATCACCGGCAGGAAGCGCCAGACTAGCCACAGGCTGACCACGCCGACCGGCAGGTTGACGAAGAACACCCAGCGCCAGCCCAGGTACTCGGTGAGAAAACCGCCCAGTGACGGCCCGATGGCGTTGGCCAGGCCGAAGGACGCCGACAGCATCACCTGCCAGCGCAGCCGCTCGCGGGTGTGGGGGAACAGATCGGGCACGCAAGCGAAAGTGGTGGCCACCAGCATGCCGCCGCCGACGCCCTGCAAGGCGCGCGCCAGCACCAGCTGCAGCATGTCCTGGGCCAGGCCGCACAGCATGGAGGCGGCGGTGAACAATACGATGGCGGTCAGCACGAAGGGTTTGCGGCCGTGATCGTCGCCCAGCTTGCCGAAGACGGGGACGGTGATCACCGAAGTCAGCAGATAGGAGGTGCCCACCCAAGCGTACAGCGCGAAGCCATGCAGATCGGCCACCACGGTGGGCATCGCGGTGCCGACCACGGTCTGGTCCAGCGCCACCATGATCAGCACGCAGCACAGGCCCAGCATCGCCATCAGCCGCTGGCGGAAGTCCAGACCGGCGGCCAGGCCGGCTGGGGAGGAAGGAGCGTTCATGATTGATAAGGCAATAGTTGCTATGTCAATCATTATGCGGAACGCCGGACCGGCGCGCCACGCCCCAGCGGTTAACAAATGTTGGCGGAAAAGGAGAAGGCCGCCGCGGGAAACCGGCGGCGGATGCCGGCAGCGCTCAGTAGCCCTGGCGCGCCAGCCAGCTGGCTTCCTCGCTGTTGGCGACGGTGTGCACCAGCCAGTCGCGGAAGGCGCGCACCTTGGGCAGCTCGGCCAGCTCGTGCGGATAGACCAGATAGTAGGCCCACTCGGTTTCCAGCACGGTGTCGAACGGGATCACCAGCCGGCCACTGTCCAGGTCCTGGGTGACCATGGAAGCCTGGGCCAGCGTCACGCCCATGCCGGCCACCGCGGCGTGCAGCGCGTATTCCAGCGCGTCGAAGGTGACGCCGCTCTCCGGGTTGACGCCGGACACGCCGGCCAGCGTCAGCCAGCGCTTCCAGGTGTTCTGGTCGCGCCACGGGTGCAGCAGCGTGTGGTGCCTCAGGTCATCCGGCACGTGCAGCGGGTGCTTGCCGGCCAGCAGGCTGGGCGAGCAGACCGGGATCAGCTTTTCGCGGCAGATGCATTCCAGCCGGAGATCGGCCGCCGCCTCCGGGCTGGACAGGCCCACCACGGCCAGGTCGTATTCGGCGCGATTGAACGGCTTGTTGTGTATCAGCTGGGTCAGCAAGTGCAGCGTGTACTCCGGGTGCCGCGCCTGGAAGTCGGCCAGATTGGGCAGCACCCAGCGCATCGCCGGCGTCGGCGGCATCCGCACCCGCAGATCGCTCTGGCGCAGGCGCAGCGCCTCGCTGGCTTCGTTCAGCAGCTGGAACGCCTCGCGCGCCGGCTTCACCAGCGCCTCGCCCTCGGCGGTCAGCGCCAGGCCGCGCGCCTGGCGGGTGAAAAGCGTGGCGCCGTAATACTCTTCCAAGGTCTGGACGTGGCGGCTGATCGCGCCCTGGGTGAGGCTGAGCGCGGCGGCGGCGCGGGTGAACGACAGGTGCTCGGCGGCGACGACGAACACGCGCAGGGCATTCAGCGGAGGCAGCTTCATGCTGTTACATGCCTTTTCTTCATAGTTTTCATGAGATTAACTGCTTTGTGCAAACCGCCGCCTCCACGTATGCTGGTGAACATTGTCGCGGCCGGCATCGTCGCGGCGGAAGCAAGCGCCATGCATAGGTCTGAGGTCAGCCATGCATAATGGTTGATTCTGGCACAGCTTTCGTCGTTCGGCATCCTTATTGTCAGACAGGATACCGCCCGCGCTCTCGTATCGATTGATTGTCTGCCAGTCCACGTTGGCATGCACGGGCCCCTCGGGGTCCGATTTTTTTTGCCCGCCGCCGGCGCGCGGACAAGAAAAATGCCGCCGGCCGAAACGGCGGGCGGCATCGCGGACGGCGAGCGTGGCCGGCTGCGCTCAGCAGCCCTGGCTCAGCGCCAGCTCCAGGCTCTTCTGGTAATGCAGCTGCGAAGCCTCTTCCTTGCCGGTGGCCTCGAACAGCCGCGCCAGCTCGGCGTGCGCGCACAACGTCGGCTGGATCGACACGCTGGCTTCCAGATAACTCTGCGCCTTGCCCCACAGCTGCTGCGCCTGCGCCAGACGGCCCAGCGCCAGCAACAGCCAGTGGTCGCGCGGACGCAGTTTCAGCCAGTTCTCGGCGTCCTTCAGCAGCTCCAGCCGCTTTTCCACGCTGAGGTGGGCCGCCAGCTGGCCCAGTTCGCGCGCCAGCTCCGGCAGCTCCATCTCGTCGCCGGACAGCGCGCCGGCCAGCAGCGTGGCGGCGTAGTCGTACTCCTGCAGGCGGATCAGATGCGATACCACTTGCTGCAGCAGTTGCGGATTGCCGCGCTCGGCGTCGGGAATCCGGCGCAGCCAATCGCGCACTTCGCGCTCGGACAGCAGCCCGGCCAGCTGTTGCTGGTAGGCGGCCAGCCGGTAGCGGCGAGCCTGCTCCGGCTCCAGCGCGTCGGCCTTCAGCAGTTTTTCGGTCAGCAGCAGGATGGCTTCCGGCTGTTTTTGCAGCAGGCGCACCTTCAGCTCCAGCCGCAACGCGTTGGTCAGATTGGGCGACAGCGCGCGGGCGCGCTCGATGGCGGCCAGCGCGCCCAGCGCGTCCTTGTCCTCCAGCCTCAGCTCGGCGTCCAGCATGTGGCGCGCCAGTTGCAGCCGCGCCGGCAGCTGGTCCAGCTGATTCAGGTATTCGTCGCGCTTGCCGCCGTCGCCGGCGGATCCGGCCGCGCGGGCGGCGATCAGCAGCGCCAGCGCGCGGTTCTCGGCCGAGTATTCGTCGGACAGCGATTTGGACGCCTCGCGCTCGGCCTTCTGGAAGCGGCCCTCGAAGAAGGCGATGCCGGCCTCGCGCAGCGCGTGACGGGCGGCTTTCAGCTTCTTCTGGCGCTGGAAGCGCTGTACCTGGCGCGGCAGGTCCGCGGCCAGCGCGATCAGCCGCAAAGCGATGTGGGTGATGACGATCAGCGCCACCACCAGCACGATCATCAGATTGAACGACACTTCCATCCGGTAAGGCGGCAGGAACAGGATGGCGTAGCCGGTATTCAGGGTGGAGGCCAGCCCCACCAGCACGGCCAATGCGAACAGGCCGGTTATCCACAATGCGAATCTCACCGTTTACTCCCCGCTGTTGCCTTGGGCGTCGCGCACGGCCTTCAGGCTGGCGCTCATATCAGGCAGGCTGATGTCCAGGGGCGCGCCTTCCAGCTCGCCCAGCGTCGCCAGCCACTGCGAGGAGGCGGCCGCGTCGCGGTCGAAATAACGCTGCACGTAGCTGCGCGCGGCGGCGATGTCGGCGGCGTAAGTCTTGCCGTCGCGCTGCATCAATGCCAGACGCGCGTCCAGCAGGCGCATCTTCAGGTTCTCGCGCAGGAAGAAGGCCTGCTCCGGCGACAACAGCAGCGCCTCCGGCTTGTCCATGCGGCGGATGTGGATCAGCTCGCCCAGGCTGCCGCTGATCTCGGCGGACAGGCGCTCCCACCACGGGGCATCCGCCGCAGGCTGCGCCGGCTTGCCCGGCTGCGCGCCGCCCAGGCGGTGCGAATCCACCACCAGCGGCAGCGAATCCACGCTCAGCATCAGCCGGTCGATCTTGACGGTCAGGCCGACAGTGTCGAGGTAAGGCAGCGCCTTCAGTTTTTCCAGATCGGTGGCCACGGCCTTCTTCACCCCGATCAGCTGCGGACGATCGAACTTGGCGAGCCGCGCGTCCACCATCTCCAGCGCGGAGACAGCGGCGCTGACGTTGCCGGCCAGCTGCAGCTGCTGGCTGGCGATCGCGAGCGTGTGCTCGATCTCGGACAGCAGCCAGTCGGTGCGGTTCTTGGTCAGCTCCTGGTACATGCCGTTCAGCGTCGCGTATTGGCCGGCGGCCTCGTTGACGCGCGCCTCCACCAGCGCCAGCTTGCCGTCGGTGGCGCGGGCGGCCAGCATCGCCTGCTCGGCGATCGCGCGCTGCTCCTTGCCGGCGCCGCTGCCTTCGGCCAGACGGCGCGCCAGTTCCTGGCGCATCGAATCCAGCTGCTGCTGGGTGGAGTAGAACTGCCAGCCGGCCACGCCCAGGGCGGCGACGGCCAGCCACACGGCGAGGCCGGGGCGTTTGCGGGACGGGGCGGCCTGGGCCGGGATGGCTTCGTTGATCTGGGATTCGCTCATGGGTGACGACGGAACCATTCTTTGAGGCCGGCGACCAGTGCGGCATCGTCGGCTCGGGTTGTCACGATGCGTGTCGCGCCGAAAGCGTCCAGGCGCTCGGCGATACGCGGATGCGGCACGCAGTACAGCAGGCATTGTAGCGTTCCCGTCCGGCGCGGGCCAGCCAGTCGGAACAATTGCTCTACCATTTCGCCGGAAGTGATGATGACGGCATCGGGCGGAGCCGCGTCGAACGCCGCCCAGTCCGGCGCGCCGTCGACGCGGCGGTAGACCTCGGCGGCCTCAACCTCGGCGCCTCGCGCCGCCAGCGTATCCGCCAGCAGCGCGCGGCCGCCCTCGCCGCGGACGATCAGCCAGCGCTGGCCGGACACGCCGGCCAGCTCCGGCAGCGCCAGCAGCGCCTCGCTGTCGCTGCCCGCGGCCGGATGCAGCACAGTCTGGCCGGACAAATCGGCCAGCCGCTTCGCGCTGGCCGCGCCGACGCAGGCCAGGCGCTTGCCGGACAGATCCATGCCCGCCAACGCCGGCCATGCCGCGTCTATCGCGCTAGGGCTGACCCAGAACAGCGCGTCGGCTTGCTCCGCCTGCCGCGGCAGCGCGGCCAGCCCGGCGGGCAGCGGCTCGATCTCCATCAGCGGCAGATGCTCCGCCTGCCAACCCTCGGCGCGCAGCCGCTCCAGCAGAGCGGCGCATTGCGCCAGGGGACGGGCGGCAAGGACGCGCCTCATCGCAAGCCTCAGCGCGGCTCGGCCAGCACCGCCTCAATCAGCGGACGGGCGCCGGCGTCGATCAGTTTTTTCGCCACCGCGCGGCCCAGCGCCTCGGCATAGTCGGCCGGCGCGCTGGCGCTGGCGGTCAGCACCACCGAGCCATCCGGATGGGCGACCAGGCCGCCCAGGGTCAGCGCGCCGTCGGCCAGCGTGGCGAACGCGCCCAACGGCACCTGGCAGCTGCCGCCCAGCTCCTTGGCCAGCGCGCGCTCGGCGGCGGTACAGGCGCGGGTGTCCGGATGGTTCAGCGGCGCCAGCAGCGCCAGCAGGTCGGCGCGGCCTTCGCGGATCTCGATGCCCAGCGCGCCTTGCCCTGCCGCCGGCAGGCTTTCCGACGGCGCGAGCTCGCCCTTGATCCGCTCGGCCAGGCCCAGGCGCTTCAGGCCGGCGGCGGCCAGGATGATGGCGTCGAACTCGCCGTCGTCCAGCTTCCTCAGCCGGGTCTGCACATTGCCGCGCAAGGGTTTCACCGCCAGTTGCGGGAAACGGGCGCGCAGCTGGGCCTCGCGGCGCAGGCTGGAGGTGCCCACCACGCTGCCGGCCGGCAGCTCGGACAGGCTGTGGTAGCGGTTGGAGACGAAGGCATCGCGCGGGTCTTCCCGCTCGCACACCGCGGCCAGCGCGAAGCCGTCCGGCAGCGTCATCGGCACGTCCTTCAGCGAATGCACGGCCAGGTCGGCGCGGCCGTCCAGCAGCGCCTGCTCCAGCTCCTTGACGAACAGCCCCTTGCCGCCGATCTTGGACAGCGTCTTGTCCAGAATCTGGTCGCCCTGGGTGGTCATGCCCAGGATTTCCACTGCCAGGTGCGGGTACAGCGCTTGCAGCCGGGCCTGGATGTGCTCGGCCTGCCACATGGCCAGCCGGCTTTCGCGGCTGGCGATGACGATCTTGTCCATGAAACCGGATCCCAATAGAGAGGGTGTAATCAGCTCAGGATTCTACCACGCTGCCGTCATGGGCTTGGCCCGGTTGTTGTTGCGACGCAGCAAGATCAAGGCAAGGCGCTGAAAAATGCCGTAGCGTGTCCACTACGGCGCGGAAGCTGCTTATGATGAATGTTTGCCCGCGGCTGGTGAGGCATGGCCATGGAAGCCGTGCCCATGCCTGACGAGTCGAACACGGGAACAAGAATATGAGCGATCACGACAAGGACCTGCCGCTGCGGGCCGACCTGGCCTGTCTGGACCGGCTGCTGTCGGAAGTGGTGGGCGAACAAGAGGGCGCTGTGGTGTCCGGCGCGGTGCAGGCGATCGCGCTGCGCCGCGGCGACGAGCGCAGCCATCCGTTGCCGCAGCTGGCGCCGGAAGCGGCGGCCTCGCTGCTGCGCGCCTGCGGCCTGTACGCGCAGCTGTTCAACATCGCCGAAGACCTGCACCACAACCGCCGCCGCCGCGCCCACCAGCTGGCCGGCTCCGCGCCGCAGCAGGGTAGCCTGCCGCGCGCGCTGCAGCGGCTGCGCCAGGACGGCGTCAGCTTCCACGCGCTGCACCAGTTGCTCAGCCACGCCAGGGTCGGCGCTATCCTCACCGCCCATCCGACCGAGGTGCAGCGCCAGAGCGTGCTGGACGGCCACCGCGCGGTGCGCCGCTTCCTGTCGCAGCTGAACGCGCCGGACCTGACGCCGGAAGAGCGCGAGGAGCTGGAGGCCAAGCTGAAGCGGGCGATCCTAGCCCTGTGGCAGACCTCCGAGATCCGCCACTTCAAGATGACGGTGCGCGACGAGATCACCAACGGCGTCGCCTACCACCCGCTGGCCTTCTTCGAGGCGCTGCCGGCGCTGTACCGCCGGCTGGAGCGCGAAATCGGCCAGCAGTGGGGCGAGGAGGCGCGGCTGCCGTCCTTCATCCGCGTCGGCAGCTGGATAGGCGGCGACCGCGACGGCAACCCCAACGTCGACGCCGGCCTGCTGCGCCACGCGGTGACGCGCCAGGCCCAGCAGGCGTTCGAACATTACCTGCAGGAGCTGAAGAGCCTGTACCGCGAGCTGTCGCTGTCGTCGCGGCTGGTGGATGCCGGCGCCGAGGTGCTGGCGCTGGCCGAGCGCTCGCCGGACCAGGCGGTCAGCCGCGGCGAGGAGCCGTACCGCCGCGCGCTGGCGACGATGCAGGGCAAGCTGCGCGCCACGGCCCGGCTGCGCGGCGTCGAGCTGGCCTGCCGCTGGGACGAGCGCGCGCCCTACCGCGACCACCGCGAGCTGATCCAGGATCTGGCCAGCCTGTCCGCCTCGCTGCGCGCCCACGGCAGCGCGCTGCTGGCCGACGGCCGGCTGTCGCGGCTGATCCGCAGCGTCGACGTGTTCGGCTTCTTCCTGATGCCGCTGGACCTGCGCCAGCACGCGGCGGTGCATGAGGGCGTGGTGGCCGAGCTGTTCAGCGCCGCCGGCCTGGAGGAATACCGCGCGCTGGACGAAGCGGCGCGGGTGCGGGTGCTGACCCGCGAGCTGGCGACGCCGCGGCTGCTGTTCTCGCCCTACCTGCGCTACGGCGAGCAGGCGGAAAAAGAGCTGGCCATCTTCCGTGAGGCGGCGGCGATCCAGCGCGAGTTCGGCGTCGAGGCCATCGGCCAGTGCATCATCTCCAACTGCGCCAGCGTCAGCGACATTCTGGCGCTGGCCCTGCTGTGCAAGGAGGCCGGCCTGATCCGGCTGGAAGACGGCCAGCCTCGCGCCAGCGTCAACCTGGTGCCGCTGTTCGAAACCATCGCCGACCTGGAAAACAGCGAAACGGTGATGCGCGCGCTGTTCGCGCTGCCGTGGTACAAGCAGCTCTTGGACAGCCGCGAACGGGTGCAGGAAGTGATGCTCGGCTATTCCGACAGCAACAAGGACGGCGGCTACCTGACCAGCCAATGGCAGTTGTGGCAGGCGGAGACGCGGCTGGTGCGGGTGTTCGCCGATGCCGGCGCGCGGCTGCAGCTGTTCCACGGCCGCGGCGGCTCGGTCGGCCGCGGCGGCGGCCCGTCGTACGAAGCCATCGTCGCCCAGCCGGCAGGCAGCGTCGCCGGCCGCATCCGCATCACCGAGCAGGGCGAGGTGATCACCGCCAAGTATTCCGATCCGGCCATCGCCGGCCGCAATCTGGAGGCGCTGGTGGCGGCGACGCTGGAGGCCAGCCTGGGCAACATCCCGGGCGGCGAGGTGGACACCGCGCTGTTCGACGAGCTGTCGGCCAGCGCCTTCTCCGCCTACCGCGCGCTGGTGGAAACGCCGGGCTTCATGCAGTACTTCCTGGAGGCGACGCCGGTGACCGCGATCGCCCGGCTCAACATCGGCAGCCGGCCGGCCTCGCGCAAGAGCTTGTCGTCCATCGGCGACCTGCGGGCGATTCCGTGGGTATTCTCGTGGTCGCAATCGCGGCTGATGCTGCCCGGTTGGTTCGGCGTCGGCTCGGCGGTGGCTGCCTATGTGCAGAAGCACGGCGACGCCGGCCTGGCCAAGCTGCAGCATCTGTACCGCCACTCGCCGTTCTTCCAGGTGGTGCTGTCCAATATGGAGCAGGTGCTGGCCAAGGCCGACCTGGGCATCGCCCGCCGCTTCTCCGAGCTGGTGGACGACCGTGAGCTGGCGGCGCGGCTGTTCGGCGCGATCGAGGCCGAATGGCGCAAGACCCACGACGCCTTCTTCGCCATCACCGGGCAGGCCGAGCTGCTGGAAAGCAACCCGACGCTGCGCCGAAGCCTGGAAACGCGGCTGCCCTTCCTCGACGCGCTGGGCCTGCTGCAGGCCGACTTGCTGGCCAGGCTGCGCGCCGAGCCGGAGGACGAGGACACCTTGTACGCGATCCACCTGACCATCAACGGCACTTCGGCCGGCCTACGCAACACCGGCTGAGCGACCGCTGAGCAGTGGGCCTCCTTGCGATGCGCCGGGAGACCCGTCTGTTCCGGCTCGCGCCACAAAAAAGAACGCGGGGCCGGCAAAGCCGGCTCCGCGTCGCGGCAACCGCCGCGGCAGGAGCGCCGCCGCGGCGAAAACAGACTCAGCGCAGCTTGGCCGCCGGGCCGTCGCTGCCCAGCTCCACCGCGTAAGCGAGCGCCAGCTGCGAGAACTTCAGCGCATGCTTGGCCTGGTTGCCGGAACTCGCCAGCGTATCGTTGCGGCTATGGATGTAGGGATTGGAGTTGTCAAAGCTGGACTCGAACGGGAACGACGCCGCATAACCCTGCGCGTTCCACGAAGCGTGGTCGGAGCAAGCGTAGCCGCACTGGCTGTAGCCGACCTTCAGGCTGGGCAGATAGGTCTTGGCCAGATTGGCCAGGAAGGTGTTCTGCGCGGCGTTGGTGTAGTCGGTGAACAGGAAGATGTCCTGCGCGTCGCCCTGGTAGTTGGTCATGTCCAGCTGCAGCGCGCCCACCACCTTGGCCTGCTGCTGCTTGAAGCGCTTGGCGATGTCGGCCGAGCCGCGCAGGCCCACTTCTTCCGCTGCGTAGGCCATGAACTTGATGGTGCGGCGCGGCTGGTAGTTGCCCGCCAGCAGCACGCGGATCACCTCGGTCAGGCTGGCCACGCCGGAAGCGTCGTCGTCGGCGCCCGGCGCGCGGCTGCTCTCGCCGGTGCCGCTGCCGACGGTGGAGTCCAGATGGCCGCCCAACACGATGGTCTCAGCCGAGTTGTCAGTGCCCTTGATCGTCAGGATCACCGATTTCTGCGGCCAGCTGGCGTGGGCGAACTGCTCGACGGTGACGTCGCCGCGGTTGCCGGCCAGCTGCTTCCATTGGGCGGCGATCCAGTTGGACGCGTTGACGCCGTGGCTGGTGGTGTAGAAGCGGTTCTGATAGTTGGACAGCGACTGGATGGTGCCGAGGATATTGCTGTCCTGCAGTTGCGGCAGCAACTGGTTGACCGCGGCCTGGTTGTCTATCGCGTAGCTGGGCGCGACCAGGCCGGCCAGCGGCGCGGCCGAGCCTTTCAGCGCGGCCTGGGCTTCCTTCAGGTCGCGATGGACGATGAAGCCACCGCAATGGCGCAGGTTTTCATGGATGGAGTCGGACAGCTTGGGCAGCAAGGCCTCGTCCACCTGAACCAGATGCACGGTTTCTCCGGCCGCGCCCTTGGCGAGACGGCCGTCCGCCGCCAGCTGGCGGCTTTCCCGGCTCTTGGCGCCGGCATCCAGCTTGCGCAGCAGCTGGTAGCCCTGATCGCCTACCGAAATCCAGACCGGCTGGGCCTGGGCGGCGCCGGCCAGACCCAATAGGATCAGCAGGGCGCTTTGACGCAGTTTCAACATATGAGGGACTCCCGAGCGAAGGCCGGCGCCTCACGGCGCCGGCCGGGCAGTCAGATGCGGCCCCGGGCGGGGCCGCGTTGGCGACGATGGCTTATTGGCAAGTCACGCCGACTGCGGTGAAGGCCTTGGTAACGTCGGCGCTGTTGTAGCCGCGGGCATCGGCCGCCTTGACCACGCCGCAAGCGGCGCTGTTATAGGTGGCGTTGGCGGTCCAGTACAGGCGGTTGGCGTCGACGAACACTTCGAAGGCCTTGCGGGTGTTCCAGTTCGGGCTGGTGGCGATCAGGTAGAACGCCTTGTTGTACACGCCGCTGGAATAGTGCACGTCCAGGCCGTTGTAATAGTCCTTGGCGTTGCCGATCGACTGGCCGTCCTTGGTCGGGTCGGCGAAGTAGCGCAGCGCGCCGGTCTTCTTGAAGATTTCCGCGCCGACCAGGAAGTCGTTCTTGCCCTTCATGTAGTACTCGGCGGCTTCGCCGGCCATGTCGGAGAACGCTTCGTTGATGCCGCCGGACTGGCCGCTATAGACCAGGCCGGAGTTCTGCTCGGTGAAGCCGTGGCTGACTTCATGCGCGGACACGTCCAGCGACACCAGCGGATAGAAGGTGCTGGCGCCGTCGCCGAAGGTCATCGCGGTGCCGTCCCAGAACGCGTTCTCGTAGTTGCGGCTGTAGTGCACCTTCATCAGCAGCTTCTGGGTGATCGGCTTCAGATTGAACCAGTCCTTGTACAGGTTGAACACCACGTTGCCGAAATAGTGGGCGTCGTTCAGCGGCGAGTAGGCGCCGTTGATGGCCTTGTAGGTATTGGTCGGGCAAGCGAACTTGTACGGGGTGGTGCCGCTGGTGCCGCCGTTCAGGTTGACGGTGGCGACGTTGCCGCTGTCCATCTTGCAGTCGCTGGTGACGATCAGCGGACCGTAGTCGGTGCCGTACAGGTATTTGCCGGTCTTGGCGTTGCCGCCGGGGCCGTTGGCTTCGGCGTGGTTCAGGCCTTCCCATTGCTTGAGCACTTGGCCGCTGTTGGCGTCGATGATCAAATGCGGGCGGCTAGGCTCCTTGCCGTCGACCACGAAGGACACCAGGTAGACCAGCTGGGCGACGTTGCGCTCGTTCAGGCGCACCACCAGCTCGGCCTTGTCGTTGTAGGTGGGGTTGCCGTTGGCCTTCAGCGTCTTGGCCTGCGACAACGCTTGGGCGCCGCTCAGCGTCGGCTTGGCCGAAGCCAGATCGGACTGGATGCCGGCGATGTAGCTGCCGGACAGCTTGCCCTGAACCGCCTTCAGCGCGGCGGCCGGCTTCTCTTCCACCACGGCTTCGCCCCAGACCGGCACGCCCTGGTAGTACTGCTGATAGCGGGTCACCACCTTGCCGGAGGCGAATTGGGTGCTGCGCAGCGGCTTCAGGTCAGCCTGATTGACGCCGGCGAACGCCGTAGCGCTGTTGGCCTGGGCCTTGCCCAGTTTTTCCAGGTCGATACGCTCGGCCGCCATCGCCGAAGCGCTGAAGACAGCCAAAGCGGACAGGACCAAACCACGCAGCATCAGTTGCTGTTTTCTCATCACGGAACTCCAAATGTAGACGGAGCGGGACGGGATGCGTCCCGCGCAACACCGCCAGCTCATGGCCGGCAGTACCGGGAGCCGCGATCTGGCCGGGTCGGGTGGGTCGCTCCGCGACGGAAACGCCGTCGGAGAAGGCGGACGGCCGCGACGGGCGATGGTGGCCGCCGGCGCCATTCTGTGCGGGCCGTGCGCATCGTCTGCCGCCGCCGGCCGCCGCCCGGAACTGCTGCCGGACAGGCCTGCGACTAGCCTTGGGACGAGCTGGAAGCGTCTGCCACGCCTCCGGACTTAACCCGGATTATCCCGGCCCGTTAAATCCCAAATGCATAAAATATGTATTGGATTTTTCTTGCCGAGATTCATCTGTACTTTTGAGCAGTTGCTGAGAGTCTTGCAGAAAAAGCCTGAGCTTAATCAATTGCCAATCAATGCATTACGTGATGATCTTGGAGTTCTGATTCAAACTGAAAAACAACAAATATTTGCACATTAGTTTTTCTGTACCGGTCCTATTTGCAAAAATATGACAGTTGCAGAAGACCATGCGCCGCGCGAGGCCGAGAAATGGCAAAGGCCCGGTTGACCGGGCCTTTTCACAGGGCTGGGAGAGAAGCGAACCGCGAACACGGTCCAGGAGCCAGGCTCAGGGCGCGAGGCGGGAGCGGCGCCAGGTGCCGTCAGGCTGCAGCGTGTACAGCACCCGGTCGTGCAGGCGGCTGGGGCGGCCCTGCCAGAACTCGACCCGCTCGGGCGCCACCGCGTAACCACCCCAATGCGACGGGCGCGGCACATTGATAGGGTGCCGGGCGCCGAACATCGCGGCCCGCGTCACCAGCACGGCCTTGGACGCGATCTCGCTGCTCTGCTCGCTGGCCCAGGCGCCCAGGCGGCTGGTATACGGCCGGCTGGCGAAGTAGGCGTCGGACACCTCAGGCGCCACGCGCGCGGCCTTGCCCTCCACCCTCACCTGGCGCTCCAGCTCCGGCCAGAAGAAATTCAAGGCGACATAGGGATTGGCTTCCAGCGCCTGCCCCTTGCGGCTATGGTAGTTGGTGTAGAACAACAGCTGGCCATCCTCCACGCCCTTGAGCAAGACGATGCGGGACGACGGCCGGCCATCGGCGCCGACCGCGGCGAGGTTCATCGCCGTCGGCTCCGGCACCTGCGCGGCGATCGCCTCGTTCAGCCAGACTTCGAACTGCGCCGCCGCGTCGGGCAGGCAGTCTTCCGGCGACAATTCTTTCTTCGAGTATTCCAGACGGATATCGGCAAGGTTCAGCGACATGTTTCCTCCTTGGCCGTCCATCTTAGTCGAACGCGGCCGCGCCGGAAATGCGCGCGATCAGGTTCCGCCCGCGGCAGGCGGAACCTGAACCGGCGCGGCGCTTAGTTCAGCGCCTGGTTGATCACCGCGGCGATGCGGGCGCCGGCCTTGGCCAGCTGCTGGTCGACCAGCAGGCCGCCGGCGCGCAGATAGGTGTTGTCCAGGTAAACCGGCGTCGACGGCGACGCGCCGCAGCTGAAGCCGGCCAGCGGGCCGTAGACGTCGGCGCGCGCGTACTGGTTGGACTCATGCACCCAGTCCATCACGCTGCCGCTCTGCCAGCCGGCGATGTTGCGCTGGTATTGCTGCAGATCGCTGGCGGCCCAGGTTTTCTCGTTGGCGCCGTTGAGCTCCTGCTGCACCAGCGCGGTATCCCACACCGAGTGCAGATTGCTGACCTTCTTGCTGCCCGGCAGCTGCACCTTGAAGTCGTTGCCGCCGCGGTCCAGGTTGTCGGCCGCGTGCAGCGGCTGGTGGATGTCGCCCACCATGTGGATCAGGAAGGTCAGCGCCTGCGCGCGATCGGCCTTGCTGGCGGCGCGGTCGGCCAGCACCTGGCGGTAATGGTCGATCTGGTTGGACGCGCAGTTGCCGTCCGGGCACTCGTCCTCGGTCACGCCGCTGCACACCGGCTCGTCGTTGTAATGCCATTGGTCGGAGCCAGGCAGGGTCTGCTTCAGATCCTGCTTGTGCTGGTCCATGTACAACGCCAGCTGGGCGAAATCGGCGTTGGGTACCAGCTTGGCCACTTCGGCCTTGGCCTTGGCGCTCAGCAGTTGCTGGGCAATGTAGCCGGTGATGCGGTGGCCTTCCTGGCCCCAGGCCAGCGCCTGGGCGCTGCTGGCGGCGAAAGCGGCGGACAGCAGCAGTGCGAGTGCTTTCTTCATGTTCTCTCCCGGATGATTGCTTTTGTTTTGATGGCCGGCGAAATGCCAGCGCGGCGCATCATACGGGACAAATATGAAAAACAGATAAATATTTTCACATAGAACTAGTTTTGCGGTTTATTTTCCATTTTGGAAATATTTCAAATCAAGCATTTGCGCAATCGCCCTATCGATCCCCACCCAGCCACGCGCGTTCCAGCAGCATCGTTTCCAGCGCCTGCAAGGCCGGCAGGCAAGTCTGCCGGCGGCGGATCAGCAAGGTCGGCGCGCGGGACAAGTCGTCCGGCAACGCGTGCGTCGACACCTGGGCCGCCATCTGCGGCATGCTGTCCAGCAAGGACTGGGGCAGCAAGGCCAGACCCATGCCGCAAGCCACGCAGCTGAGCATCGCATGGTAGGAGCCCAACTCGACGATGCGCCGCGGCTGCACGCACTGGCGCCGCAGCCAAGCCTCCAGCCTCTGGCGGTACGAGCAGCCGCTGCCGAAGGTCAGCAAGGTGGAATCGGCCAACTCTTCCAGCGATGGCGCGCCCCGCGCGGCGGCGGCCACCAACACGATATCCTCCACCGCCACCACGATCTGCTCCAGCCTGTCGTCATCCAGCGGCCCGCTGACCAGCGCCGCGTCCAGCCGCCCGTCCAGCACCGCGGCGGTCAGCGTCCGCGACTCCCCGGTCTGCAATTCCAGCTGCACCGCCGGATAGCGCGCGTGATAATCGGCCAGCACCGGCGCCAGCCTGGCCGCCGCCGTGCTCTCCATCGCCCCCAGCCGCAGCCGTCCGCTGGGCGCGGCGTCCGCCATCGCCAGCCTGGCCTCTTCGGCCAGGTCCAGCAGCCGCTGGGCGTAATCGTTGAGCCGCCAGGCGGCGGCGGTGGGCACCAACCGCTTGCCTTCGCGCAGAAACAGTGCCACGCCCAGCTTGTCCTCCAGCTGGCGCAGCCGGGTAGTGACATTGGACTGCACCCGGTGCAGCCGCTGCGCGGCGCGGGTGATGCCGTCTTCCTGCAGCACCGCCTGGAAGATTCTCAGCTCATCCAGCTCCATCATTCTTTCCTTGAGATTATTTCAATCACAATAATTCATTTTTTAAGAATAATGAAGCGGTCTAGGATGCGGGAAACCCTTCTGGAGAATCATCATGACCTCACCCAGCATCAGGCAAGGCTATCTGGCGGCGGCCGGCGCCGTCGCCATCTGGACCGGCTTCAACATCGTGTCGCGGCTGGCCGGCAAGAGCGCACTGGCCGGCACCGACATCCTGGCGCTGCGCGTCGGCACCGCCGCGCTGATCCTGCTGGCCTGCGGCGGCCTGCCGCGCGGCGCGCTGCGCGACGCCCGGCTGTGGCTGCTGACCTTGCTCGGCGGCCTCGGCGTCAGCATCTTCGCCTATTGCGCGTTCAAATTCGCGCCGGCGGCGCACGGCGGCCTGCTGCTGCCGGGGCTGCAACCCTTCCTGGTGGCGCTGGCCACCTGGCCGCTGCTGGGGGAGACGCCGCAAAAGCACAAACTGCCCGGCTATGCGCTGATCGCGCTGGGCCTGCTGCTGAGCGCGCTGCCGCAGTTGGGCGGGCACGATGCCGGCCAGGCCTGGATAGGCGATCTGATGTTGCTCGCCGCTTCGGTCAGCTGGGCGGTGTTCGGCGTGCTGGCCAGGCGCTGGGGCTTCGCGGCCTGGCCGCTGACGCGCGCGATCACCATCATGGCCGCGCTGCTCTATCTGCCCGTTTATCTGTTGTGGCTGCCCAAGCATCTGGCGGAGGCGTCGTGGGGCATGCTGGCCTTCCAGGCGCTGTACCAGGGCGTGGGCGCGGCGATCCTGGCGATGCTGTTCTACCTGCGCGCGGCGGCCGTGCTGGGCGCGGTGAAGATGGGCGTGCTGTTCGCGCTGATTCCGATTCTGGCCGGCCTGCTGGCCGCGCCACTGCTGGGCGAGCCGATGACCGCCAGCCTGGCGGCGGGCCTCGTCAGCGTCAGCCTGGGAGCATGGCTGGCGGCGCGGGAACGCCGCGCCGCGCCGCGGCCGGCTCCCGCCGCCGCCGTGTGCAAGGCCTAGCCCGCCCACTCCGCGCGATCGGGCGCGCCGGAAACGAAAACGGCCCCGCGGGGCCGTTTGGCGAAAGCGCCGGACTCAGTAGCGGCGCGCTTGCGCGCCGGCGATCTCCTCCACCTTCCAGCCTTCCTCGCGCGCGTCGAGAAACTGGATGATGGAGTCGACCGATACCGTCTGGATGCGATCGGCGAAACGCAGTTCGTTAGGGTGGTCGTCGAAGGCGACATTGGCCTTGAACATGCGGCCGCCCAGCCGGGTCATCGGCCCCAGCTTGAGCTCGGTGGGCTGGTAGCCGTTCAGCTTCAGCCACATCTGTGCCTGCTCGCGGCTGCGTATCGCCGTCTCGTGGCTTTCCGCCGCCACCAGTTGCTCCAACACCCAGACGTTGGAATTCTCGTAACGGGTGGAGTACGGGTAGGCCAGCAGGTTGTAATGCGCGGTGTGCAGCTCGCGCAGCTTGGCCGGCTGGTTCAGCCGCTCCAGCAGCCGCGACGCCACCTGGGGCGGCGGCACCAGCGCCACCGAGTCGAAACGGAACATGTCGTCGAGGAAGAAATTGCCCAGGCCTTCGTACCACAGCTCGGAGCGGTCGGTGCCGCAATCGTTCAGCAGATGCGCCACCCGCCAGCGGCGGTCCGGCTCGGTGCGATAGACGATGCCGGCATGGGTGTAGCGCAGATTGTACTGGCTGAGGTCCTGGCCCATCCGGCCCAGCACCACCACGTCGCTGCCCAGCTGGTCCAGCCGCTGCTGCACTTTCTGCGCGGTCTGCATCGCCATGCGGAAAGTCTCCGGCGTCAGCGGCTTCTCCTCGCAGCTCTGGCCGGCGACGGCCAAAGCCGGCAGCGTCAGCGCGAGCGCGGCAAGCAAGCGCGCCGGCTTCATCCCGGAATCCTCGAGTGCTCCAGCAGCGCCTCGCCCACCTTGTTGGGAATGAAGGCCAACACCTTGCCCGAGGCCACCAGCAGCGTGCCGCTGGCGGTGGCGGTCACCTGCACCGAAGCGCCGACCGCCGCGCCGGACGCCTTCACCGCGGAGCCGGAAACCTTGACCAGCAGCTTGGCGCCGCCCTGCACCGAGTCCAGCGTCAGTTCCGCCACGTCGCCCACGCCCTGGACGATGCCGGCGATCACATAGGCGCTGCCGGTCACCGCCAGCACCGGGCCCAATGCCGATTCGCCATGGCCCTGCGACGCGCCGCCCACGCTCACCACCGGCGCGGCCAGGATGGACAAGGCCCCCATGCCTATGGTTTGCGAGCCGTTATTGCCGATGGAGGGATCCGCCAACGCGGGCCAGGAAGCGGCCAGCAGCACAGCGCCGGCCAATAGGGAGTAACGCGACATGATGCAACCTTGGTGTCATGAAGATGGCTGCCATCATGCCAATTCAATTGTAAACAGGCAATTGTCCCATTACCGGACATCGCCGCGCAGCAAGGCCAGCAACGCCTCGCCGTCCAGCCTGGCGCTGGCGTCGCCGCCGGCCAGCAGGCTGTCGGCCAATGCCCGCTTGTCGCGGTGCAGCTCGACGATCTTTTCTTCGATGGTGCCGGCCGCCACCAGCCGGTACACCGTCACCGGCCGCTGCTGGCCCATGCGGTAGGCGCGGTCGGATGCCTGGTCCTCCACCGCCGGATTCCACCATGGATCCAGATGGATCACGTAATCGGCGGCGGTGAGGTTGAGGCCGGTGCCGCCGGCCTTCAGGCTGATCAGGAACATGTCGCCGTCGCCGGCCTGGAACGCGTCCATGCTGGCCTTGCGCTGCTTGGTCGGCGTGCTGCCGTCCAGATAATGGAAGCGGACGCCTTGCTGCTTCAGATGCTCGGCCGCCAGCGCCAGGTGGTCGACGAACTGGCTGAACACCAGCGCCTTGTGCCCATTGTCCAGCAGCTCCTCGCAGATCTCGGCGAAGGCCGCCAGCTTGCTGGCCGGCAGCGCGCTGTCGGGCTGTACCAGCTTGGGATGGCAGCAGAAGCGGCGCAACCGGGTCAGTTCCGCCAGCGCCTGCATGCTCTGGCCGCCAGCGGCCGGATCGGCCTCCGCCACCCGGGCCAGGGCCTCCTGCCGCATCGCTTCGTAGACGTGGCGCTCCTGCTCGGACAATTCGATCAAGCGCGTGGTCTCGGTCTTGGGCGGCAGCTCGGTCAGCACCTCGCGCTTGGTGCGGCGGAGCAGATAGGGCTGGATCAACGCTTTCAGCTGCGCGCGCGCGGTTTCGTCGCCGTCGGCGATCGGCTGGGCGTAGCGCTGCTCGAACTGCGCCAGATTGCCGAGCAGCCCAGGCGCGATGAAGCGGAACAGGCTCCACAGCTCGCCCAGATGGTTTTCCACCGGCGTGCCGCTGGCGGCCAGGCGGAAGTCGGCGCGCAGGCTCTGCGCCACTTGGGCGCGCTGGCTTTGCGGGTTCTTGATCGCCTGCGCCTCGTCCAACACCGCCGACGCCCAATGCACGTCGCAAAACGCTTCGGCCTCGCGCTGCAACAGCCCGTAGCTGACAATCACCAAGTCTCCCGGCCCGACGTCGTCCAGCCGGCGCTGCTGGTGGTAGGCGCGCAAGCGCAGGCTGGGCGC
The DNA here is from genome assembly GCF_059047085.1 of Chromobacterium sp. INPA-IVC. NCBI lineage: Bacteria > Pseudomonadati > Pseudomonadota > Betaproteobacteria > Neisseriales > Chromobacteriaceae > Chromobacterium > Chromobacterium sp. INPA-IVC. The sequence continues at coordinate 343,918 of NZ_JBTNLS010000007.1, read as the reverse complement.
GAAGCGGGCGGCCTCGGCCATCCAGTTCAGCGCCACCGAGGTCGGCGCCACCGCTAGCTGCGGGCCCAGATGGGCGCGAGTCAGCAGCAAGGACAAGGTCTGCACCGTCTTGCCCAGGCCCATGTCGTCGGCGAGGCACGCCCCCATGCCCCAGTGCGCCAGCCGCGCCATCCAGGCAAAGCCTTGCAGCTGGTAAGGCCGCAGCGTGGCGTTCAGCGTCGCCGGGACCTCGGGATCGAAAACAGCCGCCTCGCGCCAGCGCGCCGCCTGTCGCTGCCAGCCGTCGTCGCCATCGAATTGCCCGGCGTCCTCGCCCAGCGCCTGCAGGCGCGGGCCGGCCAGCGGACTGATCGCCAATCCATCCGGGCCGGCGTGGTCGACCAGGCGGGCCAGCTCGCCGAGCCGCTCGCCCAGGCTGCCGGACAGCATCAGCCAGTCGCCGTCGGACAGTTGCAGATACTTGCCCTTCTGGCTGGCCAGCGCCGCCAGCAGATGGCGCAAGGTCAGGATGCGGCCGTCGTCCAGCTCCAGCTCGCCGTCGGCCTGCAGCCAGCCGCCGCGCCGCTTCACTTTCAACTTGAGCTGCGGCATGCCGTCGGCGGCCGCCAGACGGATCTTGTCGCCATGCGGCCACAGGCAGACGGCGCGCGCCTCGCCGGCCGCCTGCAATTGCGCCAGCAGCGACAAGGCCGAATGCTGGTCTGAAAACAGCCAGCCGTCGCCGTCGCGCTGGCCGCGTCCTATCGCCGGGCAGGCCTCGCGCAGCGCGCACAGCCGGGCGGCCTCATCGGCCAGATCGCGGACGAATTGGCGGTACTCGCCATCGATATCCAGCACCAGTCCGGCCGCGCCGCGGCCCGCCGCGCTCCAGGCGGCGGCCGGATGCGGCTTGACCTTCAACTGCAAGCGCAAGCCCTCCGGCTGACGGGTCAGCAGGGCGTACAAAGCTGGATCGGCCGCCGCGCTGGGCAGTTCCGGATCGAAAGCCGGGCTGGCGTCCACCAGCGGCAAGCCGGGCGCGACGTCGCGTATCGCCTCCAGCACCCGCTGCCGCGCCTGCCACGGCACGGCCAGGCCGTGGCCGACCAGATCGGCCAGCGCTTTCAGCTCGTCGGTCAGCTGGTAGACCAGCAGCCGCTCCGGCTGCGGCCGCTGCCACAAAGCGCCGCCGCAGCCGGCCAGGCCTTCCGGCAGCAGCTTCAGCCGCAACTCCGCGCCTACCCGCTCCATCTGCAGCGCCGCTTGGCCGGCCTCGACGCGGATGCGCCGCGCCGGCGCGTCGGCGTCGAACAGCAGCGGATGATCGATCAAGGCCGGCAACAGCGGCGCGGCGTCGATCAGGCCGGCGTCGCCGTCGTGCCTCTCCAGCAAGGCCAGCAGCTGGCGCAACAGCGGCAGGTCGTGCGGCCGCACCGCCTCGGCCTGGTCGTGCAGCAGGCCGGACAGCGAACAGGCGCGGCCGCGGCTCCAGCCATCGGGACCAGCGGTTTGCAGCAAGGGCTGCAGCTGGGCGCCGGAGTCGGCCAGGCGCAAGCGCCAGATCAGGCGGGAAGAGGGTTGCGGTTCAGTCATCGCGCATCGAGGAACGGGAGGTGGGGCCGATGTTGCCGGATTCGGGGCGCGCTGCAAAGCCGGATGCGAAAACGGCGGCCTCGGCCGCCGTTCCCGTGTGCTAGGCGCTGCCGCCGTCGCAGCCACCGGCCTGGGTGGGGATGTTCAGCAGATGGACGAAGGCCTTGCCGTTCCAGCGCCACAAGCGGTCGCAAAAGCCCGCCGAGCCCACGCGCAGATCATGCACGCCCGCCGACACGTCCCGGGTGCGGCGCACCTGGGCGGCCGGCATGCCCAGATTGGCGCGCAGGCGGCCCCCGCCGTCGCGGACGAAGACCCAGACGGAAGCGCCGGCCGCGCCCGAGGTGCAGCCATTGCCGCCGCGCACCCATAACTGCTCTTGTCCGCCGTCTCGTTCAAAATGGCCATTCAAGGGGTAAGGATCGTCGCAACCGTTCGGACCGACGAATCCCGCCTCGCCATCCTGCGAGACATAACGCATATCCAGCTGGGCCAATACATCTTGCAGATCGACATCCGACAGCTTGCGCCCCTTGCCGAATAAAGCCTCGTTGGCATCGGCCGCCGGCGTGTCCGGCCCCTGGGCCTGCGCCTCGCGCTCCGGCCGCGTCGGCAAGCCTGCGCGCACCCGGCAGTCGACATCGGCGCAGACATATTCCCAACGGCGGCGGTCGAAGCGGAAATCAAAGCTGGCCAGCTGCTTGTCCTTGCCGTCGCGGACGATCGCCGACAAGGGATAGGCCGCGGCCTCGCCCCGGGCGCTGTCGAGCTGGTAGGCGAACTTCAGCCCGGCGACGGTATTGGCGTCGCGGCCGAACACCTCTCCGCCGATGGCCACCACTTGGTCGTCCTTGGGCGCGTAGAACTGCGGAAAATCCTCGGTTGCATCGCGTCCGGCAGCGAACCAGCCCATATAGCCATCGCGGGACAAGCGCAGCAGCTGCGCCTGGTCGGGACCGGCGGCGCGGCGATTGAGGAAATCCAGCTCGCGGCTGCCGGCGATAGGCGCCAGGGTATCGGCGTCGGCGACGAAGGCGCCGACCAGACCGCTCAGGTCTTCGTCGCTCGCGCCCTCTTTACTGCCGCTGGCCAGCAAATACAGCCGCCGCTCGCGGCCGGCGGCGACGCGGTCCAGCGCTACTGGCCGCAGGCAGTAATCGCCGCCGTCCTCGCGCAGGTAATGCCAGCAGTCCCGCTGCGGATCGCGCTGCTCGCTGCCGTAAGCGCGGTTCATGATGCCTGCCGCCAGCCTCCGCGCGGATGCATCCGTCAGCGCCAATCTCTCCACTTTGACCTGATCGCCGCCTCGCAGCAGCAAACCTCCGGCCAGGATCGCGGCCGCCAGCGCGACGCCGCCGCCGGCCAGGCGCAGCCTGGTCTTCCTTTCCATCCACATCCCCTTCACTGCCGCAATGTCCCGCAGACCCATCGGGTCCGAATCTTTTTTTCATTCGGGGCAATATTACCAACTCGCCTCGTTTTTTCCAGCGCAATGAAAAAAGGGAGCCGAAGCTCCCTTGTGCTTTACCTGCCGCTAAGTGTTCAGATGCGCGCGAAGGCCCTGCCGGCGGCGGCGAGGGTTTGCTCGATCATTTCATCGCTATGCGCGGCGGAGACGAAGCCGGCCTCGTAGGCGGACGGCGCGAAGTAGATGCCCTCGTCCAGCATCGCGTGGAAGAAGCGCTTGAAGCGTTCGATGTCGCAGCCGGTAGCCTCGGCATACGACTTGGGCGCCTTGTCGCTGAAATAGAAGCCGAACATGCCGCCGACGCTGTCGGTGGACAGCGTGACGCCGGCCTTCTGGGCCTCTTCCGCCAGCCCCTGGGCCAGGCGCGCGGTGCGGTTGCCCAGCGTTTCATAGAAGCCCGGCTGCTGGATCAGCTTCAGCGTAGCCATGCCGGCGGCGACGGACAGCGGATTGCCGGACAGGGTGCCGGCCTGGTAGACGGTGCCCAGCGGCGCGATCTTGCCCATGATGTCGGCGCGGCCGCCGAAGGCCGCCAGCGGCATGCCGCCTCCCACCACCTTGCCCAGCGTGGTCAGGTCCGGCGTGACGCCGTGCAGGCCCTGGGCGCAGCCCTTGGCCACGCGGAAGCCGGTCATCACTTCGTCGTAGATCAGCACCGCGCCGTGCTTGTCGGTCAGGCTGCGCAGCGCCTGGACGAATTCGCGCGACGGCTGGATCAGATTCATATTGCCGGCGATCGGCTCCAGGATCACGCAGGCGATCTTGTCGCCGATTTCGGCGAAGGTGCGGGACAGTTGCTCCACGTCGTTGTATTGCAGCACCAGCGTGTGCTTGGTGAAGTCGGCCGGCACGCCGCCTGACGACGGGTTGCCGAAGGTCAGCAGGCCCGAGCCGGCCTTGACCAGCAAGCTGTCGGAATGGCCGTGATAGCAGCCCTCGAACTTGACGATCAAGTCGCGGCCGGTGAAGCCGCGCGCCAGACGGATCGCGGTCATGGTCGCCTCGGTGCCGGACGACACCAGCCGCACTTGCTCGACGGACGGCAGCAGCTTGCAGATCTCCTCGGCGATCACCACTTCGCCCTCGGTCGGCGCGCCGAAGGACAAGCCGCCGGCGGCCGCTTCCTGCACCGCCTTCACCACGTCCGGGTGGGCGTGGCCGACGATGGCCGGGCCCCAGGAACCGACATAATCCAGATACTGTTTGCCGTCGGCGTCCCAGAAATAGGCCCCCTCGGCGCGGGCGACGAAGCGCGGCGTGCCGCCGACTTGGCCAAAGGCGCGCACTGGCGAGTTGACGCCGCCGGGGATCACTTGCTTGCCACGTTCGAACAGTTCCAGATTGCGGGACATGAGGTTTTCCTTGTCTGGCGGCGCGGGCCGCGCCGCGGAATATGGGGATGCGCGGCGGAGCGTCTGCGGGTGCCGCCGGGCGCGGTCATTCTACATGATCGCCGGCCCGCCCGCCCTCGCCGCCCGCTGTTCCGCGGCGGCCGCCGCCGGAGAATCCTGGACGATGCGCCCCTGTTCCAGCACCACCACCCGCTCGGCCATGGCGATGGTTTCCGGCCGGTGGGCCACCAAAATGCGCGTCATGTCGATATCCCGCACCGCGGCGTTGACCAGTTGCTCGTTCCATACGTCCAGGTGGCTGGTGGCTTCATCCAGCACCAACAACCGTGGCTGCTTGTACAGCGCGCGCGCCAGCAGCATCCGCTGCTTCTGGCCGCCGGACAGGCCGGAGCCGATGTCGCCGACCAAGGTGTTGTAATTCATCGGCATCGCCATGATTTCGTCGTGGATGGCGGCGAAGCCGGCGCAACGGCGAATGCGCTCCTGATCCGGCTGCGGGTCGAAGAAGCAGATGTTGTCGGCGATGGAGCCGGAGAACAGCAGATCGTCCTGCATCACCGTGCCCAGCATCTGGCGGTAATTGCCCAGGCCCAGCTGCCTGAGCGGCACGCCGCCCACCAGCACCTCGCCTTCGGTCGGTTCCATCAGGCCCAGAACCAGCTTCAGCAGCGTGGTCTTGCCGCAGCCGGAGGCGCCGGTGACGGCCAGACACTGGCCGGCCGGAATCGCCAGGCTCAGCTCGCGCAGCACATAGGGCTCGCTGTCGGAATAACGGAAAGAGACGTTGCGCAACTCGATCGCCGGCTGGACGTGGGCCGGGTCGATCTCGACGTCGTTCAGCTCCGGCTCCGGCTCGGTCAGCAGGATGTCGGCGACGCGCTCGCCGTGCAGCCGCAGCATGCGCAGCTCGAACAGCTTGTCGATCAGCGCCGCGATGCGTTGGCTGAACTGGTCCTTGTAGCTGAGGAAGGCGAACAACATGCCCACCGAGAAACGTCCGTCCATCACCGCCAGCGCCGCCAGCCACACCACGATCACCCGCTCGGCGTTGAACAGCAGCGCGTTGGCGGTCTGGAACGACAGGCTGAGCCGGGCGATGCGCAGGTCGGCGTTGAACTGCTCGGCCAGCGCGTTCATCCAGCCTATGCGGCGTTCCTCCTGGCGGCCGAACAGCCGCACGCTCTGCGCGCCGCGCGCCGACTCGATGAAATGGGTGCTCTGCCGCGAAGCGTGGATGATCTGCTCGGCGGTGGCCTCGCGCAACGCGCGGAAGATGCCCCAGCGCAGCAACGCGTACAGCACCACCGCGATCAGACTCACCGCCGCCAGCGGCGCGCTGTACAGCAGCATCACGATCAGCGTGGCGATCACCAGCAAACCGTCTATCACCCCCTCGACGAACTGGGTGGTCAGGCTTTTCTGGATGGTCTGGATCGAGCCGAAGCGCGAGGTGATGTCGCCCAGATGGCGCTTCTCGAACCACGGCAGCGGCAGGCGCATCAAGTGGGCGAAGGCGTTGCCCAGCCACTGGAAATTGAGGCTGGTGGCCAGCGCCGTCGTCGCCCAGGAACGCACCGCGCCTATCAGCGTCTGCAGCAGCACCAGCAGCAGGAAGCCGATGCCCAGCACGGTGATCAGGTCGCGGTCGGCCGCCACCAGCGCCTCGTCCACCACCCACTGCAGATAGAACGGCGCGGCCAGCGCGCACACCTGCAACGCCAGGCCCAGCATCAGCAGTTGGAACAGCCCGGCGCCCAGGCCGTCCACCCGGCCCATCAGCGACAGCAGGCTGAACTGCAGCTTTTCCTCCGCCTTGCGGAACGAGGCGTCCGGCGTCAACTCCAGCGCCACGCCGGTGAAATGCTTGGACGCCTCGTCCAGGCTCATCTTGCGCTCGCCCACCGCCGGATCGTGGATCACGATGTGGCGCGCCGACACCTGTTTCAACACCACGAAATGGTTCATGTCCCAATGCAGCACGCAAGGCAGCTTCAGCTGCGGCAGATGCTCCAGCTCCAGCTTCAGCGGCCGGGACGCCAGACCCAGGCCCTGCGCCATCGCGATCAGGCTCTTCAGCGTGCTGCCCTTCAGCGACACCGAAAAACGGCGGCGCATATTGGCCAGATCGATGCGGTGGCCCCAATAGCCGGCCACCATCGCCAGACTGGCCAGTCCGCACTCGGCGGCCTCGGTCTGCAACAGCAGCGGCAGCCGGCGGCGGCCCCAGAATCGCAAGGTCGGTTGCTGATGGCTCATCTCACACCTTTCCGCTGATGCTGTAGAGCGGCTCCAGCACCCATTCGTACAGCTTGCGCCGTTCCAGCAGCACGCTGGCGTCCAGCGCCATGCCGGCCTTCAGCGGCTGCGCCTGGCCGTAGGTGGTGACGCTCTGGCGCTGCAACCTCACCCTCACCCGGTACAGCTGCTCGCCGGAGCCGCCCTGGCCGCCGGGCAAATACAGCTCCTCCGGCCGCAGCGCGCTGCGCGACACCTCGCGCACCGTGCCCTGGAACTGGCCGAACTTCTGGTAGGGATAAGCCTGGTAGCGGATCAACACCGCCATGCCGGGCTTGACGAAGCCGGCGGCGCGCGACGGCGCGTACAGCTCCGCCTCCAGAGGCGATCCGGCCGGCGACAGATTGGCCAGCGTCTGTCCGGACGCCACGGTCTGGCCGGCCTGGGCGGCGATGCCGCTGACCATGCCAGCCTGCGGCGCGCGCACCAGCAGCTTGCGCTTGGCTTCGTTCTCGGTCAGATCCTGCTCCAGCTCCGCCATGCCGCGCTGCGCCGCCGCCTCGTCGCGCCGGGCTTGCAACTGCAAGTCGCCCAGATCGGACAAGGCCGTGTCGTGGTCGCTCTGCAAGGCGGCGCGGCCGCGCTGCAGGTCGGCCAGCTTGGTCTGCTGGTCGATCACCTCCGCCTGCTTGTCCTGCAGCGCGGCGGTGGAGATGAACTGCGACGCCAGCAGCTTGCGGTTGCGCTGCAGCGTGTCCTCGGCCAGCGCCACCCGCCGCCGCTGCAGGCCGATCTGCTCGTCCATCCGCTGCAGCTCGCGCGCCAGGTCGTCCGCCTTGCGCCGCAGTGTTTCCTGTTTCTGCCTGGCTTGCATGCGCAGCATCGCCTGGTCGCCGGCCAGGCTGTCGCGCCGCGATTGCAGCAGCGCGGTGATCTCGCGCCCGGCGTCGCCGCGGGTGGCGCTCTCGCGCTCGTTGCCGAGCACGAACAGCACATCCCCGGCCCGCACCTGCTGACCCTCGCGCACCTTCACCTCCGCCACCACCCCGGATTGCGCCGGCTGCACCCGAATCAGCCCCTGGCTGGGCAGCAGCACGCCCGACACCTGCGCCTTGCGGGTATAGCTGGCCAGGGAAAAGAACAGGACGATGGCGACGGCGATCAGCGCGAACACGCCGGTCAGCCAGGCGAAGCTGGCGGGCCGCAGCAGCACGATACGGCCATAACGCCGGTCGGCAGCGTGGGAGAGGGCGGCTGAGCGAAAAAGTGGCACGGATAGGACGCCTTCAGTGGGCATGCCGCGCAGCGCATGCAGATGATTCATCGCTCCCTCGTCAATGCCGAAGGCATTTCACGGAGAAGAGGACGGGACGATAGCATTAATCGAAGGCCATGACGGCGTCTTCCACGCCGCCGAGGCGCTTAAAATTCGGCAAGCTACTGTTTTCTTTAAATTCCCATCACTCTCGCCATGCGCGCCACACTGTCCATTAGGACAGATTAATGTCCGGCATTTGGGATGGCTCCCGGCGCCCAGACCAAGCATCTCCTGGCCACGCAAGGCTTTCAGCCTTGTTGCGGGATACAGACAATCTCAACCCTACTCCATGCTTACCCGCATTCGTAATTGACCGAGTTGTGCGCCCATTCATGCAGTCCAATAGTGCACTGTCATTGATTTGAATGTCCATGATACTCCATCCCGGCGGAGGAGGACGGCCTGGATACGACCGCCCCCGGGCTTGACGTCGTAAAACTAGCGGCCCGCACCCTCAGGAGAAACTTATGAAAAATCAAGCTCTGCAAAACGCGCTGGACGAGCTTCGCGACGATGCCGACGACGCCATGGGCGAAATCGCCGAACCCGATCTGGAATCCATTTCCGGCGGACAACAAACATTCGAGCCTCCGCAGTGCACCGACTATACGCACTGTGGCAGCTACAACACCTCTGGCAGCACCTCCAAAGCCTGAGCTGCGGCTGGCCGCACGGCGCAAGCACCCCTTCGCTCCGGCGTCGGGGCGCTCCGGGTCTATCGCGCCCCATTCAGGCGGGCAAGGAGACAAGCATGCATGGCGAGTACGTTCTATCCCGCTATCTGATCGCCTCGGACATCATCAGTCCCGACAATCACCCCGCCCCCTCGCGCCTGCTGTTCGCCAGCCGGACCGGCAAGTCATTGCTGGTTAAAGAAAAGGTTTACCAGCATCTGCGCGCCGGTGAATACGACCTCATCGACGAAGGAACGCTGCGGCAGTTGCAGGACGACGAGGTGCTGGTGGCGCCGACAAGCGACGAATTCCTGGATCTGCTGGAAAAAAACCGGCAGAAGCTGCGCGAAACCGACACCCTCACCCTCACCCTGCAACCCACGGCAAACTGCCAGCTCGGCTGCGTATATTGCGGCCAGCAGCATGTCAAAAAGAATCTGGACGACGACATCGCCGCCCTCATCGCCAGCCGCATCCTGAATACCCTCCAGCGCAAGCACTACCGGCAATTGGCGATCAGCTGGTACGGCGGCGAGCCTATTCTGGCGGTGAAGCAGATCGAGGATATCAGCGGCCCGCTGATCGAGCGCTGCGAGCAAACCGGCGTCCGCTTTTTCGCGTCGATGATCACCAACGGCCTCAGCCTGAAGCCCGACATCTATCTGAGGCTGCAAAGGCAGCGGGTCAACCACTTCCAGATCACACTGGACGGCATAGGGCAGACCCACGACCTGATGCGGCCGATCAAGGCCGGCGGCGGCAGTTTCGACATCATCCTGCGCAATCTGATGGACGTGACCGGCATGCCGGAATTCGCCGCCAACGGCAGCGGCATCACGGTCCGGGTCAACATCAACCGCAACAACCACCACAAGGTGGTCGAGCTGATCGACCTGCTGGCGGAGCGGGGGCTGTCCGAGCGCCAGGTATCACTGGACTTCCATCCAGTGATGGACTGGGGCGGCAACCACGCGGATCGCGACAGCCTGACGGCGGCCGATTTCGCCGCGCTGGAAATCGACTGGATGCTGCACGCGATCCGGCGGGGCTTCGAATTCAACCGCATCCTGCCCGCCCGCACCCACGCCCCTTGCATGGTGGTGCTGCCGGATGCGGAAGTCTATGACGCCTACGGCAATATCTACCCCTGCTACGAGTTTCCGTACACGCCCAAGTACGACTCGCCCAAGTACAAGATCGGCCACATCCGCAGCATCGATCAGGTCCGCAACGACAAGGCCGTCACCCGCGAGTGGTACACCGACATCCAGACTGGCATCTCCCCCTGTCCTGGCTGTCCATTGTTTCCCGTCTGCGGCGGAGGCTGCGCAAAGCACTGGTACCACGGCGAAAACGGCTGTCCCGCGTTCAAACTCAACCTGCAGGAACGGCTGGTGCTGAACTATTGGATGCGCAAACGGAAACGTAATAAGCAGACGGAACTAGCGGCGGCCAGCTAGCCCCGCGCATCGCCAGCCCGCCCAGGCGCATTGGAAAACCGGGCCACGCTGCAGGCGCCACCGAGTCACGCCGACTGCCCTGGCGCCACGCGGAAGAGGCCCCCAGCCATCTGCTGGGGGCGATATGGGTAACGCCGTCCCGCACGGGCAAAATCACATCCGAATGTACTGAAAGATAGTTTTTTACTTGAAAAACTAATGACAATGACATTTAATGAAAACGCCACTACGCCTCAAATTAGTCATGCCTACTGACATGACCTCGCTATACGCCTCTCAGCTGAATCGCCCTGCGATGTCGCCAAACTGGAAAACGATTCAAAAATTTGTTCGGGCATCATTTGCTTGGACAGATGCGGTAGTAATGGAGAAGTTGTCCGTAATAACCACTCACATCACTAGAGGAAAAACCATGTATAACCAAAAGCAAGTCGCTGACCTCACCCAAGAAGATGAAATCAAAGAGTTTCTGGGCATTCAGGTCCTGACCCCGGCCGAAGAGATCACCGTCTCCGGCGGCCGTACGGATAACGTAGTGGAGCAACAGCAGGAGCAACAACAAGACTAATGCAGCAATGCGAGGAATCGCCTGAGCCGCTCAGCCGATTCCAGCACTTGAAAGCAAGTTGCGATATGAAATTTTATATCGCGCTTGCTTTCTACCATTCGGCAATTGTCGGCAGTATAGATGCCACTCACCCTGGGAAAGACTAAAGTGACTGAATCCGAACAAAAATCTCACATTGCAGAATTCGGCAGCGCCTGGTGGGAAAGATTCATTGCTCAAACAGATAGTCTTAACAAGCCGGCCATAATAAAAAATGCCATCAGCCAAGACAAAATAGAATCATACAAAAAAAGCGTGCTGAACATTTTATCCCAACTTGGCCGACTGAAAACCACCCAGTTTGGCTATCGAGTTTATGTTGAAGGCAAACAGCTTGACTTTGAACAGATGGAAAATTTCTTCGAACTTGCCCCCCAAGATTCAGAGACATTGGAACAATGGGCAGAACGCGCATTTGATGGCAGTAAATTCGGCATCATTCTTAATTCCGGCGAAAAATTCGATCTGGCATTGACAAATGAAATAGCTGTCGCCCTATCACCATTTTTCGAGAAGGTGGGATATCCGCGCGGCGGCGCTCAATTCACTATTTTCGTCGGCAACTACGACAAGACCCCTCTTGGCATACATCAGGATAAAAGAGGGGAGAGCGTCATGCACTTCCATCTTGGCCCCGCCGGAAAAACCATGTATGTCTGGGATCCCAAACAGTATCTAGATCTTCTGGCGACGCATGGTTTTACCAAGAAAAATTTCAATGAACTACGGCCGTACGCGGAAGAGTATCAATTCGAAAGCGGCGATATCTATTACATGCCGGAAGGCACTTACCATATCGGCCAGCAGGATGGTCTATCCATCGGCATCACTATCTGGCGCTACAACCATACCGATGACCATCTGGCGAAACATTTGCATCAACGCATCATCAAGCAGATCCCCGTTGAAGCCACCGATGATTTCCAATACGACACCACTCCGCTCGACGACACCAGCGGGATTGACCACATCATCGAAAAATACCAGGTAGCCGATGAGTACAAGCAATTGAGCTATAGCGAACTGCTCAGGAAAATCTATCAGGACTGGCGCTATTGCGTGCATAGCAATGCCGGATACAGAAACGCGCCTTTCCCGCGGGAGGACCGCGCCAACCTCGCGTTGCAAGACCGGATTCAGATAGAAAAGCCGTACAAGATTTTGCTGCGCGAATCCATCTCGACCGAAAAGATGTATATCTACACGCGAGGCCATAAAGTCGAATTCAGGTACTTTGCCTGCCTGATCCCATTCATCGCCAAGATCAATGACGGCGGGATCCACCGCGTGGACGCCTTGCTGGATTTGCTGGACACGGGATGGAGCCCCAAGATCGGGATCTATATCCTGAGCGAACTGCACCGCTGCCATGGCATCAAGACCATCGATGCGGCTGCGTAGACCAACCGCAACGCCGGAGCGCGATCCGGCGCGAGCCGCGCGCCCCATAGCCTCATCCGATGAGATGGGCTGCGGCGCAACCGGCACCAGCCTATTTCACCCCCAGCCGCTCCATCCGGTAGCGCAATGAGCGGAAGGTGACGCCCAGTTTTTTCGCAGCCTGGGTACGGTTGTAGCGGGTGCCTTCCAGCGCCTTGACGATGGCTTCGCGCTCGACCCGGTCCAGATAGTCCTGCAGCGGCTCGCCGCTGCCGGGCTCCGGGCTGTTCTCGGCGCACGGCGTCAACTGCAAGTCGTCGCGGGACAGCGCGGGGCCGGCGGCCAGGGCCACCGCCCGCTCCAGAATGTTTTCCAGTTCGCGGAAGTTGCCGGGATAGGCGTAGTCCAGCAGCGCGCGGCGCGCGTCGGCGGACAGCTGCGGCGCTGCCGCGCCGCCGAAGCGCTGCAACAGCCTCTCGGCGAACAGGGGGATGTCGTCGCGCAGCTCGCGCAATGGCGGCATCTTCAGCGGCAGCACGTTAAGGCGGTAATACAGGTCCTGGCGGAACTGCCCCGAGTCCACCCGCGCCGCCAGATCGCGGTGGGTGGCGCAGATGATGCGCACATCCAAGGCCTCTTCCTGGCTGGCGCCCAGCTTGCGCACCGTCTTTTCCTGAATCGCGCGCAGCAGCTTCACCTGCATCGCCAGCGGCAGCTCCGCCACTTCGTCCAGGAACAGCGTGCCGCCCTGAGCCTGTTGGAAGAAGCCGTCGCGGTCGGCGTCGGCGCCGGTGAACGCGCCCTTGCGGCAGCCGAAGAATTCGCTCTCCATCAGGGCTTCCGGAATCGCGCCGCAGTTGACGGCGACGAAGGGCTTGTCAGCGCGCGGCCCCAGTTCGTGGATCAGGCGCGCCGCCTGTTCCTTGCCGGTGCCGGACTCGCCGCCGATATACACCGCCGCCTGGCTGCGCGACAGCTTGTCCGCCAGCCGCAGCGCCTCCTGGATCGCCGGCGACTCGCCCAGCAGCCTTTGCTGCGCGGCCGCCTTGACGACCGGCGTTTCCACTTTCAGCGCGGTCTTCACCAGGCTGCGCAGCTGCGCCAGGCTGACCGGCTTCTGCAAATAGTCGAACGCGCCGGCCTTCATCGCCCGCACCGCGTTGTCGGCGCTGCCGTAGGCGGTGATCACGGCGATGGGCACGTCCAGCCCGGCCTCGCCGATGTGATTGACCACGTCCAATCCCTCCCCGTCCGGCAGGCGCATATCGGTCAGCGCCAGATCGAAGCCGCCGGCGTCCAGCGCGGCGCGCGCCTCGGCGACGCTGCCGGCGCACGCCGGCGCGAGGCCCATTTTCAGCAAAGTCAGCTCCAGCAGCTCCCGGATGTCCGGTTCGTCGTCGACGATCAATACGCGCAGTGTCTTAGTCATAGGCCAGGTGACAGATCAGCCGGAAAACGCCGCCGGGCGGGCTGTAGTCCAGCCGCGCGCCGTTGGCCTCGGCCAGCTCGCGGGCGATGTACAACCCCAGGCCGCTGCCGGCGCTTTCCGTGGTGAAAAAGGGTTCGAACAGCCGCGCCTGGTCGGCTTCGGCCACGCCGGGGCCGTCGTCGATCACGCGCAGTATCAGGTGGTTTTCGGCGATGCCGGCCTGCAGCCGCACCGAGCCTGGCCGGCGGCTGCCGTGGCGCCAGGCGTTGGCCAGCAGATTGCCCAGTATCTGGGCCAGATGGCCGCGGTCGAAGCTCAGCCGGCAATCGTCGGCCAGCTCGCAGCGCACGGCGCCGGCGGCGTCCGGCTGCGACATCGAGAAATGATCGAGCTGCTGGGCGACGAAGGGGGCGAGTTCTATCGGTTCGCGGCGGACGCGATCGCGCCGGCCCAGCGTCAGCACATCCTCCACCATGCCGTTGATGCGGCGCGCGTTGTCCTGGACGATGCGCAGCAGGCGCTGCCGCGCCGCGTCGGTCTCATCCTCGGCCAGCAGGTCGCCGGCATGGCTGATGGCGGACAGCGGGTTGCGGATCTCATGCGCGATGTTGGCGGTGAGGCGGCCCAGCGCCGCCAGCTTCACCCGCTTGGCTTCCTCCGCCATGTCGGCCATGTCGCGCATGAACAGCACCACGCCGCGCATCTGGCCCTCGGGCACCGTCACCGGCACCAACCGCCCCACCAGCTGGCGGCCGCGCGCGCTGTGCTCGACGAAGGTAGGCAGCGCCGGCGAGCCGTCGTCGCGCCAGCGGCTTACCAGCGGCAACAGCTCGGGCAACAGCTGGCCGCGCTGCAAGCGGTTGAAATAGCGCTCGGCCTGCAGGTTGAACTGGCGCAGGTGGCCATCCTCGTCCAGCACCACCACCGCGTCGCGCTGGCTTTGCAGGATCAATTCGTTCAGGTGGTTGAGATTGGCGATTTCGCCGCCGCGCTGCGCCGCCAGCGCTTCCGACGCCCGCGCCATACGGCCGAGCTGCCAGGTGGCGATGGCGGTGACAAAACCCGCCGAAGCCAGCAGCGCGCTATAGGGCAGGTCGGAAGGCTTGGCCTGGCCCAGCCAGTGTTCTACGCCGGAATAACTGAACAGCGCCAGCGTGGCGATCGCGGCGTAGAACAGCGCGTAGCGGCCGGAGGACAGCAGGCCGGCGGCGGCGAGATAGGGCAGCAGCAGCAGGCCGAAGCCTCCGTGTATGCCATCATTCATCGCCATCAGCCACACCATCATCCCGATGTCGGCGGCGATGGCCAACGTCAGCTGCAGCGTGTGGCCCAGCTTGCCCTCGCGCAGCGAATACCAGACGCCGATCAGCAACAGGTAGAGGCTGGACCAGGTGTAGAACTGCCTGCCGCCCTCGATCAGCGGCAGGCCGTCGCCGCCTGGCAGCAGCGACAAGGTGAACAGCACCAGCAGCAGCAGCGCGCGAAAGCCATTGACGAACAACAGCGCGGCGCGGGGACTGAGCGTTTGCGGCTGGGCTGTCCTGAACATCACATCGGCAGCTCCCGAATCGCGCCCACCAGCCACTTCTTGGGCATCAGCTTGCCTTTCTTGGCGCGCTTGCCGACGAACTCCTCCAGCGCCAGCTTCTCATCCGCCGCCTTGCCGCGGACAGAGGTGGTGGACAGCAGCGCCTTGTCGCCGGCCACCAGGCCGACCGCGGTCAGCGCCGCGCCGTCGTCCAGCGCCATCAGCATCAGGCCGCGGCCCTTGGCCAGCTCCTTCAGCTCGGCCGCGGGGAAGGCCAGCAGGCGGCCGCTGTCGCTGGCGGCCACCAGTTGCAGCTGCTCCAGCGGCGCGGCGGGCAGCCTCACCGGCGCCAGCACCGTTTCCTTGTCGTCCAGCGTGATGAAGGCCTTGCCGGCCTTCACCCGGCCGGCCATGTCGCCGATCTTGGCGATGAAGCCGTAGCCGCCGCTGCCGGCCACCACGAACCTATCCTCGTCGCGGCCGGATATCAGCTGCGCCGGCTTGGCGCCGTCCTGCAGGTCCACCAAAGACGCCACCGGCACGCCGTCGCCGCGGCCGGTCGGCACCGTGGCCGGATCGATGGTGTAGGCGCGGCCGTTGTGGTCGAGCACGATGGCGTTCCACACCGTGCGCGTCTCCACCACCGCCGCCAGCGCGTCGCCGTCCTTGAAGCTCAGCGTTTCTAGCTCCACGTTGTGGCCGACGCGGGCGCGGATCCAGCCCTTCTGCGACAGGATCAGCGTCACCGGCTCGTCGGCGGTGGTCTGGGTCAGCACCGCGCGCTCGGCGGCCTTGATCTCGCTGCGGCGCTTGTCGCCGTATTTGGCGGCGTCGGCCTGGATCTCGTCGCGGATCAGGCGGGTCAGCGCGTCCGGGGTGTCCAGGATGTGGCGCAGGCCCTCGCGCTCCTCGCGCAGATCCGACAACTCCTTTTCCAGCTTGAAGCCTTCCAGCCGCGCCAATTGGCGCAGGCGGATTTCCAGGATGTCCTCGGCCTGGATCTCGGTAAGGCCGAAGGCCTTGATCAGGTCCGGCTTGGGCTCGTCCGATTCGCGGATCACCCGAATCACTTCATCGATGTGGATGAAGGCGATCATCCGGCCTTCCAGGATGTGGATGCGCTTGTCAACCTGGGCCAGGCGGTGCGCCAGGCGGCGGGTGACGGTAGTGCGGCGGAAGTCTATCCACTCGGTGAGGATGGGTTTCAAGCCCTTCTGACCCGGGCGGCCGTCCAGGCCTATCATCACCAGGTTCATCGAGGCGTTGCCTTCCAGGCTGGTTTGCGCCAGCAGGATGTTCATGAATTCGTCCGGGTCCTGGCGGCTGGACTTGGGCTCGAACACCAGCCGCACCGGGCTTTGGCTGTCGGACTCGTCGCGGACGCGGTCCAGCAGGTCCAGCATCAGCTTCTTCAGGTTCTGCTGGTCCTGCGACAGCTGCTTCTTGCCGGCCTTCAGCTTGGGGTTGGTCGCTTCCTCAATCTCCGCCAGCACCTTCTGCGCCGACGAGCCGGGCGGCAGTTCGGTGACGATGGCGCGCCACTGGCCGCGCGCCAGCTTGTCCACCTCCCACTTGGCGCGCACCCGCACGCTGCCCCTGCCGGTTTCGTAGGCAGACAGGATGTCGGCGGCCGGCGTGATGATCTGGCCGCCGCCGGGGAAATCCGGGCCCGGCACGTAGCGCATCAGCGCGGCGGTGTCGAGGGTCGGATCGTCCAGCAGCGCCACGCAGGCGGCGGCGACCTCGGTCAGATTGTGCGGCGGGATTTCCGTCGCCATGCCGACGGCGATGCCGGAGGCGCCGTTGAGCAGCACCATCGGCAGCCGGGCCGGCAGCAGCGACGGCTCTTCGAAGGCCCCGTCGTAATTGGGGACGAAGTCCACCGTGCCCATGTCGATCTCGGACAGCAGCAGCTCGGCGATCGGCGTCAGCCGCGCCTCGGTGTAACGCATCGCCGCCGCGCCGTCGCCGTCGCGGGAGCCGAAGTTGCCCTGGCCGTCGATCAGCGGGTAGCGCAGCGTGAAGTCCTGCGCCATCCGCACCAGCGCCTCGTAAGCCGAGCTGTCGCCGTGCGGGTGGTATTTACCCAGGATTTCGCCCACCACGCGGGCCGACTTCACCGGCTTGGCGCCATGGACCAGTCCCATGTCGCGCATCGCGTACAGGATGCGGCGCTGCACCGGCTTCTGGCCGTCGGCCACCTCCGGCAGCGCGCGGCCCTTGACCACGCTCATCGCGTATTCCAGATAGGCGCGCTCGGCGTAGAGGTCGAGCGGAATCCAGTCGCCGCCGACGGCATCCGGCGCGGCGGGCGGCGGCGGCAGGTTATCGCCGGCAGCGTCCGGCTGGGCGAAGAGATCGTGGTCGTTCATATTCTTGATGTTGGTGTCTTGATCTGGATAAGGGCACATGGCCGCGCCGGATGGCATAACATCGGGGCGACCGTTACCGGAATGAGGGGATTCTACTATGGCAAACAAGATAGCGTGGCACTGCCACGGTTTCGACGGCTTCACGCCGCTCGCGCTGTACCAGGCGCTGCAACTGCGCGACCAGGTGTTCGTGGTGGAGCAGCAGTCCATCTACGGCGACGTGGACGGCGTGGACACCCGCTGCCTGCACCTGTCCGGCCGCGACGGCGCCGGCCGGCTGCTCGCCTACGCCCGCCTGATCGTGCCGGGCGAGAAATACCCGGACGCGGCGGCCATCGGCCGGGTGGTGGTGGCGCCCGAGGCGCGCGGCCGGGGCCTGGGCAAAACGCTGATGGAACAGGCGGTGGCACAGTGCCAGGCCCACTTCCCGGACACGCCCGTCATGCTGTCGGCCCAGGTGGACGCCAGCGCGCTGTATGCGTCATTCGGCTTCCAGCCGGTGTCGGAGCCATACGACGATGGCGGGATTCTGCATGTGGACATGCGGCGGGAATAAGCGCCGCCGGTCATAAAAAACGGACAACCCTCAGGTTGTCCGTTTCGTCTTTGCAGCGAAAGTGCAGCAGGCTTACATCTTGTACGCGCCCTTCAGGAAGAAGCTGCGGCCCGTCGGGTCGGTGAAACGCGGATCGTAGTTCTGCTGGGTCATTCTTTGCTGATTGCTGTACGGCGGTTCCTGGTCGAACAGGTTCTTG
This sequence comes from Chromobacterium sp. INPA-IVC, assembly GCF_059047085.1. Lineage (NCBI taxonomy): Bacteria > Pseudomonadati > Pseudomonadota > Betaproteobacteria > Neisseriales > Chromobacteriaceae > Chromobacterium > Chromobacterium sp. INPA-IVC. Next base: position 325,768 of record NZ_JBTNLS010000007.1, on the reverse strand, counting down.
ACGCCGGCTGTCACCGTGAATTGCTTGTTCCAAGCGTAGGAAGCGGACAGATTCCAGGTGGAGTAAGGCTTGACCATGTGATTGCTGCCTTCTGAATTATCGGTAGCGTTCTGGTCGGTGTAGCCGGACTTGTAGTTCTGCGACAGGATGGTGCTCCACTGTCCATACATCCAGTTCAGCGTCAGGTTGTGCTGCCAGCGGAAATTAGGTCCGGCATCGACATAACGACCAACGCTGTTGGTGTAGTCGCCGCCCTTCTCATTCTGATACGCATATTTGGCCAGATACGTGCCATCCAGCGTCAGCATGAAAGTGCCGAACGACGATTTCGGCAGCGTCCAGCTCATGCGCAGGTCGACGCCGGAAGCGCTGATGTTCCCCAGGTTGGAAATGTCGTCGATGATGTAATCGTAGTTGCCGTTGGCGTCGCGCACATAACGGTCGGCATACTTCGACGGATTATCCAGAATCAGGGTTTCATCGAGGATGTTGATCTGGTCCTTGATCATCGTCCACCACAGATCCGCGCTGGCGGTGAAATCCTTGGTCGGCTCGATCACCATGCCGAACGACAGGGAGGAAGACTTCTCCGGGCTCAGGTTCTTGTTGCCGCCGACGCGCTTGTCGCGCTGCATCTTGCTGCAACCGGTGCCGTCGGTGCCGGGCAGCGGCACGCCTCCCGGGCACGCGGCGTTATCGACGAACTTGGTGCCGGTCAGCTGCAGCTGGTTGGGACGATAGATGTCGTACAGCGACGGCGCGCGGAAACCCTTGCTGGCGGAGCCGCGGAACAGCACTTTCGGATCAGGCTGGAACTTGAACGCCACCTTGGGGTTCAACGAGCTCTGGGTGTCGCTGTAATGGTCGTAGCGGGTGGCGAGCTGCAGATCCAGGTTTTTCACCACCGGAATCTCCGCTTCGCCGAAAATGGCGTAGGCGGAACGACTGCCCATCGAATCCTCGGTCTTGCTCTGACCCGTGCTCAGCGCGTCGCGGGTGATGGCCTTGTTGTAGACCGTGCTCAAGCTTTCGCGGCGTACTTCGGCGCCCAATGCCACCCCGACCATGCCGGCTGGCAATTGGAACAACTCGCGGCTGATCTTGGCATCCGCCATGTCGATCGTGGACTTGGCCTCCTTGGTCTGGCCGGAGATTCCCACTGCGCGCCAGGCGGCGAGGTTGCTGCCGTCGAACGGGTTCAGCGCGCCGCTGTCCACCGCGGCCTGCATTCTGGATTTACTGACATAGCCCGAAGTCAGCGTCTCTTTCACCAGGTTTTCCGAACGGCCAATGCCCGCCCGGTAATCCCAGCCAGCCACCAGGCCTTCCAGGTTCAGCATCAATCGCTGGGTGACGGAGTTGGCCTCGGTCTCGCGATTGCCCAGCGGAACGGTGCGAACGTAAAGAAGGTCGCGCTTGGTCGGGTCGGTCGCGTTGGCGCGGGTGATCTCGCCGCCGGTCGGCAGCGGCGCGTTTTGCGAGGTGGTGATCGTTTCGGTGCGAGTGTATTGCAGCGACAGCTCGTGGTTGTCGCCCAAACGCTTGGTGCCGCGCAGGATGCCGGAAATCTGCTCGACCTCAGGCGCCAATGCCGGGTACAGCGAGTAGTATTCCTTGCAAATTCCGCCGATAGGCTGGGAATAAGGCGGTCGACAGGTCGCGCTGGTGCCCTTCCAGGTCTTGGTCACGCCGTCCACGTAATTGCCCGGCCAAGCATTCGGGCTGTTGCCGGTATCCGCGGTGATCTTGTTGGAGAAGTCGCGCTGGCTGGCCATGATGGCATCGTGCTTCAGGTAGTCGATCGCGCCGTAGACATTGAAACCGTCCTGCGCCAGATCGCCCAGGCCATACGAAGCATTGATGCGCTTTTCATCGCCGCCGCCATGCTGGGGATTGGCGAAACTGCCGCCGATATTCAGCCCCTTGACGCTTTTCTTGGTGATGAAGTTCATCACGCCGCCAATGGCGTCGGTGCCGTAGATCGCGGACGCGCCGTCAAGCAATACCTCCACCCGGTCGATCACCGACAACGGAATCGCATTCAGGTCGGCCGAAGTGCCGTCGATAGCCTGGTTGGCCATCCGGCGTCCATCCAGCAATACCAGCGTGTATTGATTGCCCAGGCCGCGCAGGCTGGCGAAAGAGCCGCCGCCAGTGGATGCGCCCACCGAGTAGGAAGAGCCCTGAGTGGACTGGTTGGCTGCGATGCTGTTGACCACTTGCTCGACTGTGGTCAGGCCTTGCTTGGCCAGTTCTTCAGTCTTGAGGATGGTGACCGGCAGCGCTTTTTCCTGTTTGATGCTGCGCTTGATGTTGGAGCCGGTAATCGTCACCCGTTCCAGTTGGCTGTCGTCCGCGGCGTGCGCGTAGCCGCTGCCCAGCAGGCCGATCGCGGCGATCGCCTGGGCAAGAGTCTTGACTCTCATCTCGTTTCCCTTTGTTCATCACGGTGTTTGCGCTGCGTGGGCGCAAATCTATGCCGTCGTTGTCACATCGCTGCAACACTGCGGCAGGGATGAAAATGGCATCAAAACATGTCAACGGCAAATTGTTTGCCTGTTCGATCACCATTCGGGAAATTCATGCGGCCACACCATCATTTGTTAATTCATTGATGAGAATTGTGTTTTTCTATTAACGCCACCTCGATTCCGTCGCCGGGACTGTGTCAACAAAACAACAAGTTGTCATGATCCCCATTCTCCGCCCAATCATTCCGATCAGGCGGCCTCATCGGATCATCCAAACCCATGCTCGCGTCACGCCTCGCGGGACGGCATCGGCGACTTAGGCTAAAATGTCCTGTTTTCGTCCCGCGGCGTTTCCGCCCATGCATCTGCTTGCCTTCGGACTCAACCATCACACCGCACCGCTGTCGATACGGGAAAAGCTGGCTTTCCCGGCCGAAACCCTGCCGCGCGCGCTGGAAAGTCTGCTGGCTTCGCAAGCGGCGCGGGAGGCGGCCATCGTCTCCACCTGCAACCGCACCGAGATCTACTGCAGCAGCCCGGACCCTCACGCCGCGCTGGACTGGCTGTGCCAGTTCCACGGCCTGAACCGGACCGAGCTGGAGCCCTATCTGTACCGGCTGGAGGCGTCCCAGGCCGCGCGCCACGCCTTCCGCGTCGCGTCGGGGCTGGACTCGATGGTGCTGGGCGAGACGCAGATCCTGGGCCAGTTGAAGGACGCGGTGCGCAGCGCCGAACACGCCGGCACCCTGGGCACGCTGCTGAACGGCCTGTTCCAGCGCACCTTCGCGGTGGCCAAGGAAGTGCGGTCCAACACCGCGGTCGGTTCCAGCTCGGTGTCGATGTCGGCGGCGGCGGTGAAGCTGGCGGAGCAGATCTTTCCGTCCATCGCGGAGCTGAACGTGCTGTTCGTCGGCGCCGGCGAGATGATCGAGCTGGTGGCCACCCACTTCGCCGCGCGCAATCCATCCTGTATCACCGTGGCCAATCGCACGCTGGAGCGCGGGCAACGGCTGGCCGAGCAGTTCGGCGGCAACGCCGTCACGCTGGCCGAGCTGCCGGAGACGCTGGCGCGCTACGACGTGGTGGTGACCTCCACCGCCAGCCAGTTGCCCATCATCGGCAAGGGCATGGTGGAACGGGCGATCAAGGCGCGCCGCCATCGGCCGATGTTCATGCTGGACCTCGCCGTGCCGCGCGACGTCGAACTGGAAGTAGGCAAGCTGGACGACGTGTTCCTGTACAGCGTCGACGATATCGCCGGCATCGTCGAGGTGGGCAAGGAAGCGCGGCAGAGCGCCGCCGAAGAGGCCGAAACCATCATCCAGACGCGGGTGGCGGAGTTCACCGACTGGCTGAAGAAACGAGAAACCGTGCCGCTGATCCGCGCCTTGCGCGACGAGGCCGACCGCGCCCGGCGCCACGCGCTGGAAGGCGCGCTGAAGCAACTGGCGCGCGGCGACGCGCCGGAAAAAGTGCTGGAGGCCCTGTCCGTCCAGCTGACCAACAAATTGATGCACCCGCCGACCCAGGCCCTGTCCTCGGGCAGCGGCGCGGAGCATGACGCGCAGGTGCAAACCATCGCGCGGCTTTACCGTTTACATCCGGAGTCGTAATGAAAGCGTCTATCGCGGCCAGGCTCGCCCAGCTGGCCGACCGTCTGGAAGAAGTCACCCACCTGCTTGCCAGCGAAACGGCCACCCAGGACATGGAGGCCTTCCGCAAACTCACCCGCGAACACGCCGAGCTGACGCCGGTGGTGGAAACCTTCGCCGCCTACCGGCAGTGCGAGGGCGACATCGCCGCCGCCGAGGACATGCTGGCCGATCCGGAAATGAAGGAATTCGCCCAGGCGGAAATCGCCGAGGGCAAGGACAGGCTGGAAGCGCTGGACGTCGAGCTGCAGAAACTGCTGCTGCCCAAGGATCCCAACGACGACAAGAACATCTTCCTGGAAATCCGCGCCGGCACCGGCGGCGACGAGGCGGCGCTGTTCGCGGCCGATCTGCTGCGCATGTACACCCGCTACGCCGAACGCAACCGCTGGCAGGTGGAGATCGTGTCCGCCAGCGAATCCGATCTGGGCGGCTACAAGGAAGCCATCGTCCGCCTGGTCGGCCAGGGCGCGTACTCGCGGCTGAAGTTCGAATCCGGCGGCCACCGCGTGCAGCGCGTGCCGGCCACCGAAACCCAGGGCCGCATCCACACCAGCGCCTGCACGGTGGCGGTGATGGCCGAGGCCGACGAGATCGCCGAGGTGGTGCTGAATCCGGCCGACCTGCGCATCGACACCTTCAGGGCCAGCGGTGCCGGCGGCCAGCACATCAACAAGACCGATTCCGCGGTGCGCATCACCCACTTGCCGACGGGGATTGTGGCGGAGTGTCAGGACGGCCGCTCGCAGCACGCCAACAAGGCCAGCGCGATGCAGGTGCTGGCGGCGCGCATCTACGACATCCAGCTGCGTGAGAAAAACCAGAAGGAGGCGGCCGAACGCAAGAGCCTGATCGGCTCCGGCGACCGCTCCGAACGCATCCGCACCTACAACTACCCGCAAGGCCGCATCACCGACCATCGCATCAACCTGACGCTGTACAAGCTGGATTACGTGATGGACGGCGATCTGCAGGAACTGACCGACGCGCTGATCGCCGAGCAGCAAGCTGAACTGCTGGCCGCGCTGGGCGACTGAAACGATTGCCGCGCGCCATCGTCGGCGTTAGAATCATCGGCTGAAAAAGACGGGCCGCGCGCGCGGCCCGTGTCCATCCGGACTGCCGTGCCGGACGGATTTTTTTCTCCGAAACTTGGGGCCACCTTGCGTGGCCTTTTCTTTTTGCCCGGCTACAGCGTGGCGAGATAGGCCAGCAAGGCCTTGATATCGTCGGCGCTCATCGTCTTCAGGATTTCCTGCATCTCCATCGCCGAATCCGGCTGCGGCGCGTCCGACACCTGCATGCGCCGGGCCAGGTAGGCCGCGTGCTGGCCGGCAAGCCGGGGCGCGGCGGAACCGCCTTCGCCCTTCTCCCCGTGGCAGCTGAAACAGGGCGGCGTGCCCACCGCCAGATTGCCCTCCGCATACAGCTTGCGCCCGGCAGCCAGCAGCGTCGGGTCGCCGCCTGCGGACCGGGTCGCCGCCGCCGGCTGCGCGGCGAAATAGGCGGCAAGCGCCTTGATGCCGCCATCGCCCTTCATCGCGGCCAATGCCGCATTGTGCGCGCCGCCGTCGGCGCGCTGCCGCTGGCGGAACGCCTGCCATTGCTGCTCGATATAGCCGGCCTGCTGCCCGGCCAGCCGCGGCGCCGGCCCCGGACCGTTGCCGTCCGCGCCATGGCAGCTGGCGCACATTTGCCGAGCCAGTTGCGCTGGTTCGGCCCGCGCCGGCGCGCCCGCCAGCACTCCCATTCCCATCAGCGCGATGCCTATCCAGAACTTCATGCCCGCCTCCATTCAAATGACATGAAGAGGAATATAGATCGCCGCGCCCGTCGCTGCCCATGCCTTTGCGGCAGCATTCACCTCGCGCTGGCGCGATGGACCCACATTCCAGCCAGCATCGCCGCCAGGAACAACAGGCCGGACGGCAAGCCGCTACCAGCCAACACCAGCGCCGGCCCCGGGCAAACGCCGGCCAATCCCCAACCTGCGCCGAAGACCAGGCTGCCCGCTATCAGGCGGCGGTCCACGCCACGCGTGGCCGGCAGCCGCATTTCATCGCCCAGCAGCGCGCGGCCGCGCCGCTTCGCCAGGACAAACGCCGGCAGCGCCGCCGCGATGGCGCCCGCCATCACCAGCGCCAGCGATGGGTCCCAACGGCCCGCCACATCCAGAAATCCCAACACCTTGGCCGGATTGGCCATGCCGGCGACAATCAAACCGACGCCGAAGACCAATCCCGCCAGAAAAGCGCTGACAAGCTTCATCTTGTCCTCCTATCCGATCCAGTGCCGCATCAGCCACACCACGGCGAAACCGGCGGCCATGAAGACCAGCGTCGCCGCCAGCGAACGCGGCGACAGCCGCGCCAGCCCGCACACGCCGTGGCCGCTGGTGCAGCCCGAGCCCAGCCGGCTGCCGTAGCCGACCAGCAGTCCGGCGGCGATCAGCAACCACCCTCTCTCGTCCAGCTGGATGTCCGGCGGCGCGGCGAACAAGCGGTACAGCCAAGGCGACAACGCCAGGCCGGCGACGAAGGCCAGCCGCCAGCCCTTGTCCTCGCCGGGCGAAAGCAGATTGCCGACAATGCCGCTGATGCCGGCCACGCGGCCATTCAGCAAAATCAAGCAAGAGGCGGACAAGCCGATCAGCGCGCCGCCGACCAGCGCGCTCCACGGCGTGAAATGGCTCCAATCGATCATCGTCACGCCTCCTTGGGACAAAAGCGTTGGTACAGCGTGGCCAGCACCGCCAGCGCGTTGGTGTCGGCCACCGAGTAATAGATGCGCTTGCCGTCGCGGCGGGTGGCCACCAGGCCCTCCTTGCGCAGCACGCCCAGCTGCTGTGACAAGGTCGGCTGGCGAATGCCCACCGTCTCCTCCAGCTCGCTCACCGACCGCTCCCCCTGGCTGAGCTGGCACAGCAGCAGCAGGCGGTCTTCATTGGCCAGCGCGCGCAGCAGGCCGCAGGCCTGCCCGGCGGCGGCGCGCATGTCGGCGAGATTGGGAGAAGCTTGATTCATGGCGGACTCTCGTGCGTAACGGCTTGACTTCAATATATCAATTGATATTATATAAATCAATATATCAATATGCGGTTCGCCGCCCATCTTCACAACAGGGAGTCCTGAGCATGAGCAATGAAGTCAACTACCCGGAACTGACCCACGCCATTTCCAAGCACCTGGCCACGCTGCGCGCCGACGTGCCGGAAGTGATGCAGGGCTTCAACGACATGGCCCGCGCCGCCACCCGCGACGGCGCGCTGGACAAAAAGACCAAGGAACTGATCGCGCTGGCGCTGGGCGTGGCCGCGCGCTGCGACGGCTGCCTGGGTTTTCATGCGTCGGCCCTGGTCAAGCTGGGCGCGACCAAACTGGAGGTGGAAGAGACGCTGGCGATGGCCGTCTACATGGGCGGCGGCCCGTCGCTGATGTATTCCGCCCACGCTTTGGCCGCCTTCGAGCAGTTCAGCGCCAAGACCGCCTAGTCTCGCACCGTCCGCTGTGGGACAATCGCACGCAGCCGGGCTTTAAGAGCCTGTTCATGATCTTTTTGCGAACGGCGCAGACCAAGCCGGAGGCCAGATGAAAGGCGGAAGGCGCAGCCCTTGGTCATTCCAAGGGCTAGCCTGACAACGCTTCAGATGGCCTCCGGCTTGGTCTGCCCTTCGGGGCTGCTTTTTGCCGGTGCATGGTTTTGTCAAACTCTCCTGGCAGTGAATGACACTGCTGCGGTTCGTTTTTCGCGCCCTGCACCGGCAAAGAGCGGCCGCCGCCGGAAAAAGATCATGAACAGGCTCTTGACCCGGCTATGCTTTTTGAACCACCCGCCGGATTTTTCGCATGTCTGCCAGTTCCCTGCGCGTGCTGTCGCTCATCCCGCCGATGACGCAGCTGAACACGCCCTACCCGTCCACCGCCTATCTGACCGGCTTCCTGCGCTCGCGCGGCGTGGCGGCGTTCCAGGAGGACCTGGCGCTGGCGCTGGTGCTGCGGCTGTTCTCCCGCCAAGGCCTGGCCACGCTGCGCGAGCACGTGCACCGCATCCCGATGCGCCAGCGCAGCGACTGCATGATGCAGTTCGACATTTCCTATGACCGCTACGCCGCGACGGTGGACGCGACGATAGGCTTCCTGCAAGGCCGCGACGCCACGCTGTCCTACCGCATCGCCGGCCGCAACTACCTGCCGGAAGGGCCGCGCTTCGCCTCGCTGGACGTCTATGTCGACCCGGACGATCCGGACGGCGGCGACCCGCTGGCCTGGGCCTTCGGCGCGCTGGGCACCCAGGACCGCGCCCGCCACCTGGCCACGCTGTATCTGAACGATATCGCCGACGTGCTGCGCGAGGCGGTGGACCCGCGCTTCGAATTCGTCCGCTACGCCGAATCGCTGGCCTTGTCGCAACCCAGCTTCGAGCCGCTGGCGCGCGCGCTGGCGGCGGCGCCGAACTGGGTGGACGACACGCTGGACGCGCTGACCCGCGAGGCGATGGAGACGCACCAGCCGCAACTGGTGCTGATCTCGGTGCCTTTCCCCGGCGCGGTGTACGCGGCCTTCCGCATCGCCCAGACGATCAAGCGCCATTGGCCGGACATCAAGATCTGCCTCGGCGGCGGCTACGCCAACACCGAGCTGCGCGAGCTGGCCGAGCCGCGGGTGTTCGATTACTTCGACTATGTGACGCTGGACGACGGCGAGCGGCCGCTGCTGGCGCTGATGGAGCACATCGAGGGCAAACGCGGCGTCAGCCGCCTGGTGCGCACCTTCCTGCGCCAGGACGGCGCGGTGCGCTACGTCAATATGCAGGAAACCGATGTGCCGTTCTCCGAGGTCGGCACCCCCACCTGGGACGGCCTGCCCATCGACCGCTACCTGTCGCTGCTGGACATGCTGAACCCGATGCACCGGCTGTGGAGCGACGGCCGCTGGAACAAGCTGACCATCGCCCACGGCTGCTACTGGAAAAAGTGCAGCTTCTGCGACGTGACGCTGGACTACATCTCGCGCTACGAGACCGCGTCGGCCGAACTGCTAGTGGACCGCATCGAGGCCATCATCGCCGAAACCGGCCAGACCGGCTTCCACTTCGTCGACGAAGCCGCGCCGCCCAAGATGCTGAAGGCGCTGGCCGAGGAGCTGCTGCGGCGCAAGGTGTCCATCTCCTGGTGGGGCAATATCCGCTTCGAGAAATCATTCACGCCGGAGCTGGCCCTGCTGCTGGCAGAATCCGGCTGCATCGCCATCTCCGGCGGCCTGGAAGTGGCGTCGGACCGCTTGCTGAAACTGATGAAGAAGGGCGTGTCGGTTGAGCAGGTGGCCCGCGTCACCCACGGCTTCGCCGAGGCCGGCGTGCTGGTGCACGCCTACCTGATGTACGGCTTCCCCACCCAGACCGAGCAGGACACGGTGGACGCGCTGGAATACGTGCGCCAGCTGTTCGACAACGGCTGCATCCAGTCCGGTTTCTTCCACCGCTTCGCCTGCACCGTGCATTCGCCGGTGGGGCAGAATCCGGAGGAATACGGCGTCAAGCTGGTGCCGCTGCCGCCGGGCGACTTCGCCAAGAACGACGTCGGCTTCATCGACCCCACCGGCACCGACCACGAGTTGATGGGCAAGGCGCTGAACAAGGCGCTGTACAACTTCATGCACGGCATCGGCCTGGACGGCGACGTGCGCGGCTGGTTCGACGCGCGGGTGCCCAAGCCCAAGGTGCCGCGCCACTTCATCGAACGCGCGCTGTACCAGTAAGCGGCGCTCCCCAAGCGCCGCCGGCCGTGACAAAATGGCGGATTGAGATTCCGCCGCGAGCAATGCCATGGCCTTGAAATACCACGTGATCCCGGTCACCCCGTTCGCCCAGAACTGCAGCGTGCTGTGGTGCGACGCCAGCCGCAAGGCCGCCATCGTCGACGCCGGCGGCGACATCGACCGCATCCAGACCTGGGTCGATAGCCAGGGCCTGGCGGTGGAGAAGCTGCTGCTGACCCACGGCCACATCGACCACGCCGGCGGCGCCGCCGTTCTTGCCGAACGATTGGGAGTGGAAATAGAAGGACCGCAGCGCGCGGAAAGCTTCTGGCTGGACCAGTTGCCCACCCAGGGCCAGATGTTCGGCTTTCCGCGCAGCGAGCCGCTGACCCCGCAGCGCTGGCTGGAAGAGGGCGACGCCGTCACCATCGGCGAGGAAACCTTGAACGTGATCCACTGCCCCGGCCACACCCCCGGCCACGTGGTGTTCCACAGCCCGGCGGCCAAGGTGCTGGTGGCCGGCGACGTGCTGTTCCAGGGTTCGATCGGCCGCACCGACTTCCCGATGGGCAACCACCAGCAGCTGATAGACGCGATCCAGCAAAAGCTGTTCATCCTGCCCGACGACACCGTGGTCATCCCCGGCCACGGCCCGTTCACCACCATCGGCGCGGAGAAGCGCGGCAATCCCTACGTCGCCAACCCGCGCTACCGCTGATGCCGCCCGAATTCGCCCGCCGCGTGCTGGCGCTGCTGGCCGAAGTGCCGCCAGGCCGCGTCACCACCTACGGCACGCTGGCCGAGCTGGCCGGCTACCCGCGCCACTCGCGCCATGTCGGCAAGCTGCTGGGCAACCTGCCCGAAGGCGTCGCCGCGCCCTGGTACCGGGTGCTGGGCGCAGGCGGCAGGCTGTCGCGCCCGGGCAGCCACCATGCCGACTGGCAGCGGCTGCAATTGGAGGAGGAAGGGGTGGAATTCAATGCCAACGGCAAGGTGGACCTGAGGATTTTCGGTTGGCCCGACCAGATGGTTTGACCTGAAACAAGCCAGAAATCGGCGCGCGCTCAGATACTTATCTCCACGTAGAGATATTTCCATGTGGCATTATGGCAACAGAATGTAATTCTTATGTCATTTTGTTACAACAGCTCAACGTTTCTTTGCAGAAAAGCGACATACAGGTGACAAATTGTTTGCATACGTCCGGTTCTACGTCTAATCTGCGCGCGCTCGCCGACAGCCTGTCGGATGCTTACTACACGAAAATAGTCTGGTGAAACAATGAATACTCGCAAGTCGCTGCTGGCCCTGTCCTTGTTGGCCGCCTCCGCACTGGCTCATGCCGGTGGTGAATACTCTTTCGCAAACGTCAGCGCCAACTGGCTGGACTGGTCGGATCGCACTACCGAACAAAGCGGCAAGCGCGACTTCGGCTACCTTGAAGCTGAAGGCGGCCTGGGCGCCAAGTGGGGCGAACTGTATGGCTTCTTCGACCTGGAAAACCCGGGCAAGGGCAACAATGGTACCGGTACAAAAGACCGCCGCTACACCACCAAGGTAATCGGCCGCTACAACATGGCCGAAATCGGCGGCGTGCCGGTGCAACTGTACGCTCACATTTACGATACCCGCGGCAACGAGTTCTTCACCCAAAACCGCGTACTGGGCCTGGGCACCGACCTGAGCTTCGGCGCGTTGAACATCAAACCGTTCTTCGGCGTGCATAACGAACTCGATTCGTTCGGTGTGGGCTCCGGCTACAACGGCTTCATGACCGGCTACGTGATGCTGTATCCGTTCCAGGCGTTCGGCCAGAACCTGATGATCACCCAATGGCATGAAACCGAGTTCAACCGCCAGGATAAGTTCATCGGCGCGTACAAAGCCGGCGATCGTCCGCGCGTAGGCCAAAACGGCGCCGTCGCGCTGTGGTGGACCCCGACCAAGGCGGTCACCACCGGCATCCAGTACCGCTACGCCGACCAGAAACTGGGCAGCACCGCGTACCAGAACGCCGTGATCTACTCGATCAAGTACAACATCAAGTAATTGATGGACTTTCCCGTCCTTCCCAGGACGGGCCGGCGGCTTAGTCCGCCGCTTGCACGCCCCCGCCTCGCGGGGGTTTTGTTTTTCTAGCCGCCGTGGCATTCCACCCGGTTGCGGCCCGCGGCTTTGGCGCGGTACAGCATCTCGTCGGCCTGCTGCACCAGGCTGGTGGCGTCTTCGGCGCTGGCCAGCGAGCTGACGCCGACGCTGAAAGTCTGGCGGAAGGTCCGCTCGCCCACCTGCTGCTCCAGCCGGCAGAAATCCTGCCGCAGCGTTTCCAGCATCCTGCACGCCTTGTCCGCCGGCGTGCCCGCCAGCACGATGGCGAACTCTTCGCCGCCGTAGCGGCCCACCAGGTCGGTGCGCCGCAGCCTCTCCTTCAGGAAACGCGCCAGGTTGAGCAGCACCTCGTCGCCGACCTGATGGCCGTAGTTGTCATTCACCTGCTTGAAATAGTCGAGATCCAGCATCGCCAGCGACAACGGCTGCCCAGCGCGGCGGGCGCGCTCGATGGCGCTGTCCAGCTGGCCGTGCAGATGGGAATGGTTGAGCAGGCCGGTCAGGCTGTCGTTGACGATGTAGGAACGCAGCTTGCGGTAACGGCGCGCGCGGTTCACCACCGTCACCACCAGTTCTTCCGGCGCCACCGGCTTGGTCAGGAAGCCATCGATGCCCAGCGTCAGCGCGTCCAGCTGAACCGTCTGGCGCTTTTCCACCGACAGGAAAACGATGGGAATGCCGTCCAGCAGCCGCTGCTGGCGTATCACCTTGGCCAGCTCGATGCCGTTGCTCTGCGGCATGTACATGTCCATCAGGATCAGGTCCGGATTGAATTGCTGGATCCTGTCCGGCACCCGCTCCGGATTGGTCTCGCTGACCGCCTCCACTCCATGCGCGGCCAGCACCCGCGAATACAGCCCCGCCAGCGAAGCCATGTCCTCGACGATCAGCACCCGCAACGGATCGCGCCGCTCGCCGATGTCGCCGAAGCTGAGCAGGTCCACCAGCTGGTTGACCTGCAGCGGCCAGTCGAGAAAACCGCAGGCCCCCATCCGCACCGCCTCCAGCCGGGCCGGAAAGTCCCGCCGCGGCGAGGTGATCACCAGCGGGCAGCTGCTGCTGATCGCCGACGCCAGCTGCCGGATGGGATCGTTGTCGGTGAAGTCGGCGAACGCCACCACCGCGGCCGGCGCCTGCCGCTGCAACGCCTTGGCCAGCTTGGCCGCCTGCGACATCACCGTCACCTCGAAGCCGAAGCAGGCCAGCTGCCGCTGCAGCCTGCCATCGTCCAGGCCGGCCGGCAGCCACATGTACAGCGTGGCATCTTCCGCGCCCGGCTGCAGCAAACCGTCCAGACTGCCCAGGTTCTGCTGGCGCTCCATCAGCCCCAGCTGGCAAACCACGCCCAGGTGATGGCGCAGCTGGCCGTAGCGCACCCGCTCCGACGGCGTCGCCTCGGGCTGCTGCAGCCACTGCTCCAGCAGCTCGGCCAACGCGCGCGCCTCCTTGGCCAGCTCGAGCAGGCTGATGGCGCGCACCAGGTTTTCCATCCGCGTCACCAGCGACAGCAGATGCGCGGCCAGCGGCCGCTCCCAGCGCGACACCAGCATGTAGCCGATGCGGTCGATTTCCCGCGCCAGATGGATGCGCTGGCCCGGATGGATGGATGCGGCCTGTTTCATCGGGCAATGGTTCCGTTTTCTGTTGGATCCGGCCGGCCTGACGGCAAAGTTTGTGGCTATGCCGCCGGAGCGAACTGCTATAATCCGCCCTTAAATTCAACGGCCTGGCAAGTTTTGATGAACGTTTTTTACGAAGAGAGCGGCAGTTTCAAAGTCGGCAGCATCGTGTCGCGCAGCGACGCCAGCCTGCAGGTGGACACTCAGCACGGCAAACGCGCCAAGATCAAGAGCGCCAACGTCTTTCTGGAGTTTAGTTCCTCGTTGGCGGATTTTCTGCCGTCGGCCGACAACGTGGCCACTGACATCGACCTGGATTTCCTGTGGGAATGCAGCCCCGACGACGAGTTCGGCTATCAGGATCTGGCCGCCGACTATTTCGGCCGCGAGCCCTCCGCGATCGAGGCCGCCGCGCTGATCAGCCGGCTGCACGGCGCGCCGATGTACTTCTACAAGAAGGGCAAGGGCCGCTACAAGAAAGCGCCGCAGGACGCGCTGCAAGCCGCGCTGGCAGGCGTTGAGCGCAAGAAGCGCGAGCAGGAGCAGATAGACGGCTGGGTAGGCGAGCTGAAAGCCGGCGCGCTGCCGGAAGCCATCCGCGCCCAGCTGATGCAGCTGCTGTGGAAGCCCGACAAGAACACGCTGGAATTCAAGGCCTTCGACCAGGCCAGCCGCGAACAGAACCTGCCGCCGCTGCGCCTGGCGCACAAGGTGGGCGGCATTCCGTCGGTGCCCGACTACTTGATGGCCGGTTTCCTGATGGAGTATTTCCCCAAGGGCGCCGGCTTCGGCAAGTACGCGCCGCCGGCCGAGCAGCCGGAGCTGCCGGTGGCCGCGGTGCGCGCCTTCTCCATCGACGACGCCAACACCACCGAGATCGACGACGCGCTGTCGGTGGAAGACCTGCCCAACGGCAACAAGCGCGTCGGCATCCACATCGCCGCGCCGACGCTGGGCGTGCCGCTGGATTCCGACATCGAGAAGATGGTGCTGTCCCGGCTGTCCACCGCCTACTTCCCCGGCGACAAGATCACCATGCTGCCGGACGACGTGGTGCAGGCGTTCACGCTGCAGGAAGGCCGCGACTGCCCGGCGTTCTCGCTGTACGCCGAGGTGACCCCGGAGTTCGAGCTGGTGGCCTTCGAAAACCGCATCGAGCGGGTGCCGGTGGCCGCCAACCTGCGCCACGGCGAGCTGGAGCAGGTGTTCAACGAAGAAACGCTGGCCAACGACCCCGGCGTCGACTACCCGTTCAAGCGCGAACTGGTGTGGCTGTGGCAATTCGCCGAGGCGCTGGAAAAACGCCGCGGCAAATACGATCCCAGCCGCCCGGCGCAGCACGACTACAACATCGACGTGATCGACGGCCAGGTGTCCATCACCATCCGCAAGCGCGGCGCGCCGATGGACAAACTGGTGTCCGAGCTGATGATCCTGGCCAACAGCGAATGGGGCCGGATGCTGGCCGAGGCCGACATCCCTGCAATGTACCGCGCGCAGAGCATGGGCAAGGTGCGGATGACCACCCGCCCCGAGCCGCACATGGGCCTGGGCGTCGCCCAGTACGCGTGGAGCACCTCGCCGCTGCGCCGCGCCAGCGACTTCATCAACCAGCGCCAGCTGGCGTCCATGATCCGCGGCGAGAAGCCTCAGTTCGCCCAGGGCGACGCGATGCTGTTCGCCATCCTGCGCGACTTCGACGCCACTTACGGCGCCTACCTGTCGTTCCAGGACAAGATGGAGCACTACTGGTGCCTGAAGTACCTGCTGCAGGAAAACATCACCGAACCGACCGCGTCCGTGATCAAGGAAGATCTGGTGCGCATCGACGGCCTGCCGCTGAGGCTGCGCATCCCCGGCCTGCCGGAACTGGCGCGCGGCGATCGCGTGCAGCTGTCGGTGGTGAAGGTGGATCTGCTGACCCAAGACGTGGAGCTGCGCTACACCGGCCGCCTCGACCATGTCGAAGAAGCCGGCGAGGACGAAGAAAGCTGAGCCTTTCGCCCGCCTGATTCAAAGCCGCCGCGCCGTAAGGCCCGGCGGCTTTTTCGCGCTCAAACCAGAAAGGACGCCGCCATGTCCTTGTCGCCGTGGCCCGCGTCCATCGCGCGCTGGAAGCGCCGCAGGCCCGCCGCCGCGCACTCCATCGCCACCCCGGCCTCGGCCGCCGCCGCCAGGATCAGCTCGGCGTCCTTGGCCGCGTTGTCCACGGTGAAGCTGGCCGCGTAATCGCCGGCCAGCATCGCCTTGCCCTTGGCCTGCAGATAGGGGCTGTCCAGCGGGCCGCCGGCCACCGCGTCCAACACCAGCGCCGGATCCAGGCCCAACCCACGCGCCAGCGCCAGGCTTTCCGCCGCGCCATGGGTCAGGGCCAGCGCCCAGCTGTTCAAGGCCAGCTTCAGCCGGCTGGCGTCGCCCGGCCGCTCCGACACCCAAAGGGTGCGGCGGCCGATGGCGTCGAACACCGCCTGCGCCTGCTCGCGGCGCGACTGCGGCCCGGCCGCCAGCATCACCAGCTGGCCGGCCTCGGCCGGCTGGCGCGTGCCCAGCAGCGGCGAGTCGTAGAAAACCAGGCCATGCTCCGCCGCCCAGGCCGCCAGCTCCGCCGTCGCCGGCGCGCCCACCGTGCTCAGCTGCAGCCACGCCGCGCCATCCTTCAGCCCCGCGGCGGCGGCCCGCATCGCGGCCAGCACCGCCGGACCGTCCTTGGAGACGGTCACGATCAGGTCGGCGCCGCGCGCGGCGTCGGCCGCGTCGACCAAAACCGCCGCGCCGTCGGCGGCCAGCGGCTGCGCCTTTTCCAGCGTGCGGTTCCACGCCCGCACGGCGAAGCCCTTGCGGGCGAGGTTGCGCGCGACGGCGGCGCCGATGATGCCGGTGCCGAGCACGGCGACAGTGAGGGAGGGGGCTTGGGTCATATTGTTTCTCCTGTTGCGGAAAGCCTTGCGGCCCATATTGGAACAATCAGTACAAAAAGGACGAAGATAATCAGGTTCGGGCCATGCCAGGTTTACAGACAGCTCAGAGCCATCTCCGCCGCATCGGTCAATCTGGCCTGCCTGCCTTCGCGGCCGACGCCCTTGCCCAACACCCGCAAGCCCTGGATCGTGCACATCAGAAAGCTCGCCAGCGCTTGGGGATCGCGGCCTGCGGCCAGCTCGCCGCGCTCGCGCGCCTGTCGCAACGCGCGCAGCAAAGCGGCTTCCAGCTGGCGGAAATGCTCGGCCAACGCGGCGTCCACCGCCTGGTCGCGGCCAGCCGCCTCCAGCGCGGCGTTGGCGGCCAGACAGCCTGGCCCCGGCTGTTCGCGCAACTCGTCGTCGACCACCCGCATCAGCAGCGCGCGCACCCTGTCCCGCAGCGGTCCGGCCGCCGCCAGGCACGCGGCGTTGGCGGCGCCGATTCGGCCGTAATGGCGCAACGCGCGCAGATACAGGCCATGCTTGCTGTCGAAAGCGTTGTACAGGCTGCTGCGCGACAGGCCGGTCCCGTCCACCAGGTCCTGGATCGAGGTGGCGGCATAACCGCGCTGCCAGAATACCCGCATCGCCGCTTCAGCGACGGCGTCTTCGTCGAATTCCTTGGGGCGCATCCGAAATGCCGGCTCCGATAATTTTGGAATGAATATTCCAGATCATATAGACGGCGCCGGCCAAGGACAAGCGCCTTTCATCCGCGCACACCGCCAGCCGGCAAATCCGCCACGATTTTCCCGACCGCTCGCTGCCCGCTTGTTCGCGGGATGCGCCGTCGCCAGAACGACCTTCGATTGAAATTGAAATGCCATTGGATTAACGTCGCGGATGCAATTCCGTCTTGCCGCATGCCGTTTCACCCGCATCCCACGATAACAAGATTCATCCGCGGCGCGTCTTCCGCCGCGCGCACAGGAGGAAACATGCAGGATTTCGCCCGCCACCCGGCCACTCCCGACCGGATAGACGCCTTGCCGGCCGCCTCGCTGGGGGAGATGCTGGCGCAGACCGTCGCCCGCTATCCCAACCACACCGCCTTCCACAATATGGGCCGCGACCTCAGCTACCGCGAGCTGGACCGGCAAAGCGCCCGGCTGGCCGATTACCTGACCCGCGGCCTGGGGTTGCGCGCCGGCGAGCGGGTGGCGCTGATGATGCCCAATCTGCTGCAGTACCCGGTGGCCTTGTACGCGGTGCTGCGCGCCGGCCTGGTGGCGGTCAACGTCAATCCGCTGTACACCGCGCGCGAGCTGCACCACCAGCTGGCCGACTCCCAGGCCCGCGCCATCGTGGTGCTGGAAAACTTCGCCCAGGTGGTGCAAGAAGCCCGCGCCGACACCTCGCTGCAGCATGTGGTCGTCACCGCCGTCGGCGACATGCTGCCGGCGCCCAAGCGCTGGCTGGTCAACGCAGCGGTGCGTTACGTGAAAAAACTGGTGCCGCCCTACCATCTGCCGGGCGCCGTCCCCTTCCGCCGGGCTCTGGCAGGCGGCGAGGCCGGACGCTGGCGCGACGCCAGGCTGGCGCCAGACGCGCTGGCCATCCTGCAATACACCGGCGGCACCACCGGCCTGGCCAAGGGCGCGATGCTCAGCCACCGCAACCTGCTGGCCAACGTCGAGCAGGCGCGGCTGGTGCTGGGCGGCGCGCTGCTGGAGGGCCAGACCGTGGTGGCCACGCCGCTGCCGCTGTACCACGTGTTCGCGCTGACCATCAACTGCCTGCTGATCGCCCGGCTAGGCGGCAACAGCCTGCTGATCACCAATCCGCGCGATCTGGACGGCCTGGTGGCCGAACTGGCCCGCCACCCGGTCAACGCCTTCACCGGCGTCAACACGCTGTTCAACGCGCTGTCGCACCATGCCGGCTTCGCCAAGCTGGACTTCAGCCGCTGGCGGGTGGCGATAGGCGGCGGCGCGGCGGTGCAGCAGGCTGTGGCCGAAGCCTGGCAGCGCGCGACCGGCCTGGTGCTGCTGGAAGGCTACGGCCTGACCGAAGCCTCGCCGCTGGTAGCGGTCAACGCGTTGGCGGTGGAACGCTATACCGGCACCGTCGGCATGCCGGTGCCCGGCACCGAGGTGGAGCTGCGCGACGACGCCGGCCGGCCCGCCGCCGACGGCGAGCCGGGCGAAGTCTGCGTGCGCGGGCCGCAGGTGATGGCCGGTTACTGGCAGCGGCCGGAGGAGACGGCCAAGGTGTTCCACGCCGACGGCTTCTTCGCCACCGGCGACATCGGCGTCCGCACCGCCGACGGCCTGCTCAAGCTGGTGGATCGCAAGAAGGACATGGTGCTGGTATCCGGCTTCAACGTGTATCCGAACGAAGTGGAGGACGTGGTGGCCCAGCATCCCGGCGTGCGCGAGGTGGCCTGCATCGGCGTGCCGGACGAGCGCACCGGCGAGGCGGTGAAGATCGTGGTGGTGCGCAAGGACGCGTCGCTGACGGCCGACGAGCTGCTGCGCCACTGCCGCGACAATATGACCGCCTACAAGGTGCCGCGCCACGTCGAGTTCCGCGACGAGCTGCCCAAGTCCAACGTCGGCAAGATACTGCGCCGCGAATTGCGCAGCGGCCAGCCCGCCTGAGGCGGGCCGGGGCTAGAACAGGTCGTCGACCAGGGTGCTGGACTGCTGCAGCGGCTCGATCGAGCCGGCGACGCGGTCGCGGTCCAGCCCCAGCCGCTCCAGCACGCCCTCCGGCAGGCTGGACAGCATGTCCTCGCCGCTCATGTCGTGGCGAAAGCCCGATACGATGAAAGTGGTCAGGCCGATCAGCTGCGCGTACGGCGAGGCCTCCTCGTTCAACAGGTCGTGCTGGCGGTAGATCGCCCCCTGGATCTCGTCCGGGAAGTTCCAGCGCCGCGCCAGCTCGGCGCCCAGCTCGGTCAGATCCAGGCCCAGCAGCATGCGCTCGGTGGCGATGCGGTCGGCGCCGCCGGCGACGATGCGGTCTATCTGCTGCGCCTGCTCAGGCACCGCGACGTACAGCACCAGTTCGCCGATATTGGCCAGCAGGCCGCAGGTATAGCCCAGCTGCGGCTCCAGCCCCGCCAGCCTGGCCAACAGCTTGGCGGTGTTGGCCATCGCGAAGCTGCGTTGCCAGAACGCCTGCATGTCGAAGCCGCTGATGCCGAGCGTGGCGCCGGTGACGCCGGAGGCGATCACCAGCACCCGCAGGTTGTCGAAGCCCAGCAGCACCACCGCGTCGTCCAGCGAGCCGACGCGGCGGCTGCTGCCGAAGCGCGCGCTGTTGGCCAGCCGCAGCACCCGCGCGCTCAATACCTGATCGTGCATCACCTTGTCGGTGACGTCGTTGATATTGACGTCGGAACGGTGGAAGCTGGCCACCAGCTCCTGCACCACCTTGGGAACCATGGGCAGCCTGCCCGAGGCCTTTTCGAAGATTTCACCCACCTGCATCGACGTTCCCCCCTTTGCCGGTTTAGCAGGTTTGAGCTTAGGCAATGACAAGGGGAAGAGAAAGCCGCCGCCGCCGCCTAAACCCTGCCAAACGGACAGATCAGAATGATTTTTGCCTAGCCGCCCCTCTGCGGCTATTTTTCATTCATGCAGCGCGTAGGCAAGCGGTTGAACCATCGGGACATCGAATACGCCCGGCGCAGCGCCTTTACCGGGAGAATCCGATGCTGTCCCAACTCTCTGTCAAACAGAAGCTCCTGGCCGGCTATGGCCTGATGATCCTGATCCTGGCCGCCATCGTCCTGACCGCCATCCTCAAGCTGAACGCCATTCAGGCCAAGGAAGTGGAAATCACAGAAAACCGTTACCCGAAGGCGGCGCTGTGCAACAAGATCGTGCTGGCCACCATGGGCGTGGCGCGCGCGGTGCGCGACGCCATCATCGCCCAAAACCCGCAAGAGATCGAAACCAACATCAGCAAGGTGGAGGAACTGCGCGCGCAGAACACCGCCAGCCTGGAACAACTGGACCAGGCCCTGGTTTCGCCCAAGGGACGCGAGGTCTTCGCCCGGGTGCAACAGGCCCGCAACGCGCTCTCCGCCTTGTACTCGCCGCTGTACGCGCTGATCCGCGCCAACAAAGATGCGGAGTCGGTCGCCTTCCTGAAACAGCGCTTCGTGCCGGCCAACCAGACATTCGCCCAGACCCTGGACGAACTGACCGCCTACCAGAACGACAAAGTGCAGCAGGCGCTGGACGACAGCAAGGCCGCCTACGCCCAGGCGGTCACCATCATGCTGGTCTCCGCCGCCGCCGCGCTGCTCATCGCCGTGACCGTGGCGCTGTTCGTCGCCAACCTGGTGACCACGCCGCTGAGAAAATCGGTGGCGCTGGTGCGTAATATCGAACAAGGAGACCTGTCCGGACCCGACGAAGCGCTGCCGGTATCGCGCGACGAGGCGATGGAGATCGCCCGCAACGTCCAGAACATGCGCCAGGGGCTGCGCGAAGTGGTGGCCAATATCCAGGACAACGCCAACCAGGTGTCCGACTCCGCGCACCAGCTGTCCAGCATGGCGCAACAGGTGGCCACCAGCGCGCAGCGGCAGTCCGAAGCCACCTCCGAAGCCGCCGCCACCATCGAACAGCTGACCGTCAGCATCAACCACGTCGCCGACAATTCCGACCAGGCCTCGCGCCAGGCGCGCGACGCCGGCGATCTGGCCGGGCGCGGCGGCCACGCGGTGCAGGCCTCGGTCGGCAAGATCCAGTCGGTCAGCACCGCGGTGGCCGCCACCTCGGAAGAGATGCGCACGCTGACCGGCGAGGTGCAGCGCATCGGCAACATCGTCACCGTGATCCGCGACGTGGCCGACCAGACCAATCTGTTGGCGCTGAACGCGGCGATCGAGGCGGCGCGGGCCGGCGAAATGGGCCGCGGCTTCGCGGTGGTGGCCGACGAGGTCCGCAAGCTGGCCGAGCGCACCGCCAGCTCGGCGCAGGAAATCACCCAAATGATCAGCGCCATCCAGCAAGGCGTGGAGAAGGTGGTAGGCAGCATGGACCAGAGCCTGTCCAGCGTCGACGCCGTCTCCGGCAGCGCCCGCGAGGCCAGCGACTCGATGGAGGAAATCGAGGGCAGCACCCGCGACATCGTCGGCACCATAGGCAACATCACCAGCGCCTTGGGCGAGCAGCGCACCGCCAGCCTCAGCCTGGCGCAGAGCATGGAACAGGTGTCGCAGATGGCGGAATCCAACAGCGCCACCGTGGAGGAGCTGGCCACCACATCCAGCGAGCTGAACGCGCTGTCGCACAATCTGCAGAACGTCACCGCGCGCTTCCGCTTGTAGGAAAAAGTTCTCAGCCGGACTGTCCTGACGGACTGGGGGCCGCGCGCCGGGCGCGGCCCGTGGCAACATGGCGGTTTTCCCCCACAGGAACCACCGCCATGAAAACCGCGTTCGCGCTCGGCTGCGCGCTATCCGCCGCGCTGGCCTTCGCCCAGCCCGCCGCCGCCAAAACCCTCCGCTTCTCCGGCTACGACTGGGAAGTGCGCAACCAGGGCAGCAGCGGCCCCGGCCCCAATGTCTGGGACGAAAACAACGTCTGGCTGGACGCCCAGGGCCGGCTGCACCTGAAAATCGCCAAGCGCGGCGGCCAATGGACCGCCGCCGAACTCTATCTGCCGCAACGGCTGGGTTTCGGCCGCTACCAGTTCAAGCTGATCGGCCGCCCGGACCGTTTCGACCCCAATGTGGTGCTGGGCCTGTTCAACTACCCGACGCCGGACGTCGGCCCCGACGGCAGCAACGAGATCGACATCGAATTCTCGCGCTGGGGCAGTCCGGCCAATCCGATGGGCAACTACACCGTCTACCCGGCGCGGCCGGGCCCGGCCCCCACCTCCTACACCTTCGATTTCGCGCTGGGCGGCGATTACAGCACCCACCGCTTCGACTGGAGCGCGGCCGCGGTCGACTACCAGTCGCTGCACGGTTTCCAGGACGGCGACCTCTATCCGATCGCCCATTGGCGCTTCAACCCGGTCGACGCGGCGCAGCGCGTGCCGCAGCAGCCGCTGCCGGTGCATCTGAACCTGTGGTTGTTCCAGGGCAAGCCGCCGGCGGACGGCCAGGAAGTGGAAGTGGTGATACAGGAGTTCAAGTTCGTCCCGGCGGCGGCGCGCTAGGACGAAAGACAGGCGGCGGAACGAAAACTCCGCCGCATCGCGCCGCCATCAATAGGCGAAGCGCTCGCGCAGATCCATCAGGTTCAACTCGTCCAGAATGGCCAGCTGGCGCTCGCGGGCGCTGTTCTTGCCCTTGCCGGTCTTCTTGGCGATGATCAGCTCGTTCTTCATCGAGTGCTCCCAGCCGACCAGCTCGGTGACGGTCAGCTGATAGCCGCGCGCCTCCAGCTGCAGGCAGCGCAGCACATTGGTCAGCTGGCTGCCGAACTCGCGGGTGTGGATGGGATGACGCCACAGCTCGGACAGCGGCGTCTTGCCGAAGGTCTCGTTCTTCTTCTGCCGCAGCACCGACGCCACCTCGGCCTGGCAGCACGGCACCAGCACGATGTACTGGGCGTTCTTGGCCAGCGCGAAGCGGATCGCGTCGTCGGTGGCGGTATTGCAGGCGTGCAGCGCGGTGATGACGTCCACCTGTTCCGGCAGCTCGGTCGAGGTGATCGACTGCTCCACCGTCAGGTTGAGGAAGCCCATGCGATCGAAGCCCAGGCGGTCGGCCAGCTCGCGCGACTTGTCCACCAGCTCCTGCCGCGTCTCCACGCCATAGACATGCCCGGCGCCTTTGTCCTTCAGGAACAGATCGTACAGGATGAAGCCGAGGTAGGACTTGCCGGCGCCGTGGTCGGCCAGCGTCATCGTTCCCTTGCTCTCCAATACATCGGCCATCAAGGGCTCGATGAATTGATACAGGTGGTAAACCTGCTTCAGCTTGCGGCGGGTGTCCTGGTTGATCTTGCCGTCGCGGGTGAGGATGTGCAGCTCTTTGAGCAATTCCAGCGATTGCTGGGGTTTGATTTCGGGAATCAGGCTCATGGCGGCCTCCTGCAATTTCAATGCCGCGATTGTAGCAGAGCGGCTGTCATAGCCCGTTTTACAGACAGACGCTTTAACCACGGATGTCGTGGCTGTGTATTCTCAGACGATGGAAACACGTATGCGGCGGGCCCCACTCCCCCCTTCTGCGCGCGCCGGGGAAAATGCGGCGGGCAAGGTTTTAAGCCGCCGATCTGTTCGACGCCGCGCGACGGTAGCGCGTACCGCTGAGCGAATCAAGGATTCGCACGCATGTAGTTTCGGCGGCTCCTTGCCTGGCGCATTTTTCTCGGGGTTTCGCGGGCGGCAGGGGCGGCCTGGGGTTGCAAGGGGGCTGGCCGCGCAGCCCCCTTGTCCGTCCGCCGGGCGGAACCGGCACTCAAACCATCATCCGCGCAGCGGATCCATCACGTGCCATGCGACACGGAAGCCGTCCCTCAAGGCTTCTTCACCACTTCCTGCTCGACCACCAGATCCAGGATCCAGCGGATGGAAGACGCGTCGGCCGGCGGATTGTCCACCTTCACTTCCTTGATCCGCAGCCGGTAAGCGACGCCAGGCTCGGGCTGGAAGCCCTCGATCTCGCCGTAATGCAGCTCCCAGGGCTTGGACTTGTCCGCGCGTACCTGCAAGCACTGCATCGGCGCCACGCCGGTGCAGGCCTTGCGCTCGGCGGCGACATAGATGAACTTGATCTCGCCCTGCGGCTGGCGTTCGAAGGTCAGCGCGTCCTTGCCGTCGGACAACTTCAGACGCTCGCCGTCCAGGCTGACGTCCATGCCGGCCTCCAGCTGGCGCGACAGCTTGGCGTCGCGCTGCATCGCCTCCGGCGGGCACATCATCAGCGTCGACGCCAGGCGCTCGGCGCGCAGCTTGCCGCCATCGATCGCGGCCGGGCCGAACATGCCGTTGCAGCCGGCCTTGGCGAACAGCCGTTGCTGGTCGATGCGCAGCAGGATGCCCTTGTCGCCGGCGCCGGTCTGCTTCCACTCGCCTTGCAGTTGCGGCATCGTCGGCGCGGGGCCCTGGCGAACCGGAGCGGTGGGGCTGGCGCAGCCGGCCAGCAGGGCGGCGCCGAGCGCCAGCAGGGTCAGTCGGTAAGACATCGCGATATCCTGAACAAGAAACAGACTATGACGCCCGTAGAGCTCACAGGTTCCGTCAATCGACAACCGGCGTCACCGTCTCCTGGTAGATCACTTTCACCAATTGCAGCGCGGTGCCGCCGCCGCGTTCCGGCTCGCCTTGCAGCTTCAGGTAATAGCTGCGGCCGGCTTCGGGCGTGAAGCCGGCGATCTCGCCGTGGTAATCGCGCCACGGTTCGCCCTCGCTGCCGCGCAGCCGCAGACAGGCGCCGTCCGCGCAATCGCCGCGCGTCGCGTACCAGTATTGCTCGCCCGCCTGCGGCCGCCACGCCGCCTGCGGCGAAACCGGAGCCGCCGCCTGAGCGGCGTCCGCTTTCGCAAAACGGTAGACGGTCTTGCCGGCCGCCAGCGTCAGGTAGCGGCCATCGGCGGACGGCAGCAGGCGGAACGGCGCGCCCAGCAATTTCAGCAAGGCCTGCTCGCGCGCCATCGCCTCCGGCGCGCACGCCATGCGGGTGGTGGAAACCTGGTGGCGGCCGTCTTCGTCTATGCCCAGCGTGAAGCGGTTGCAGCCGGCGAAGCCGCTGATGCGGCTGTCGGAAATGCTCAGGGTAGGCTGCGGCGCCGGTTGCGCCGGCGACTGGAGCCGCCATTCGGTGTGTTGCAGATCGGGCAGGGCTTGAGTCGGCAGCATCATGCTGCCGCTGACCAACAGGGCGCCGAGAGAAGGCATGCGGGTTTCCTTTTCCATGACTGCGGACGGCAAAACGCCCGCCAATGGCGGGCGTTCGGGACGGCGGACGAGCGCTCAGTGCACAGCGTTCTTGAGCAGGTCTTCCACCACTTTCTTGGCATCGCCGAACACCATCATGGTTTTATCCATGTAAAACAGCTCGTTGTCCAGCCCCGCGTATCCCGCGTTCATGGAGCGCTTGACCACGATGACGTTGCGCGCCTTGTGCGCCTCCAGGATGGGCATGCCGTAGATGGGGCTTTGCTTGTCCTTCTGCGCGGCCGGGTTGACCACGTCGTTGGCGCCGATCACCAGCACCACATCGGTGGTGGAGAAGTCGGCGTTGATCTCCTCCATCTCCAGCACCTGCTCGTACGGCACCTCGGCCTCTGCCAGCAGCACGTTCATATGGCCCGGCATCCGGCCCGCCACCGGGTGGATCGCGTAGCGGACGCCGACGCCCTGCTCGTGCAGCAGTTCGGCGAATTCCTGCAAGGCGTGTTGCGCGCGCGACACCGCCAGGCCGTAGCCCGGCACGATCACCACCTGGTCGGCGTTGGCCATCAGGAAGGCGGCGTCCTCAGCGCTTCCGGCCTTGTAGGCCTTGGCCGGCCCCGCATCGCCGGCCGGACCGGCGACGGTCTCCGCGCCGAAGCCGCCCAGCAGCACGCTGACGATGGAGCGGTTCATCGCCTTGCACATGATGTAAGACAGGATGGCGCCGGACGAGCCGACGCAGGCGCCGGCGATGATCAGCACCGGGTTGTTCAGCGTGAAGCCGATGCCGGCCGCCGCCCAGCCCGAGTAGCTGTTCAGCATAGACACCACCACCGGCATGTCGGCGCCGCCGATCGGGATGATCAACGTCACGCCCAAGGCCAGCGCCACCGCCACCATCGCCAGGAAAGCGGCCTGGCTGTCGGTGAAGAAGTAGGCCGCGCCGAAGCCGACCATGGCCAGCGCCAGCAGCAGATTGAGCGGATGCTGGCCGGCGAAGCTGATCGCCTTGGCGCCGAAGCGGCCGGACAGCTTGCCGTAGGCGATCACCGAGGCGGTGAAGGTGATCGCGCCGATGAAGGCGCCGATGAACAGCTCCACCTTCTGCACCGGCGTGTGCTCGACGCCGCCGTGGAAGATGGCCGCCACCGCGATCAGCACCGCGGACAGGCCCACCAGCGAGTGCATCGCCGCCACCAGCTCCGGCATGCCGGTCATCTCCACCGTGCGCGCCTTCCAGGCGCCGACGACCGCCCCGGCGGCGATGGCTCCGGCGATCAGCGCCAGCACCGGCTTGTCGATGATCAGCAGCGTGGTCAGCACCGCGATCGCCATGCCGACGATGCCGTACAGATTGCCGCGCCGCGCCGAAGCCGGGCTGGACAGCCCCTTCAGCGCCAGGATGAACAACACCGCGGCGACCAGATAAAGAACAGCCGAAACATTCTGCATCGTCATCCCCTGTTTTTCTTCTTGAACATGTCCAGCATGCGCTGGGTGACCAGGAAACCGCCGAAGATATTGATGCTGGCGAGGAAGATGGCCACGGCGCCCAGCACCGAGGTGACGGTGATCTCCTGGCCGTTGATATCCACCACCTGCAGCATGGCGCCGACGACGATGATGCCGGAGATGGCGTTGGTGACCGCCATCAGCGGCGTGTGCAGCGCCGGGGTGACGTTCCACACCACGTGGTAGCCGACGAACACCGCCAGCACGAAGATGGTGAAGCTGGTGATGAAGGGATCAGCCATGGTGCGGCTCCTTGTCGTGGTTGGCGGCTTCCGCCGGACGGGCGGCGGCGCCGAAGCGCTGCTCGCCCTGGTGCGTGACCAGCGTGGCGGCGACCAGCTCGTCGGCGAGATCCAGCGTCAGGCCGCCGCCTCCCAACAGCAGGCCGAGGAAGGTGTGCAGATTGCGCGCGTACAGGCTGGAGGCGTCGGCCGCCAGCATCGCGGGCAGATTGGTCAGGCCCACCACCCGCACGCCGTTGTCGGTCAGCCAGGCCTCGCCGGGACGGGTCAGCTCGCAGTTGCCGCCGGCCTCGGCGGCCAGGTCGACGATCACCGAGCCCGGCTTCATCGCCGCCACCGCGTCGGCGGACAGCAGGCGCGGCGCCGGCTTGCCGGGAATCAGCGCGGTGGAGATGACGATGTCGGCGGCGGCGGCGCGCTTGGCCAGCAATTCGTTCTGCCGCGCCAGGAATTCGGCCGACATCTCGCGGGCGTAGACGCCGCCGCTGGCGGCTTTTTCCTCGTCGCTCATCGGCACCTCGACGAACTTGGCGCCCAGCGACTCCACCTGCTCGCGGGTGGCGGGGCGCACGTCGTAGGCTTCCACTACCGCGCCCAGCCGCTTGGCGGTGGCGATGGCCTGCAGACCCGCGACGCCGACGCCCAGCACCAGCGTCTTGGCCGCCTTCACCGTGCCGGCGGCGGTCATCAGCATCGGCATGAAGCGGGGATAGAACTGGCCGGCCAGCAGCACCGCCTTGTAGCCGGCGATGTTGTTCTGGCTGGACAGCACGTCCATGCTCTGGGCGCGGGTGGTGCGCGGCAGCAGCTCCAGCGCGAAAGCCGACACCCGCTGCGCCGCCAACTGCGGCAGCAGCGGATTCTGATACGGCGCCAGCATGCCGACCAGCACCGCGCCGGGCTTCAGCGCGGCCACGTCGGCGGCCTCGGGCATGCGCACCGCCAGCACGATGTCGGCCGCGGCCAGCATCTCCTGCCGCCGCTCGGCGATGGTCGCCCCGGCGGCCACAAAGGCGGCGTCGGGCAGCGCGGCCGCCAGGCCGGCGCCCTGTTCCACGACGACAGCGTGGCCGGCGCCGACCAGCTTCTTCACCGTGTCCGGCGTCGCCGCCACACGGTGCTCGCCGGCCAGCCGCTCGGCTGGGATGACGATATTCATACCGGATATCTCCTGCAAGTGGATGGTGGAATCAGAAACGGGAACGGTCGTGCGCGGCGGTCGGGAACGATCGTTTGGAAATCATTAAATGCATGCTGCGCCGCATTATGCAAGGCATATATTGGCTACCGTATATCGTCTGACAGGCTTGATTCAACCGGGAAATCGGACATGTCAAAATCATTGCGCGGCGCAATAAATCCGGCCCTTGGAACCATGCGCCGCCCATTCGACAAGCGGGTCCATCGGCTGCCGTCAGGCAGCGATGCAAATTAGATTTATCTGATATTCTTGAGAGCTGACACTAGCGCCGGCGAGCCCGGTTTGTAAAGCGGGGAAAACCGCCGTTCGCGAGCAAATTTGCGCCAGATCAGACCCGGCTCACCGAATCGCCGCGCGGGGCCTGAGCGCAGGTCTGGCCAACTGCCTTCGCTTTTCTTTATATACGGCGGCGGTTTCCATCGCCGGGCGCTATCATCGCAGCATCGCCCCCGGAGACCCGCCATGTCCCGCCCGATTCCGACGCCGCTGCCCGACTTCCGCCTGCCTGGCGTGATGCTGCGCATCCTGCAGCTGCCGGCGCTGCTGCTGTGCGCCGACGGCCTGCTGGCGCTGACGGCCGAGCAGCCGCTGTGGCGCTGGCTGCAATCGGCGCTGGCGCTGATTCCGGGCAGCCTGCTGTCGCTGGCGCTGCTGGCGCTGGCCGCCCCCTGGCTGTCGCGGCGGCGGCGCGGAGCCGTCTGGACGGCGCTGATCGCCGGCGCCAGTTTCGCCTTGTGCCAATGGCGGCTGCAGGACGACTGGCCCCGGACCTGGACCTCGGCGGCGCTGGCGATGGCGGCAGCCCCGCTGCTGCTGCACTATCTGGCGCTGCGCCAGCGCGCGCTGTCGCCGGCGCTCGCCGAGGCGCGGCTGACCGCGCTGCAGGCGCGCATCCGCCCGCATTTCCTGTTCAACAGCCTGAACGCCGCCATCGCGCTGATCCGTTCGCGGCCGCAGCAGGCGGAAACGGTGCTGGAAAATCTGGCCGAGCTGTTTCGCGCCCAGATGGCCGCGCCGGAGAGGCTGTCCACGCTGGCGCGCGAGATCGAGCTGGCCAAGATGTACCTGGCGATAGAGTCCGAACGGCTGGGGCCGCGGTTGACGATCAGCTGGCGCATCGACGCGCCGCCGGACGCCGAGCTGCCGCCGCTGCTGTTGCAGCCGCTGGTCGAGAACGCCGTCTGCCACGGCGCCGAGCGCGTGGCCGGCGAGGTTGAGATCGTCATCTCCGCCCGCGTCGCCGGCGGCCTGCTGGAGCTGGCGCTGGACAATCCGCTGCCGGCCGATGCCGCGCCGACCGCCGGCAGCGGCATCGCGCTGGACAACCTGCGCGAGCGGCTGGCGCTGCTGTACGACGCCGAGGCCTCGCTCGCCGCCGAGCGGCGCGGCGGCCGCTACTTCGCCCGCGTCCGCCTGCCATGCCGCGCCGCCAGGCCGGACTGACGCCGCCGCGCTTTGCCGAACGCGGCCCGCCGCTCTACATTCCAGTCAGGACCATCCACACGAGACCCGCATGGAAAAAAACCGCCTGGAGGCATTCAGCGACGGCGTGATCGCCATCATCATCACCATCATGGTGCTGGAGCTGAAGGTGCCGCACGGTACCGACTGGCAGTCGCTGACGCCGCTGCTGCCGGTGTTCCTCAGCTACCTGCTCAGCTTCATCTACGTGGGCATCTACTGGAACAACCACCACCACTTCTACCACGCCACCCGCCGCATCGACGGCCGGGTGCTATGGGCCAATCTGCACTTGCTGTTCTGGATGTCGCTGATCCCCTTCGTCACCGGCTGGATGGGCGAGAACCATTACGCGCCGCTGCCGGTGGCGCTGTACGGCGCGGTGCTGCTGATGTGCGCGATCGCCTGGTGGATCATGCAGCAGGCGCTGCTGTGCCTGCCCGGCAACCGCACCCGGCTGTCCGAGGCGCTGGGGGGCGACATCAAGGGCAAGATCTCGCCCTTGTGCTACCTGCTGGCGATAGGCCTCGCCTGGTACCAGACCTGGCTGGCCGGCGCGCTGTACCTGGCGGTGGCGCTGATGTGGCTGGTCCCCGACCGCCGCATCGAGTGCATGCTGTACGGCGAAAGGGAGGCGGACTGAGCCGGCGTGGCGGCGGGGCCACGAATCGATTAAAATTGTCCGATCAGCCACCATGGAGGGTACGATGTACCAGTCCGAATTCACCCAGTTCATCAACGGCTTCCTGGACAAGAACCCGGAAGTGGACAGCGAGCGCCGCGAGCTGCGCCTGACGCTGTGGGACCGCGAGCTCAACCTGGACGACCAGCGCCGCTGGAAAGAATCCAGCGTGCCGCAGAAGGCCTACGTCTACCAGCCGGAATAAGCGCCGCCTGGATCGTTCCCGACGCCCTTCGCGGGCGTTTCGTCATTCTGGAAGCCCGAATATGACCCGCCACACGGTGACGCTCAGCAGCGCCCTCTCCGATTACCTGTTCGACATCGCCGTCGCCGAGCACCCGGTGCAGCGCGAGCTGCGCGAATTCACCGCCGGCCACCGCTTGGCCAAGATGCAGATCTCCCCAGACCAGGGCCAGTTCATGGGCTGGCTGGCGCGGCTGATCGGCGCGCGCCGCTACCTGGAAATCGGCGTGTTCACCGGCTACAGCGCGCTGACCGTGGCGCTGGCGATGCCGGACGACGGCCAGGTAGTGGCCTGCGACGTCAGCGAAACCTTCACCGCCATCGCCCGCGAATACTGGGCCAAGGCCGGCGTCGCCGACCGTATCGACCTGCGGCTGCAACCGGCGCTGAGCACCTTGCGCGAGCTGCTGGACGACGGCCAGGCCGGCCGCTTCGACCTCGCCTTCATCGACGCCGACAAGCCGTCCTACCGCGACTACTACGAAGCCTGCCTCGAGCTGGTGCGCCCCGGCGGCGTGATCGCCATCGACAACATCTTCCTGTCCGGCCGCGTGGTGGAGCCCAAGCCGGAAGACCCGCCCGGCGTGCACCTGGTGCATGCGTTCAACGCCAGCCTGAAGGCCGACCCGCGCGTCCACATGTGCGTGCTGCCGATAGGCGATGGCCTGACGCTGTGCACCCGCCGCTAGCCGGCGCGCATGAACTTTCACCATCGCCGGATGGTCTGTAACGTTTTGGCCACAGCGCCGGCCCCCCCGCCGGTGCTATGATGGCCGTTTGTTGACCGAGCTTACCCCGTCACCGTCATGCTGAACCGCCGCCCCCGCCGCCAGATGAACCAGATGAACGTCGTGCCCTACATCGACGTGATGCTGGTGCTGCTGGTGATTTTCATGGTCACCGCCCCGATGTTCACGCCGGGCGTGATCGACGTGCCCAGCGTCTCCGAGGCGCCCGCCATCGACGTCCGCCCGCTGGAGGTCACCGTGGACGCCACCGGCAAGATCGAACTGGTGGACGGCGAACAGAAAACCCGCGTCGACTCGCTGGACGACCTCGCCAGCCAATTGCAGGCGCTGGCCGGCGCCGGACAACGCCCGGTGGCCATCTCCGCCGACGCCAACCTCAAATACGCCGAAGTGGTGAAGATCGCCGACCGCCTGCACCAGGCCGGCATCAAGCGCGTGGCGCTGACCGTCAAGCAAATCAGCAAGCAATGAAGCCGCAATCGTCCGCCTCGCCGCGTCCCTGGACCTTCATCGCCTCGGCGCTGTTCCACGCCGGCGTGATCGGCCTGTTGCTGTGGGGCGGCCTGCAGACCACGCCGCCGCCGAGCCCGGCGCCGCTGGCGCTGGAGCTGTGGACCACCGCGCCGCCGCCTCCGCCGGCCGTGACCGCGCCGACAGCGCCCGCCCCCGCGCCGCAACCGGCACCGGAACCCAAACCGGTGGTCGAAGTGCCGCCGGCCGAGGTCAACCTGGGCAAGAAGGACGCGCCCAAACCCAAGCACGAGACGCCGAAACCGGAACCCAAGCCGGCGGCTGAGCCCGAGCCGAAAAAGCCCAAGCACGAACCCAAACCGGCCGAACCGGAGAAAAAAGTTCAAGAAAAGGCCAAGCCGGCGGAGAAGGCGCAGGAAAAGAAGGACGCCAAGGCCCACACCCCGCCCGCGGCCAAACCCGGCCACAAGACCGCCAAGGCCTACAACAACGAGGCCGACGATCTGCTCTCCAGCCTGGACAGCACGCGCACCAGCGGCAAGCCCAACGCGCGCAGCGACCAGGCTGGCAGCAAGCACGGCGTGGCCGGCGGCGCGGTCAACGGCTCCGGCGTCAACGCCGGCTGGATAGACCTGGTCAAGGCCAAAGTGACGCCGCTGGTGCAGATTCCGCCCGGCATCGCCGGCAATCCGGCGGCGGTGGTCCGCGTCACGCTGATGCCGACGCTGGAGGTCCGCGCGGTGCAACTGGTGAAAAGCAGCGGCGTTCCGGCCTATGATGATGCCGTGCAACGCGCGGTCTGGGAGGCCAAGACTTTCCCCAAACTGCCGGCGGGAGCCAACTTCAACGACGGCTACCGCACCTTTACCCTGACGTTCCGTCCGCGCTGAGCGGACGCGACAAAGCCCTGAGGAAGCCATGCCGAGTTTGAAAGCCCTGCTGCGGGGCATGCTGGTGGCGGCGATGCTGGCCGCCGGCAGCGCCCACGCCGAACTGAACATCGAAATCGTAGGCGGCGGTGCCAGCCGCCACGCCATCTCCGTGCTGCCGTTCAAAGACGAGGGCCCGACCCAGGGCAACCTGACGCCGGTGATCCGCAACGACCTGGCGCTGTCTGGCGCCTTTCGCCTGATCGACCCGTCCGCCGTCGCCAACGTGCCGTTCGAGCCGGCCGACATCCGCTATCCGCTGTGGCAGGCCGCCGGCGCGCAGTCCATCGCCATCGGCAAGGTGGAAAGCGCCGGCGGCGGCCAGATCAAGATCAGCTTCCGGCTGATGGACGCGTCGCAGCGCAAGCAGCTGACCAGCGGCGAATTCACCGTGACGCCGGACCGCAGCCGCCAGGTGGCGCACGCGATCGCCGACATGATCTACGAGGCGATCACCGGCCAGAAGGGCTTTTTCAACACCCGGCTGGCCTACGTGCTGAAATCCGGCCGCAACTTCGCGCTGCAGATTTCCGACGTCGACGGCCAGCGCAGCCAGACCATCCTGCGCTCCACCGAACCCATCATCTCGCCCAGCTGGAGCCCGGATGGCCGCTACATCGCCTATGTCTCCTTCGCCAGCCAGAAGCCGGTGGTGTGGGTGCAGGATCTGGCCACCGGCCAGCGCCGCGCGGTGGCCAACTTCAAGGGCAGCAACTCCGCCCCGGCCTGGAGCCCAGACGGCAGCAAACTGGCCGTGGTGCTGACCACCAGCGGCAACTCGCAGGTCTACATCATCAACGCCGCCGGCGGCTCGGCGCGCCGCCTGATGTACAACGGCGGCATCGACACCGAGCCGGCCTTCAGCCCGGACGGCTCGATGGTCTACTTCGTCTCCGACCGCAGCGGCAACCCGCAGATCTACCGGGTGCCGGTGAACGGCGGCGACGCGCAGCGCGTCACCTGGGAGGGCAGTTACAATGTTTCGCCCAAATTGTCGCCGGACGGCAAGACCCTGGTCTATATTCGCCGTTCAGCCGGCAATTTCCGTGTGATGTCGCAAGATCTGGCAACTAATGACAGCCGGCAGTTGTCAGACGGTAGTTACAGTGAGCGCCCCAGCTTCGCGCCCAATGGCCGCATGGTGCTGTATTCCAGCGACGCCGGCGGACAGAGCGTGCTGTACGCGGCCACCGCGGACGGCAGCAGCAAGGTGAAACTGGCCGTGCTCAACGGTGATGTTCAGGACCCGGCATGGGGTCCGTTCAATAATCCTTGATGGGAGCCAACAATGAACCTGAAGCAACTCGCACTCGCCACCGCCGTCGCCACCCTGCTCGCCGCCTGCGCCAGCACCAAGCCGGCCGAAACCCCGGCCGCGCCCGCCGCCCAGACGCCGACCACCCAGGCCCCGGTGAGCTCGGGCAGCGAACAAAGCCAGGTAGCGGTCGATCCGCTGAATGATCCGAACAGCCCGCTGGCCAAGCGCAGCGTGTACTTCGGCTTCGACTCGTCCTCCGTCGACGGCGAAGGCAAGAACATCGTCGCCAACCACTCCGATTACCTGAAGGGTCACGACAAGAAAGTGATCATCCAGGGCAACACCGACGCCCGCGGCAGCCGCGAATACAACCTGGCCCTGGGCCAGCGCCGCGCCGAGAGCGTCAAGCACGCGATGGAAGTGCTGGGCGTGAAGGAAAGCCAGCTGGAAGCCGTCAGCTTCGGCAAGGAAAAGCCGAAGGCCACCGGCCACAGCGACGCCGACTACGCGGAAAACCGCCGCGCCGACATCGTCTACCAGGGCCAGTAAGCGCCTGGCGCGGGCGGTTTCCCCGCCGCCCGCCGTCCTCGCCCTGCCGGATATCCGCGGGCGGCTGCCAAACGGCGGCCGAACCGCTATGATGTCCGGCAATCTTCATCCATCGGAACGCCCATGAAACGCATCGCCATCAGTAGCGCCCTGCTGTTGATCCTGAACGGCTGCGCCAGCACCAGCGACCTGGAGGAGACCCGCCGCCAACTGGCGCAGGTGAACCAGCAGGCGTCCACCCGCATCAGCGCGGTGGAAAGCAAGCTGTCCAATGAGAAGCTGCTGGAAATGGTCAGCCAGGTCGACGCCCTGAAGGCCGAGGTCGCCAAGCTGCGCGGCGACGTCGAAGTGCTGAACTACAATCTGCAAACCACCCAGAAGCGCCAGAACGATCTGTACAACGACCTGGACGGCCGCCTGTCGCACCTGGAAGGCGCGCCCGGCAAGCGCGACGCCTCGCAGCCCGCCGCCCAGCAAGCCGCCGCCGGCGACAGCCAGGCCAGCCCCGACTACGACAAGGCGCTGAATCTCTTGCGCGCGCGCGACTTTCCCAACGCGATCAACGCGCTGTCGCTGTTCATCCAGCAGAACCCGCAGGCGCCGCAGGCCGCCGAGGCCAACTACTGGCTGGGCGTCGCCCACACGGCGCTGCGCCAGTACGACGCCGCCATCGACATCCACCGACGTTTCGTCGAGCAATACCCGAACAACCATTTCGCGCCGGACGCGCTGCGCAATATCGGCAACTGCCAGCGCGACCTGGGCCAGGTGGATCAGGCGAAGAACACCTATCGCCGCCTGATCAAGCTGTATCCGAAGACCGACGCCGCGCAAAAAGCCAAGCAGGCGCTGGCCAGGATGTAAGGAAAACATCCGGCGCGGCCGCGCCGGAAAAGGAAAAGGGCGCCTCCCGGCGCCCTTTTTTCATGGCTGTCAGGCCTCGGACAACACCAGCCTGACGTTGTGCTCTTCCAACAGCTTGGCCACCGGCTCCGGCGGCGTCGCGTCGGTGAACACGGTGTGGAACTCGCTGATGTGGCCCATGCGCACCAGCGCGTTGCGGCCGAACTTGCTGTGGTCGGCGGCCAGGTAGCGGTGGCGGGCGTTGTTCATCATCGCCTGGGCGACGCGCACCTCGCGGTAGTCGAAATCCAGCAGCGAGCCATCGGTCTCGATGCCGGACACGCCGATGATCGCGTAGTCCACCTTGAACTGGTTGATGAAATCCAGCGTCGCCACGCCGGTGATGCCGCCGTCCGACGCGCGCACGGTGCCGGAGGTGATCATCGCGGTGAAGTCCGGGTTGGTGGACATGATGGAGGCGACGTGGATGTTGTTGGTGATGACGCGCAAGCCCTTGTGGGTGGCCGTCAGCGCCTGCGCCACCGCTTCGATGGTGGTGCCTATGCTCATGAACAGCGAAGCGTGGTCGGGGATGCTGCGCGCGATCATGTCGGCGATATGGGCCTTTTCGCTCTGGAACTTTCCTTTGCGAGCAAAATAGTCCTCGTTCTCCACGCTGTTCCCGAGCGCGGCGCCGCCGTGGTAGCGGCGAAGCAGATTGGCCTCGCACAGCTGGTTGATGTCGCGCCGTATCGTCTGCGGTGTGACATCGAGCAGGCGGGCCAGCTCTTCGATGGGCATGAAGCCGTTTTCGCGAACCAGCTGCAGGATTTTGTCGTGTCGTGGAGAGCGGCTCATAACTATTCGGAATCGAAAATCACGTTACTTTAGTAACATATTTTTCCCCCCGATAGCAAATGCGAACCGCAAATTTCCCGGGCTTTCCGTCTGTTTGCGAAGCCGGAGGCGTCTGGCCGCCACAACGGCGGCCGACCAGGCTCAGTGCGCGATCACCACCTTGCCGAAATGGCGGCGGGCGAGAAAGTGCTCCCAGGCCGCGCGCGCGTCGCCGAACGGGAACACCCGATCCACCACCGGCCGCAACGCCTGCCGGTCAATCGCGCGCAGCATCGCCTCCATGCCCTCGCGGTGGCCGACCGCGATGCGGCGCAGGGTGGCGCCGCTGAGGAAGTAGCGCATGAAATCCAGCTCCGCCGCGCCGTCGGCCAGGAAGCCGATCACCGCGATCTCACCGCCCGGCGCCACCGCCGCCAGCGACTGCTCCAGCGTGCCCTTGCCACCCACCTCGACCACCAGGTCCACGCCCAGGCCGCCGTTCAGCTCGCGCGCCCGCGCGCCCCATGCCGGCACGGCGAGGTAGTCGATCGCCTCGTCCGCGCCCAGCGCCTTCAGCCTGTCCGCCTTGGCCATGCCGGAGGTGGTGGCGATCACCCGCGCGCCCATCGCCTTGGCCAGCTGCAAGGCGAACAGCGACACCCCGCCCGAGCCCTGCACCAACACCGTGTCGCCGGCCTTGATCGGCCGCGGCCCGGTCAGCGCGGTCCAGGCGGTCAGCGCCGCGCACGGCAGCGTCGCCGCTTCGGCCCAGTCCAGATGGTCCGGCACGCGAACCAGCGCCTCCTCGCTCACCGCCTTGTATTCGCACAGCCAGCCATCCTGGTCGCTGGCGTACTGGCGCGCCGCCTCCGCAGGTGGAAACGGGCCGCCGAACCATTGCGGGAAGAAGGTGTTGCACACCCGGTCGCCCAGCTGGAAGCGGTTGCAGCCCTCGCCCAGTTCGACGATCTCGCCGGCGCCGTCGGACAAGGGAACCAGGCCGTCGCGCCAGCTCATCGGGTACTGGCCGCGCAACAGCGCCAAGTCGCGGTAATTCAGCGAACTGGCGCGCACCCGCACCAGGGCTTCGCCGCGGCCGGGCGTCGGCATCGGCCCGTCATGCCGCGCCAGGTGGTCCAGCGAGCCGAAACGGGAGAAACGGTAGCTTTGCATGGGAGATGGCCTTGGATAAAAATCACTCGGACATCTTGCCGCGCCGCGCCAGGATGATGAATGATTAACCGTGCCTGTTTTTTCACCTTTCGTACCGGATTCAATCATGGACCTGCTGGAAGACATCTTCGCCGCGATGCGGGTGGAGAGCGCGCTGTACGCGCGGCTGGAAGCGCGCGCGCCATGGGGCATAGACTTCGCCCACCAGGTGTCGGCGCGCTTCGGCGTCGTCGCCCACGGCCGCTGCCTGTTGGATGGCGCGGGCCTGGATCAGCCGCTGCCGCTGGCGGCCGGCGACCTGTTCATCGTCAGCGGCGGCCAGCGCTTCCGCTTGATGGATGAGGCAGGCAGGGAGACGCCGCCGTGCGAGACGGTATTCGCCGGCCGCTGCGACGACGTGATCCGCTTCGGCGGCGACGGCGAGAAAACCGGCATCGTTTCCGGCCGCTTCGTGTTCGACGCCGCCGCCGGCGCGCCGCTGATGGACCTGCTGCCGCCGGTGCTGCACCTGAAGCTGGATGAGGAGCGGGCGCGGTTGCTGCAGGCGGCGCTGGAAATGATCGCGCGCGAGAACGCCGCGCCGGCGCTGGGTTCGCGGCTGGTGGTGCAGAAGCTGGTGGACGTGCTGCTGATCGAGGCGCTGCGCATCCACTGCCTGTCCGGCCGCGGCGACGGTTGGCTGGGGGCGCTGGCCGACCGCCGGCTATCGCCGCTATTGCAGGCCGTTCACTCCGACTTAGCCGCGCCGTGGACGCTGGAGAGCATGGCGGCGCGGGCCGGCATGTCGCGCTCGGCCTTCGCCCGCCATTTCCGGGCCCAAGTGGGCGACACGCCGTTGAACCACCTGGCCGGCTGGCGCATCCTGCGCGCCCGGGCGCTGCTGCGGGAAACCCGGCTGCCGCTGGCGGAAGTGGCGGCGCGGGTCGGCTACGACAGCGACGCCGCCTTCCAGCGCGCGTTCAAGCGGCTGACCGGCTTGCCGCCGGGCGCATACCGCCGCGCGTCCGCCGGGAACTGAGACGG
The DNA here is from genome assembly GCF_059047085.1 of Chromobacterium sp. INPA-IVC. Lineage (NCBI taxonomy): Bacteria > Pseudomonadati > Pseudomonadota > Betaproteobacteria > Neisseriales > Chromobacteriaceae > Chromobacterium > Chromobacterium sp. INPA-IVC. Next base: position 287,217 of record NZ_JBTNLS010000007.1, on the reverse strand, counting down.
CGCTAGGCGCAAGCCGCGGCCAGCGCCGCCTCGGCCAAGACCAGCGTGGTGTCGATCGCCGGCACGCCGCAGTTGGCGTCGTTCAGCACCAGCGGCAGCTCGGTGCAGGCGAGCGCCACGCCGTCGCAGCCCTGCGCTTTCATCGCCTCCACCACCTCCAGCAGCGCCGCCAGCGTGGCTGCGCTGGCGCGGCCGGTCGGCACCAGCTCTTCGAAGATGGCGCGCTGGATCGCCGCCTGCCGCGCCTCATCCGGAATCACCTCTTCGATGCCGCGCGCGGCCAGCGGCGCCTGGTACAAGCGGCGCGCCATGGTCCAGCGGGTGCCGAGTATCGCCACCCGTTTCAGGCCCCGCGCCGCGCAGGCGTCGGCCACCACGTCGAGGATGCTGATCAGCGGAATGGGCGAGCGGGCGCGGATGTCGTCCACCACCAGGTGCACGGTGTTGGCCGGGATCACCGCCAGTTCGGCCCCGGCGCCGGCCAGCCGTTCGAGCGATCCGACGATGGAATCGGCGACCAAGTCCCAGCGGTCGTCGTCCTGTGCCTGGTGCACCACGCCGAAATCCGGTTGGTCCAGCGCAAAGCGCGGGTGGTGATGGTGGGGAAAGCGGTCCGCGCACAGACGGTGGATCTTGGACAGGCAGTCTACGGCGCCGGGCACGGTGACGCCGGCGACGCCTATGGTTTTCGCGTTCATGGTTTCTGCGTGGAAAAGCGCGCCGACAGCCGGCGCGGAGCCGGCCAGTCTACCCATGCGGCATGTCCGCCGCAACGCCGCTCAGCGCTGCCAGGTGCCGCCCTGGCGAACGCGGCGGACAAACTCGTCCAGCGGCATCGGCCGGGCGATGTAAAACCCTTGCAGCCAGTTCACGCCCAGGCGGCTGAGATAGTCGTACTGCTCGGCCGTCTCCACCCCCTCGGCCACCGTCGCCAGGCCCAGCTTGGCCGCCAGTTCGGCCACGCTGTCGACGATATGGCCGGACAAGCCGTCGCTGCCGATGCCGGCGACGAAGCCCTGGTCGATCTTCAAGCCGCCTACCGTCAGCTGCTGCAAATACACCAGGCTGGAATGGCCGGTGCCGAAATCGTCCAGCGCCACCCGGACGCCCAGCGCGTCCAGGCGGCGGAACAGCGCCTCCACCTCGGGCGTGATCGCCACCATTTCGCGCTCGGTCAGCTCCAGCGTCAGCACCGCGCCGCTTTCGGCCAGCAGGCCCGCCCAGCGCCGGCAGTCGCCGTACAGATCGCCTTCCTGCAGATGGGCGCGGCTGATGTTGACGCCCAGGTGGAAGTCCGGCGCCAGCGGCAGCTTGGCCAGCTTGGCCAGCACGGCGTCCATCATCCGCCGCGTCATCTCGACGATCAGCCCGCTCTCTTCGGCGCGCGGGATGAACAGGTCGGGCCGGATCAGCCCCTCGCGCGGATGCCGCCAGCGCATCAGCACCTCGGCGCCGCGCCAGTCCGGCAGGCCGGGCTTCACGATGGGCTGCAGATAGCCTTCGAACTCGTCGTTGGCCAGCGCCCGCCGCAATTCGTCAGTGAAGGAGGCCGGCCGCCCCAGCAGCCAGTACAGCGTCGCGCCGGCCGACAGGCCCAGCAACAGCAGGATCACGGTCAGCGGCGCATGATGCGACCAAAGATGCAGGTGCCAGGCCGGCACGTCATAACTTGAGCGCACCATGAACGGATAGCGGCTGGAATGGCGGATTTCCTCCACCTGCCCGCGCGCGGGCATCGCCCCCTCGCCGTAGCGGCGCGGCCCCAGCCAGTGGTCCCCCACCTGCAGAAACACCAGGATGCGGTCGCTGACATCCTGCAAGGCCAGCTGCAGATAGCGTCCGTCCACCGTCGCCACCGCCGCGTCGCCGCCGCGATTGAGCCGGTAATACAGCAGCGGCACATCGGGCGTGATCGCGTTGCCGGACAGCAGCTGCATCCTGCCTTGCACGAAACCGCGCGCCGGCATCGCCCAGCGGGTGCTGCCGCTCAGCGACGAGCAATAGACATTATCGCCGTCCAGCAGCACGGTGCTGCGCACGAAAGGCGCGACCGCCACCTGGCGGCGCAAGGAATAGACCGCCTTGTCGCACGATCCGCCGGCCAAGGGCAGCAGGATGCGCGCGGCCTCGTCGGCCTGGTCGAGGATGCCGTCCACCAGCTGCAGCCCCTGGTCCACTTGCTGCCGCACGGAAGCCTGCAGGTCCTGCCGCTCTTGCCACAACAGCGCGGGCACGGTCGCCGCAAACGGCAGGGCCGCCACCAACAGGGCGAACATCAAATGGGACAGGCGATGGCGACGGCGTGGCTGCAGGGGATTCATCGACTCTCCGCGCGTGCAATTCCGGCTATGCGGAATTGATAATTGGTTTTAAATAATAGTCTTATTTTAAACCAAAAAATAAACCCTCCCGCAGGAGGGTTCGCGCGCGAGCCGGGAGGCTCAGCTCAAACGGCCACGGTGGCGGGCGATCTGCGCCTTCACCTGGGCCGGCGCGGTGCCGCCGACATGGTCGCGCTGCGCCAGGCTGCCCTCCGGCGTCAGCACGCCGAACACGTCGTCCTCGATCAGCGCCGAGAACTCGCGCAGCTTGGCCAGCGGCAAGTCGGCGAGATCCACGCCCAGGCCTTCGGCGTGGCGCACCGCCAGCGCCACCACCTCGTGGCTGTCGCGGAAGGGCAGGCCCTTCTTGACCAGGTAATCGGCCAGGTCGGTGGCGGTGGCGTAACCCTGCAGCACCGCCGCGCGCATCGCCTCCGGCTTCACCGTCACGCCGCGCATCATGTCGGCGTAGATGCGCAGAGTGGTCTGCAGCGTGTCCACCGTGTCGAACAGCGGTTCCTTATCCTCCTGATTATCCTTGTTGTAGGCCAAGGGCTGGGCCTTCATCAATGTGATCAGCGCGATCAGGTGGCCGACGACGCGGCCGGACTTGCCGCGCACCAGCTCCGGCACATCCGGATTTTTCTTCTGCGGCATGATGGACGAGCCGGTGCAGAAGCGGTCGGCGATGTCGATGAAGCCGACGCGCGGGCTCATCCACAGGATCAGCTCTTCCGACAGCCGCGACAGGTGGATCATCGCCAGCGAGGCCGCGGCGGTGAATTCGATGGCGAAGTCGCGGTCGGACACCGCGTCCAGCGAGTTGTGGCAGACATCGTCGAAGCCCAGCAGCTGGGCGGTGTAATGGCGGTCGATCGGATAGGTAGTGCCGGCCAGCGCCGCCGCGCCCAAGGGCAGCCGGTTGACGCGCTTGCGGCAATCCTGCATCCGCTCGGCGTCGCGCGCCAGCATCTCGACATAGGCCAGCAGGTGGTGGCCGAAGGTGACCGGCTGCGCCACCTGCAGGTGGGTGAAGCCGGGCATCACTGTGTCGGCGTGCTGCTCGGCCAGCTCCAGCAGGCTTTTCTGCAGTTCGCCGAACAGATGGACGGTGGCGTCGATCTCGCCGCGCAGCCACAGCCGGATGTCGGTGGCCACCTGGTCGTTGCGGCTGCGGCCGGTGTGCAGGCGCTTGCCGGCGTCGCCGATGCGGTCGGTCAGCCGGCGCTCGATGTTCATGTGCACGTCTTCGAGGTCCACGCTCCACTCAAGCTGGCCTGCGCGGATCTCGTCGCGGATGTCCGCCATGCCTCGTCGGATCGACTCCAGGTCGGCGTCGGACAGCACGCCCGATCGGTTCAGCATCGCGGCGTGGGCGAGCGAGCCTTCGATGTCCACCTCGGCCAGACGGTAGTCGAAACCGATGGAGGCGGTGTAGTGCTTGACGAGATCGGAAACCGGCTCGGAAAAACGGCCGGACCAGGCGTGTTGGTCTTGCATGGCGTAGCGTCCTGCGGTGAGGGTGCGAAAACCCTACTATGCCAGCCGCAACCGCCCACGGCCAGCGCGGATTTGTCCTACCGTCCGGCAGCCGCCAGGATGCGGGCGACCGTGCCGTCGGCCACCATGCCGCGCAAGGCCTGTTCGAGGTCCGCCTTGCGCGGATGGAGCGGCGAGCGCCGCGCCAGCGCCAACCGGTTGGGGTGGCGGTCGTCCAGCGTCAGCGCCGCCCGCTTCACCCGGCCGGCGAACTCCGGCCGCGCCGCCAGCGCCGCGCCCTGGCTCGCGTTGACGATCAAGGCGTCGACGCGGCCGGCCGCCAGCTTGCGAAAACCGGACTCCATGCCGGGGCTGGCTTCGCGGCGGATGCGGGCGTCGCGGTCGAAGCCCGCCTCGTAGCTCACCCCTTCCGACACGCCGACCGTCAGCGGCAGCAGATCGTCGTAGCGGGCCAGCGCGCGCGCGTCGCCGCTGCGCTGGTAAAACACCAGATGGTTGCTGTTGGCGAAGGGCGGCATCAGGAAATCCAGATAGCGCGAACGCTCCGGCGTGGGCCGCACGCCTATCATCAGGTCGGCCCGTCCCTGCTGCATCACCGCCAGGCAACGCGACAGCGGGCAGTGCAGGAAGCGCAGCGGCAGGCCCAGCCGCCGCGCCAGCTCGCGCACGATCTCGGTGTACGGCCCGGCCGGCTCGCCGCGCGCGTCCAGTTTTTTCCATGGCTCGAACACGTTGTAGGCGAGCACCAGCTCGCGCGCGTCCGCCAGCGCCGGTTCGAACGCCAGACAACACAACAGCAGGACGATCAGTTTCTTCACGGCATTTGCTTGGAAATGTTTTCAGCAATGCTATCCCCTAAGCGCCATGCGCTGCGCATTTGTCGACCGCATCCCCCGCCGCTGTTGCGAAAACGCCATCCAGCCGGCTAGAGCGGCTGCCGGCAAGCCATTGAATGGAAAATAATAATCGTCCCCCGCGCGCCTGCTGGCCCCGTCCCGCCAAAAATACCATCGGCACAACATAGGTATGATCCGGACGCGAAAAAGGCCCGGCATGCCGGGCCTTCGCCAACCGCCCCCCCGCAGCCGGTCAGTGCTGCAGGATCTTGGACAGGAACTGGCGCGCGCGCTCGCTGCGGGCGTCCAGATCGCCGAAGAACTCGTCTTTGGCGCAATCCTCGACGATGCGGCCCTGATCCATGAAGATCACCCGGTCGGCCACGCGGCGGGCGAAGCCCATCTCGTGGGTCACGCACATCATGGTCATGCCCTCGTGCGCCAGCTCGGTCATCACGTCCAGCACCTCGTTGATCATCTCCGGGTCCAGCGCGCTGGTCGGCTCGTCGAACAGCATCGCGATCGGGTCCATCGCCAGCGCTCGGGCGATGGCCACCCGCTGCTGTTGGCCGCCGGACAGCTGGCCAGGATGCTTGTCGGCGTGCGCGCGCAGGCCGACGCGGTCAAGCAGCTTCAGGCCCTTGGCCATCGCCTCGTCCCGGCTGCGGCCCAGCACCTTGACCTGGGCGATGGCCAGGTTCTCGGTGATGGTCAGGTGCGGGAACAGCTCGAAATGCTGGAACACCATGCCGACGCGCGAACGCAGCTTGGGCAGATCGGTTTTCGGATCGCCGACCGAGATGCCGTCGACGACGATCTCGCCCTGCTGGAACGGCTCCAGCGCGTTCACGCACTTGATCAGGGTGGACTTGCCGGAGCCGGACGGCCCGCACACCACCACCACCTCGCCCTTGGCGACCTGGGTGGTGCAGTCGGTCAGCACCTGGAAGGCGCCATACCATTTGCTGACCTTGCTCAGCGAAATCATTGCAGTCATACAGCCAACCTTTGTTGCAGGCGCTTCACCAGGCGGGAGGCGCCGAAACTGATCAGGAAGTAGACCATGCCGGCGAATATCAGGAATTCGTGCGGCAGGCCGACGATGTCGCCCTTGGAGCGGGCGGTGTTGAGGAAATCCATCAAGCCGACAGCGTATACCAGAGAGGTGTCCTGGAACAGGATGATGGACTGCTGCAAGAGCAGCGGCAGCATCTTGCGCAGCGCCTGCGGCAGCACGATCAGCCCCATCACCTGGTGGTAGCGCATGCCCAGCGCGTAGGCGGCGCCGGCCTGGCCCTTCGGTATCGCCTGGATGCCGGCGCGGACGATCTCGGCGAAGTAGGCCGCCTCGAACATCACGAAGGCCACCAGGCAGGAAGTGAACGCCCCCACCGGCTCCAGATTGCCGGTGATCCAGTTCAGCAGCATCGGCACCGCCAGGTAGAACCAGGAGATCACCAGCAGCAGCGGAATGGAGCGGAAGTAATAAATGTAGGCGGTGGCGAAGCCCGACAAAACCTTGTTGCTGGACAAGCGCGCCAGCGCCAGCAGAATGCCGAGCAGCACGCCGCCGATCACGCCGCCGGCCAGCATCTTCAGCGTCAGCAGCATGCCTTGGCTCAGGCCCGGCAGCGCCGGAACGATTTGGCTGAAATCCATCATTTGCCTCCCATCATGCCGGGCACCCTGAGTTTCTTCTCCAGCGCGTTCATCATCAGCATCAGGCTCATGTTGAGCGTGAAATAGATGACCGTGGCCAGGGTGAAGGCCTCGAACAGGTTGGCGGAAAACTCGGCGGTCTGCTTGGTCTGCGCCAGCAGCTCGGCCAGGCCGATCAGCGACGCCACCGACGAGTTCTTGATGATGTTGAGGAATTCGCTGGTCAACGGCGGGATGATGATGCGCATCGCCTGCGGCAACAGCACGTGGCGGTAAGTCTGGCCGAGCGAGAAGCCCACCGCCATCGCCGCGTTGCGCTGGCCGCGCGGCAGCGCCTCGATGCCGGTGCGCACCTGCTCCGCCACCCGGGCTGCGGTGAACAGGCCCAGGCACACCACCACCGACAGGAACTGCGAGGTGGTCGGCGACAGGTCCTGCTTGAACCAGACCTGCGCGCCCTCCGGCAGCAGGTCGGGCACCAGGAAGTACCAGACGAACAGCTGCACCAAGAGCGGCACATTGCGGAACAACTCGACGTAGACGGTCGCCAGGCTGGCGATCCAGCGATTGGGCAGCGTGCGCGCCACGCCGACCACGATGCCCAGCAGCAAGGCGATGATCCAGCCGCTGAGCGACACCGCCAGCGTCCAGCCCAGGCCGCTGGCGAACCAGTTCAGATAGATCTCGCTACCGACACCGGTGGGTTTGAAGAAGACTCCCCAGTCCCAGTGATAATTCATTGCAACCACTCCCAGCCGCGCGTCGGGAAGACGGCGCGGCGATCGATGCCACCCGGCGGCCGGCTTCCGGCCGCGCAGGGTCAAGCCGCCGCCCGCGAAAACGGGCGGCTACGTTCAGGACGAAGGCCGCATGCGCGGCCAGGCTGGCTTATTCGGCGGGCTTGTCGGTCGGCTTGGCCAACAGCGCCTTCAGCTCGTCGGACATCGGGAAGTTGAGGTTCAGCCCTTTGGGCGGCACCGGGCTGGTGAACCACTTGGCGTAGATCTTGTTCACTTCGCCGGACTTGAAGGTCTTCTCCAGCGCGGAGTCCACCACCTTCTTGAACGCCGCGTCGTCCTTGCGCAGCATGCAGCCGTAGATCTCGTAGGACTGCGACTTGCCGGTGACGATCCAGTTGGCCGGATTCTTGGCCTTGGCCATTTCGCCGTACAGCAGCGCGTCGTCCATCATGAAGGCGGCGGCGCGGCCGGATTCCAGCATCAGGAACGATTCGCCGTGGTCCTTGGCCGAAATCACGTTCATGCCCATGCTCTTGCTGGCGTTCATCGCCTTGATCAGGCGCTCGGACGTGGTGCCGGCGGTGGTGACCACGTTCTTGCCCTTCAGGTCCGGGAAGTCCTTGACGCCGGAGGTCTTGGCGGTGAGCAGACGGGTGCCGATCTCAAAGATGCCGACCGAGAACGCCACCTGCTTGCCGCGCTCGGCGTTATTGGTGGTGGAGCCGCACTCCAGGTCCACAGTGCCGTTCTGCACCAGCGGAATGCGGGTCTGCGAAGTGACCAGGTTGTACTTCACCTGCAGGTTCGGCAGCTTCAGCTCCTTCTTCACCTCGTCCACCACCTTGTTGGCGAGGTCCACCGAGTAGCCGATCGGCTTCTGGTTGTTGTCGTAGTACGAGAAGGGAATGGAAGAGTCGCGGTTGCCCAGCACGATCACGCCGGAATCCTTGATCTTCTTCAGGGTGCCGGTCAGCTCGGCCGCGCCTGCGGGCAGCGCGGCTAGGGTGGCCATGGCGGCCAGCGTACATCCAGCGACGACGGAGGTGCGAATGCGCATGAGGTTTCTCCTTATAGACTCTCTTTGCGGGTAAAGCAGCGCCGCTGTCGCGGCGCCATGATCTTCTTTTTAGTGATTGTCTGACAGTATGCTGTTATTTTTTGTTTGCGTCAGAACTTAATGCAACGGGAAACCGCGGCAGGCCGCGGCACGCGCTCAGCCGCGCGCGCCCTTGTCGGACAAATGGTTCGCCAGACGGACGTAGTCCTCCACCCGCAGGTTCTCCGGACGCAGGCCGGGGTCGATCCCCAGCGCTTCCAGATCGACCACGTCGGCCAGGCCCTTCAGGTTGTTGCGCAGCGTCTTTCGGCGCTGGGCGAAAGCCTGGATCACCAGCTTCTCCAGCAGCGCCTCGTCGCGGGCGACGCCGCAGCGGCCCGGCGCCGGCATCATCCGCACCACGGCGGAATCCACCTTCGGCGGCGGCCAGAATGCTTCCGGCGGCACGAACAGGATGTTCTCCATGTAGAAGCGGTACTGCAGCATCACCGACAGCCGGCCGTAGTCGGCGGTGGAGGGCTCGGCCACCATCCGCTCGATCACTTCCTTCTGCAGCATGAAGTGCATGTCCAGCACCCGGTTGCCGTAGGTGGCCAGGTGGAACAGCAGCGGCGTGGAGATGTTGTACGGCAGGTTGCCGACAATCTTCAGCGGCGCCTCGCTGACCGAGGCGAAGTCGAAAGCCAGCGCGTCACCGGCGTGGATGGTCAGCTTGTCGGCCGGATGCTCGGCGCGCAGGCGCTCGATGATGTCGCGGTCGATCTCCACCACATGCAGGTGCTTCAGCCGCGACAGCAGCGGCTTGGTGATGGCGCCCAGGCCGGGGCCGATTTCGATCACGATGTCGTCCGGCTGCGGGTTGACCGCGTGGACGATGCCGGCGATGACGCTGGCGTCTTGCAGGAAGTTCTGCCCGAAACGCTTGCGGGGGATGTGCTTGCTCATGAATCTGCCAAATCTTGTAACAGCCGCGATTGTACTCGCGCGGCGGCAAATGTCCCAAGCGATTCAGGCAGTTGGCCGCCGCCGGCGGCCCAAAACCCGCCTCAGCCGCGCGCCGGCAGCCGCCATTGCAGCGCCAGGCAGCCCAGCGACAGCGCGATCACCGCGCCACCCAGCGCCAGCTCGCCCGCCACCGGCAGCGCGGCCAGCAGCGCCGACAAGGCCGAGGCGAACAGCATCTGCGCGCAGCCCAGCAGCGCCGCCGCGCGGCCGGCCGACTCCGCGAACGGCGCCATCGCCATGCCCGCCGCCGGGCCCAGCGTGAAGGCGAAGCCCACGCTCAGCACCGCGATCGGCAGCATGTAATGCCAGGCGCCAGGCTGATGCGCCAGCGCCGGCAGCAGCGCGCCGGCCGCCAGCATGATCACCAGGCCCGTCTTCAGCACCCGGCGAGGCCCCAGTCGGCCGATCAGGCCCAGGCCGGTGAAGCTGGCCGCCATGATCAGCAGCGCGTTGGCCCCGAACAGCAGGCCGAAGGTGGCCGAGGACAGGCCGCCGCGCTCGATCAGCACCGTCGGCGCCAGCGTCACGTAGCTGACGATCAGGCCCAGCGCGGTGCTGCTGCAAGCGCCGTTGCGCAGCAGCGCCGGATGGCGCAGCACCTGCAGAAAGCCCGGCCCGCCAGCGTGCTCCACCCGTTCCGGCCGCGTTTCCGGCATCAGCCGCGCCAGCAGCGCCAGCGCGGCCAGCGCCGACACCGCCAGGAACAGGAAACAGGACTGCCAGCCGTACAGCTCGGTCAATACCCCGCCCAGCGCCGGCGCCAGCGCCGGCACGATATTGAGCGCGCCGTTGAGCATGCTGTAGCGCTGCGCCGCCGCGTTGCCGGAGAAACAGTCGCGGATGATGGTGAACGCGCACACCGAGCTGGCGCTGGCGCCCAGGCCCTGCAGCATCCGCGCCAGCATGAAGCTGCCCATCGAATCGCTGAGGCTGGCCAGCGCCGAGCCCAGCGCATAGGCCAGCAAGCCGCCCAGCGCCACCGGGCGGCGGCCGGCGCGGTCCGCCAGCGGGCCGAACAAGAGCTGGCCCAGACCCAGGCAGAACACGAACACGCTGATGCTGGCCGACACGTCGGCCTGGAAATGGCGCTGCAGCGCCGGCAGCGCGGACAGGTACAAGTCCACCCCCAGCGGGTTGAACAGGATCAGCAGGATGGCGGCGGCGGTGGCCGGATTCGACTGGCGGACGGCAAGGCTGGAGTGCGGCATGGCGCGTGCTTCGAAGGGCGAAAGTCGACATTTTACCAAACCCGGGCCCGTTCTCCAATTTGCATAAAATGACCATCAAATAAAATCAACGGCATATCAGCGAATCGGCATGCAGCCGGGAGCTTACAATCGTTCACCAAATCTCCGCCGCCGCAAGGCCTTGAATCCAAAGGCCGAATCCACGCCCTCCATGCCCTGCCGCACCGCGGAGATGGTTGGCTCGGGGCCGCTCTGGTAACCTAGGCGGCAGCCCAAGAACAAACGAGCAGCCTGACATGAGCACCAATGACACCCGAATATACCTGGCCTCCGGCAGCCCGCGCCGCCGCGAGATACTGGAACAGCTGGGCCTGCATCTGGAACGCATCCATGCCGACATCGACGAATCGGTGCGGCCGGGCGAAGACGCCGTCGCCTACACCGAACGGCTGGCGCGCGAGAAGGCCGAAGCCGGCTGGCGCGTGGTCTCCTCCTGCGGCCTGCCCGAGCGCCCGCTGCTGGCAGCCGACACCACGGTGACCCAGGACGGCGAAATCTTCGGCAAGCCGGAAGGCGCCGACGACGCCCGCCGCATGCTGCGCGCCTTCTCCGGCCGCAGCCACCAGGCCATCACCAGCGTCGCCGTGCGCGACGGCGGCAAGCTGCTCGTCAAGACTTCGGTCACCAACGTCCGCTTCAAAACCCTGTCCGATGCCGAAATCGAACGCTACATCGACAGCGGCGAACCGTTCGACAAGGCCGGCGCCTACGGCATCCAGGGCAAGGCCGGCGTGTTCATCGAACGCATTGAAGGCAGCTACACCGGCGTGATGGGCCTGCCGGTGCACGAAACCGCGCTGCTCCTGGCCGAGTTCGGCTTCGAATTGCCATGAGCCGGGAGGGCGCCATGCTGCATCAATCCATACCCCTGCCGCGCGACCTGCCGCGGCCGCAAGAACAGATTCTGGTCAACATCACCCCGCAGGAAACCCGCGTCGCGGTGCTGGAGGAAGGCATTGTCCAGGAACTGCACGTCGAACGCGCCGCCAGCCGCGGCATCGTCGGCAACATCTACCTGGGCCAGGTGAAGCGCGTGCTGCCGGGCATGCAGAGCGCCTTCATCGAGATCGGCCTGGAGCGCGCCGCCTTCCTGCACATCGCCGACGTGCTGGAACAACGCCAGCACCCGACCGAGCCGCAGCGCATCGAGAAGATGCTGTTCGAAGGCCAGACCGTGCTGGTGCAGGTGATCAAGGACCCGATCGGCACCAAGGGCGCGCGGCTGTCGACGCAGATCTCGCTGGCCGGCCGCTTCCTGGTGCACCTGCCGCAGGAAGAGCACATCGGCGTGTCGCAAAAGATTGAAAGCGACGCCGAGCGCCACAGCCTGAAAGCGCGGCTGGAAAAGCTGCTGCCGGCCGGCAGCCCCAGGGGCTACATCATCCGCACCAGCGCCGAGACCGCGCGCGACGACGAGCTGTCCGCCGACATCGAATACCTGTCCAAGCTGTGGTCCGACATCAAGCAGAAGTCGCAAACGCTGCCGGCGCAAAGCCTGCTGTACGACGACCTGCCGCTGGCGGTGCGGGTGCTGCGCGACATGGTCAGCGGCTACACCGACAAGGTGCTGGTGGACTCCAACGAGAACTACGGCCGGATGGTGGAGTTCGCCGAGCAGTACGTGCAGATCGCCGTCGACAAGATCGAGCGCTACGCCGGCGAGCGGCCGCTGTTCGAGATGCACGGCATCGAGGCCGAGATCGAGAAGGCGCTGGCCCGCCGCGTCAATCTGAAGTTCGGCGGCTATCTGATCGTCGACCAAACCGAGGCGATGACGACGATAGACGTCAATACCGGCGGCTTCGTCGGCAACCGCAACTTCGACGAAACCATCTTCAAGACCAATCTGGAAGCCACCCAGGTGATCGCCCGCCAGCTGCGGCTGCGCAATCTGGGCGGCATCGTCATCGTCGATTTCATCGACATGGACAACGACGAGCACCAGGCGGCGGTGCTGGCCGAGCTGGCCAAGGCGATGGCGCGCGACCGCACCCGGGTGACGCTGAACGGCTTCACCAGCCTGGGCCTGGTGGAGATCACCCGCAAACGCACCCGCGAGAGCCTGGCCCACATCCTGTGCGAGCCTTGCCCCACCTGCCAGGGCCGCGGCGAGATCAAGACCGCGCAGACGGTGTGCTACGAGGTGCAGCGCGAGATCGTGCGCGAGGCGCGGCAGTACGACGCCAAGGGCTACCGCATCCTGGCGGCGCAGTCGGTGATCGACATGTTCCTGGACGAAGAGTCGCAGAGCCTGGCGATGCTGGTGGATTTCATCGGCAAGCCGGTGTCGCTGTCGGTGGAGTCCAGCTACACCCAGGAGCAGTTCGACGTGGTGTTGTTGTGATGTAGGGCTGAAGCCCGGCATGGCCGGGCGATCCGCCGGCTCCGCCTTCGTGGAGCGGGAAGGCGAGAACGGGCAATGGCGATGGAGCTGTTGCCCGTTTTGTTATGCGCGGGGTTTTAGCCAAGCACAAGTTGGCTGTGGATAAGAAAATGACTTGGCGAGAGACTGTGGATAAGTAGCTTTGTTACACCCCAAGGCCTGAATTGCCTCCGAATGCCCCCGTCTCTAGGAGGAGGGCATTCGCAAACAATTAGTTTCAACAACGAAACTCCCTGCTCGACTGCTCAGGGAGTCGCCTTGCGTCATCAAAGATTAAGCCGCTGAATGGTGCTCGCTTCTATTGGCGGGCGGTCCATTTCATTACTTCACTTGAATGGATTTTGAAAATTCTGCAAATACTCTTTGCCAAATTTATATGATGCATAATCATTCAAATGGCCAACATCTCTATAGATTGGCACACCATCAATCTCAGTCTTACAAACCCCACCTTTGCATTGAATATCTTTCGGGTCGATAATTATCAGCCGAGGATGCTCTTTTTTAAGTCTAGAAAACAATTCAGAAAACCATTCTGATCCATCTCCTGTCCAAGCAATAGAGCCGCACATATCATCGCCATAACTCTGCCTAAGTTTTATATGCTTATAATAGCATGCAAAATAATTCACCGGCATGGCATAAATTGTTTTAACGATAACAGGCTTGGCTCCTGTTGCCTCAATAATCCCCAATGCATCTCGGATCGAGGCTTCAATTCTCATTCGAGACAATTCAATAGATTGTGAATCGCCTGGCTTATTAACTACATTATTTCCAGCATAATTCATCCAGACCTGGCCAATAATGACGTAGTCAAAATTACCATCCTTGATTCTTTTATAATACTGCTGTGTATTATTATAACAATCTTGATACACAGTATTCCTGAAGGTCCACCAATCAAATAAGTAAATATTTGGCAAAGTCAAACAAGAAGATGTTCCTTGGACGGAAATAGATAAATTAGCATCGTTGGCTAATACATCGAAAAATCCCCAAAAATGATTTGAATGGGAATCACCAATCAAAAGCGCCCTTTTCTTCGATGGCTTATCACCGATAATACAGTTAGGGCTTATTATTGATGCATCGCCATCAATACAAGATTTTCTATCTTGCGAAGAGTACGCTCTGATTGTCGAATCAATTCGTGAGTACTCTGTGCCAAACCGCTCAGGAAGTCCATTTAGGTAGCTGCTTAACGAGTACAATGCAGCAGACACGATAATAGGCAAGAAAATCATACAGAATGCAGTTTTCTTTAGCTTCCAATTTACTCCTCTACACGGCTTTTCAATTAACAGGTAAGAAACAAAGGCTGTAAAGAATGTTGCAAGATAGCAAAAAATCTTAAATTTTAAATCTTGTTCAAAACCAATATACTTTCCTGCTGCAAAAATGGGCCAATGCCACAAGTATAGTGAATAGGATAATTTTCCTATGTAAACCAAAATGGGGTTAGATAGCATCTTATTAACAAGGCCACCATTTCCATCACCAACAAATATCAACACTGCAACTGAAAAACATACTATTAATGCATGATAATCTGGAAAACCGATATCTATATTTTCCAGTGTCGCAACCGCGATTATTGCACAAAAAGAAACCGCTCCCAGCACTGTTGCCAGACTGTTATTGAGTGCCTTTTTATTCTCACCAAGAAAAACAATACAGCTTCCTATTAAGAACTCAAACATTCTAGAGGTCAGAAGAAAATAACTCTTATCCGGGTACTTCTTGGAAAGATAAAGAGATAGTAGCGCTGCCCCGATAGTAGAAACCAATATTACACGCTTAGCATTTTGATGAGAGAGTCTTTTAAATAGAAGCACTAAGCCAATTGGCAAGATTAAATACCACTGCCATTCAATTGACAATGACCATGTATGCAATAAAAGTAAAAATGATGAATCTGTTGCAGCATAACTTGTCACAACTCGTGAAAAGTGCTGATTAGATATGAATAATGTCGCATATCTCGTGCTGTTTGTATAATTGATTAGATCCTCTGGCAAATAATATAATGCCGCCAAAATAGTAGTAAATAAAATTACGGCTATCAGGCTAGGCTGTAACCGCCACAGTCTTCTTACATAAAAATCAGCCAATGAGAAATTATTATCTTTTATTCTCAAATAGCAAATAGATGTTATTAAAAAGCCTGAAATTACAAAGAATATATCAACCCCGATAAATCCGGAAGGAAATAAACTTAATCCGCCATGAAAAGACAACACAAACAGAACTGCAATTGCACGCAACCCATCAATGTCTGCACGATATTGAACTGTCTTTTTCACTTCGTTTAATGTTACGGGACGGCTGATTGATGGCAAAGTAAACGATGACAATGACTTCATATAATAGCAATTGATTTTTAAATTAGAATCGATGAAATACTGCTTCATGTCTCGAATATCTCATCCACGATGAGATTTAAGCATGTCGCCATTCTTTTACAGTCAAAATTGGAAAAACAAGCAATCCCCAATAAATCCACGCTTACGCTAAACAGGCCAGCCTATTATTTATTACCACAGCGCCATATGAGGTTTGCGCATAGACAACTTGCTTGTATTTCAAAACTAATGACTTCTTTGCGGACCTACAAAGCACTCATATCCATTCAAAAACTCCCACAAAAAGAAAGCGCTCTGCTTTAATTTTTGAATTAATAACTTCACTTGCACATCAAGAGCTCAGTAAGCGACTTTTTCAACATTGAATTCAGACCACACCCGGGCAATTCACTCAACATAGATAGTTAAGAAAACATAAGCCAAACCCGAGAGACATCATCAGCCACTCAAACTGTTGCATATCGCATCAAGGTGCTGCTGACAAAATCTTATAGAATACCTGAATCTAGGTATCCCGACATAGGGCTACGGATAATAGGGTAAAGTGGAACAACACTGGGCCAAAGATATATTCGTCGCCTAGCCACTATTTCCCCAGTGCCTCCGCCATCCGCCTCATGCTCGCCGCCACGATCAAATGATGAAACGGCGTCACCAGCGCCAGATACGTCCTCCCCAACCAATTGTGCGGCCGCACCAGCGTGCTCACCTGCAACCGCCCCGCCTGCCACTGCAAAACCACTCGGAAATCCAGATGGCGGTCGTCCTCGCCCAGCACCGCGTCGCGCTCTCCCAGGTGCAGCACGCCGAACACGCCCAGATGCTGGCCGACATGAAAAGGCTCAACGGAAGCAGAGGCTGTCTGGGCGGTTTTCAGGCCCAAAGGCGACACCAGCCGGTCGCGCAGGAACATCAGCGCGCGCGCCCAGGGCGGCATCGCGGCGGAGAAGGCGCGCAGCAGGCTGGCGGCGTCGGCTTCCGGCGCGCCGGGCGGCAGCGGCCGGCTGCGGCAGTCCTGCCAGGGGTAGCGGCTGGCGGCGTCGTTTAGCAGCGGGATGGCGGAAAAATCAGGCTGGGTGGTCATCGGTGTCTCCCTGAGTGCAGTGCTTGCCGCTTGGTCTTGCAGGGGTCTGGCGCGCGGGACAGACGGCAGCGGAAAGGTCGTGGCAAACCGGCGCGAAATAGACTGTCGTCATTGTGTCGCCGCCGCGGCCGGCCGGTCAATCCGGGCGGCGGATGCGAAAACGCCCCGCGCAGGCGGGGCGTTTCATGGCGCGGGACCGGCTGGCTTACACAGCCATCACCGCTTCCACTTCGTCCACCGTCTTCGGGATCGGCTCGCCCAGCACGCGGCTGCCGGTTTCGGTCACCAGCACGTTGTCCTCGATGCGGATGCCGCCGAAGTCGGCGTATTCGCGGAACTTGGCGAAGTTGATGTACTGGCTGTGGCGGCCTTCCTTTTCCCAGGCTTCGATCAGCGCCGGGATGAAGTAGACGCCCGGCTCCACGGTCAGCGCCATGCCGGCCTTCAGCGTCTTGCCCAGGCGCAGGTAGCCCAGGCCGAACAGCTTGCTGCGCTCGGTGCCGTCGCCGTAGCCCACCAGGTCTTCGCCCAGCGCTTCCATGTCGTGCACGTCCATGCCGATCTGGTGGCCCAGGCCGTGCGGGAAGGCGATCGCGTAGGCGCCGGATTCGACGATGGCGTCCACGTCGCCGCTGAAGAAGCCCAGCGCGGCCATCCGCTCCACCATCACGGCGGCGGACAGCTTGTGGATGTCCTGGTATTTGACGCCCGGCTTGACCGCGGCGATGGCGGCCTCCTGCATCTCCAGCACGATG
Source organism: Chromobacterium sp. INPA-IVC (assembly GCF_059047085.1). Classification (NCBI taxonomy): domain Bacteria; kingdom Pseudomonadati; phylum Pseudomonadota; class Betaproteobacteria; order Neisseriales; family Chromobacteriaceae; genus Chromobacterium; species Chromobacterium sp. INPA-IVC. Next base: position 270,264 of record NZ_JBTNLS010000007.1, on the reverse strand, counting down.
TCGTACAGCTCGCGCTGGCGGGTGGAGAACTTGCCGCCCACCGGGAAGGTGCGGGTGATGTCGCTGGCGTAGCCGCCGCCGCTGGCGCAACCGGTGTCGTTCAACACCAGGTCGCCCTGTTGCAGCACGTGATCATGATGGTGGTTATGCAGCACTTCGCCGCGCTTGGAGAAGATGGACGGGTAGGCCAGCTGCCAGTCGTGGCGGCGCATGATGCCTTCCATGATGCCTACCACCTGGTATTCCACCACGCCGGGCTTGGCGTTCTGCATCGCGGCGATGTGCATCGCGTGGGTGACGCCCAGCGCGGCTTCCATCTCGGCGATCTCTTCCTCGCCCTTGATCTCGCGCAGCGCCACCACCGCGCGGGTCAGCTCGGGACAGAAGCCCGCCTTCACCTGGGCCGGATGGGTGTCCAGCAGGCGGCCCATCTCGATCAGCGTCTCGCCGCGGTAAGGCGCCAGGTAACGCACCGGACGGCCGGCGGCGCGGGCCTCTGCCACCGCTTGCGCCAGCTCGGCGTACGGGCGGCTGCGCGAGAGCGAAACCTTGGCGGCGCGCTCGGCCAGGCTCGGCAGCGGGCCGGTCCAGACGATGTCGGCCACGTCCGGGTCATTGCCGAACAGCGTCGCCTCGCCGCTGTCGGCGTCGATCGCGCCGGCCAGGCCGGGCTCGTTCAGGCCGAAGAAGTAGCGGAAGCTGGAATCCTGCACGAAGGGCAGGGTGTTGTCGTGGTAATTCATCGGCGAGTCGACGTTGCCGACAAACAGCAGCAGGCCGGACAGGCCGGACGCTTGCAGGCCGGCGCGGCGCTGGGCGTAAACGGAAGGGGCGAACATGTTTTCTCCTTTTGCCGCATGCCGGCGGGAGGCGCCGCTGCGGGTATATTCAACCGCCTAAGTTATCACGCGCGGCCCCCGCCGGCCAGCCGCGGCCTCAGCGCGCAGGCGCCTCCACGGCCTTTTCCGGCGCGGGTTTGACCGGGCTCAGCAGCCGACACAGCAGGCCGCCGGCCAGCATCGCCCACAGCGGCGCGCCCAGGCCGGCGAAGCTGACGCCGGAGGCCGCCACCACAAAGGTGAGCAACGCCGACTCGCGGTGCTCGGCATCGGCCAGCGCCGCGCCCAGCGACGACGCCAGCGTGCCGAACAACGCCAGGCCGGCCGCCGTCACCAACAAGGGCTTGGGCAAGGCCAGCGCCAGCGCCGCCAGCGCGCCGCCCATCACCCCCATGACGATGTAGATCAGCCCGCAGAACACCCCGGCCACGTAACGGCGGCTGCGGTCCGGATGCGCTTCCGGCCCGGTGCAGATGGCGGCGATGATGGCGGCCAGCGTCACGCCATGGCCGCCGAACGGCGCGGTGAGCATCGACGCCAGGCCCAGCGCCGTCACCGGCGAGCGCGCCGGCACCTGGTAGCCGAAGGCGCGCAGCACCGCCATGCCGGGCAGGAACTGGCTGGTCAGCGCCAGCAGCGCCAGCGGCAGGGCCAGATTGATGAAAGCGGACCACGACCAGGCCGGCCAGGTGAACAGCGGCGCGGCGACGGCATGCAACGACGCGGCCGCCGGCGCGTGCAGCTCGCCCGCCGACAGCGCCGCGCCTGCCGCGATGGCGGCCAGCAACGCCCAGCGCGGAAACCAGCGGCGGCCGATGAAGAACAGCGCCGCCATCGTCAGCACCAGGCCCAGATGGCCTGCCGCCTCGGTCACCACTTCGCCGACGAAATGAAACAGGATGCCGGCCAGCAAGGCCGCCGCCAGCGCCGGCGGGAACAGCGCCATCAGCCGGTCGAACAGGCCGCTGACGCCCACCAGCGTGACGATGGCGGCGGCGGCGAGGAAGGCGCCCACCGCTTCCGGATACGGCACGCCGGGCAGGGCGGCCAGCAGCAGCGCCGCGCCCGGCGTGCTCCAGGCGGCGATCACCGGCGTTTTCCAGCGCAGGCTCAGCCACAGGCCGGCCGCGCCGGAGCCGATGGACACCGCCCATACCCAGGACGCCAGCTGCGCCTGCGACAGCCCGGCCGACTGCGCGGCGTGGACGATGATCAGAAACGGGCCGGAAAAACCGACTAGCAGGGCCAGAACGGCGGCCAGCAAGGCGGAGGGGGCGGCGTCGCGCCGCAAGGTTTGCCACATGGCGACTCTCCTGATGAAAACCAATGTCGCCAGCGTGCCACGGCCTGCGCGCCGCGGACTCCCACAAGCGCGCCAAACAGTTTATGCTGGACCGCATCTGTTCTATATAACAGCCATCCTCAGGAGCCCCGCATGCAGCTGACCGGCATTCCCTTCGGCGTCACCGACTGGGCGGACGTCCCCGCCGCCGAGCATCCCGGCGAACAGGGCCGCGCCTACTGGCGCACCCGCCAGTTCGGCGACATCCGGGTGCGGATGGTGGAGTACACGGCCGGCTACCTGGCCGACCACTGGTGCGAGAAGGGCCACATCCTGCTGTGCCTGGAGGGCGAGCTGCACACCGAGCTGGACGACGGCCGCGTCTTCGTCCTCACGCCCGGCATGAGCTACCAGGTGGCGGACCGGGCCGAGGCCCATCGCTCCCGCGCGCCGCAAGGCGCCAAGTTGTTCATCGTCGACTAAGCCCATGCCGCAATACCAGGACATCGCCCGGCTGCTGCAGGCCCGTCTGGACGCCGGCGAATTCCCGCCCGGCGGCAAGCTGCCCTCGGTGCGGCAGCTGGCCGCCCACCACGGCGTCAACAGCCTGACCGCGCTGGCCGCCTACCGCTGGCTGGAGCAGAAGCAGCGGGTGGTGGCGCGGCCGCGGGCCGGCTTCTACGCCGCGCTGCCGGCCCGCGCCGACGGCCAGCCGCCCGCCCGCGCGCTGCCGTCTCCGGCCACGCTGGTGGACGTGGACAGCCGCATGTCGCAGCTGGTGGCGCTGTCGGCGTCGGACGTGGCGGTGCAGCTGCACATGGCCGAGGCCCACCACAGCCTGTATCCGGCCGCCGATCTAGCGCGGCGGCTGCAACAGACGCTGCTGCGCCAGCCGGAGCTGATCGGCGCCTACCTGCCGGCCGCGCAGCACGAGCGGCTGTGCCTGAAGCTGCAGCAGATGGCCGCGTCCTGGCAGCTGGCGGTGCGGCCGGACGAGATCCTGTTCTGCAACGGCATCACCGAGGGCATCAGCCTGGCGCTGCGCCACCTGACCCGGCCCGGCGACACGGTGGCGGTGGAGACGCCGGTGTATTTCGGCCTGCTGCAGACGCTGGCGGCGCTGGGGCTGAAGGCGCTGGAGATTCCGTGCACGCCGGACGCCGGCCTGTCGCTGGAGGCGCTGGAGTTCGCGCTGCGCTACGGCCCGCCGGTGCGCTGCCTGGTGACGGTGACCAACTACCAGAACCCCACCGGCGCGCTGATGCCGGACGACAACAAGAAACGGCTGCTGGCGCTGGCGCGCCGCCACGGCGTATCCATCATCGAGGACGACGTGTTCGGCGAGCTGTACTTCGGCAAGCGCCGGCCGACGCCGCTGAAAGCCTGGGACCGCGACGGCGACGTGATCTACTGCGCGTCTTTCACCAAGAGCCTGGCGCCGTCGTTCCGGCTGGGCTGGCTGTCCGGCGGCCGCCACCACGCGGCGCTGGAGCGGCTGCGCGCCAGCAGCAGCCTGGTCAGCCCGGCGCTGCTGCTGGGCACGCTGGCCGACCTGCTGGCCAGCGGCGACTACGCCCGCATCTCGCAGCGGCTGCGCGCGCGACTGGCCGAACAGATGGAGCGGGTGGCCGACGCGGTGCTGGCCGCCTTTCCGCGCGGCACCCGGGTGCGGCGGCCGCAAGGCGGCCTGCTGCTGTGGGTGGAAGGGCCGGAGGGCCTGGACAGCGGCCGGCTGCTGGAGGCGGCGCTGAAGGAATCGATCAGCTTCGCGCCGGGCATGCTGTTCTCGGCCGAGCCCCGCTTCCGCCATTGCCTGCGGCTGAATTTCGGCCAGCCCTGGGACGCGGCGCAGCAGGCCGCCATCGCCCGGCTGGGCCGGCTGGCCGCCGAACAACTGAGGACCACATGATAGAAAACGGCTTGCTGATCCGCCCGGCCGAGGCGGCCGAGCTGCCGCTGCTGGCGCGGATAGAGCGCCGCGCCGCGCGGCTGTTTTCCCCCGCGGACCTGCCCTCCGCGCTGGCCGAGCACACGCTTCCGGCCGAGACCCTGAGCGCCGCCCGCGACGCCGGCCTGCTGTGGGTGGCGGACGACGCGGGCCGGGCGGTCGGTTTCGCGCTGGCGGAGATCGTCGACGGCCAGCTGCATCTGGCCGAGATGGACGTGGACCCGGACCACGCCCGCCGCGGCATTGGCTCCGCGCTGCTGCGGCACGCGCTGGCCCAGGCCTGGCTGCGCGGCTGCGCCGCCGTCACGCTCACCACCTTCGCCCACCTGCCGTGGAACGCGCCGTTCTACCGCCGCCACGGCTTTATCGAATTCGAGCCGCCGGCCGGCAGCGCACTGGCGGACCAGCTGCGCGCCGAGGCGGCGGCCGGGCTGCGCAACCGCGTCGCGATGCGCCATACGCAGGAATGAGGACAAGCCGATGGACAGGATAGACACGGTAGTGATCGGCGCCGGCGTGGTCGGCCTGGCCGTCGCCAAAACGCTGGCCGAGGCCGGGCGCGAGGTGGTGATCGTCGAAGCGGAGCGGGCGATAGGCCAGCACGCGTCCAGCCGCAACAGCGAGGTGATCCACGCCGGCCTGTACTACCCGGCCGGCAGCCTGAAGGCGAAGCTGTGCGTGGCCGGACGGGACGCGCTGTACCGCTATTGCGCCGAGCGAGCGGTGCCGCACCGGCGGCTGGGCAAGCTGATCGTCGCCAGCCGCCGCGGCCAGCTGGCCAAGCTCGCCGCGCTGGAGAAGCAGGCCCTCGCCAACGGCGTGGACGACATCCGGCGGCTCTCCGCCGCCGAGGCCCGCGCGCTGGAGCCGGCGCTGGGCTGCGCGGCCGCGCTGCTGTCGCCGTCCACCGGCATCGTCGACAGCCACGCGCTGATGCTGGCCTTGCTGGGCGACGCCGAAGCCGCCGGCGCGCAGCTGGCGCTGGAATCTCCGGTGGAGGGCGGCGCGGTCACCGCCGACGGCATCGTGCTGCGCGTCGCCGGCATGGAGCTGCTGGCGGACAAGGTGGTCAACGCCGCCGGCCTGTTCGCGCCCGACCTCGCCCGCGCCATCGCCGGCCTGCCCGTCGATGCGGTTCCGAAAGCCCGCTACGCGCGCGGCGTCTACTTCTCGCTGCAGGGCCTGGCGCCTTTCTCGCGGCTGATCTACCCGCTGCCGGAAGCCGGCGGCCTGGGCAGCCACCTGACGCTGGACCTGGGCGGCCAGGCGCGCTTCGGCCCAGACGTGGAATGGGTGGACGGCGTCAACTACCACGTCGACCCGGCGCGCGCCGCCGCCTTCTACCACGCGGTGCGCGCCTGGTGGCCGCAACTGCCGGACGGCTCGCTGACGCCCGGCTACGCCGGCATCCGCGCCAAGATCGCCGGCCCCGGCGAGCCGGACGCCGATTTCGTCATCCAGGGCCGGGCGGTCCACGGCGCGAAGGGCCTGGTCAACCTGTTCGGCATTGAGTCGCCGGGGCTGACCAGCTGCCTCGCCATCGCCGAGGAGACCCGCGCGCGGCTGCTAGGCTAGCCGGGCCGGGCGTTGACGGGCGCGGATGCAAATCGCTTACAATCAGCCGCAATACGCGGAGAAACAACAAGAATGCTGATTCTGAATCAACGTCAACAAGAGCTGCTGGACATGGTCAAGCGCGAGAGCTACGTCAGCGTGGAGAAGCTGGCCGACCACTTCTCCGTCACCCGCCAGACCATACGCCGCGACATCTCGCTGCTGTCCGAACACCAGCTGCTGCAGCGCTACCACGGCGGCGCCAGCGTGCTGTCCAGCGTCGAGAACGTCGCCTACCAGGCGCGGCAGGTGCTGTGCATCGACGAAAAGCGCCGCATCGCCGCCTGCCTGGCCCGCCACATCCCGGACAACGCCTCGCTGTTCATCAACCTGGGCACCACCACGGAAGAGGTGGCCAAGGCGCTGCACCGCCACCGCGGCCTGAGGGTGATCACCAACAACCTGCACGTGGCCGAGCAGATGTGCGACTACCCGGACTGCGAGGTGATCGTGCTGGGCGGCTCGCTGCGCAAGCGCGACCGCGGCCTGACCGGCGAGGCGACGGTGCAGATGATCCGCCAGTTCCGCGTCGACTACGGCATCATCGGCGTGTCCAGCATCGAGTCCGACGGCACGCTGCGCGACTACGACTACCGCGAAGTGCGCACCACCGAGGCCATCATCCAGCAATCGCGCCAGGTGTTCCTGGCCGCCGACCACAGCAAGTTCGACCGCCCGGCGCTGGTGGAGCTGGGCCGGCTTTCCCAGATCGCCGCGCTGTTCACCGACAAGCCGGTGCCGCCGGCCATCGCCCGCGTCATCCAGGAGTCCGGCACCCAGCTGCATCTGGCGGAATGAATGCCTGCCGACGGTTTCCGCCGCCGGGCTCCAGGCCAGAAAGATAACGGCTCCGCGGGCCGGAATACTCTGCAAGATTTTGTTAGCGCGTCTTATTCCGCTACGTGATTTTGCTATGCTGAAACGTCGATTCCTCTCCAAGGCAGGTGCGCCATGCAGCCCACTCTTGGCGCGCAGGCGGGCAGCATGCTGTTCCGCGACGCTTCCGGCCGCTACTGCGCCAGCCTGGCCGGCTACCGCCTGCTGAGCGCGTTCCAACCCATCTTCTACAAGGGCGGCAGCCTGTTCGGCCACGAGGCGCTGCTGCGCGTGGTGGACGAGGGCGGCGAATGGCTGCCGCCAGACCGTTTTCTCGCCTCGCTGGCGCCGGACATGGCGCTGGAGGCCGACCGCCTGGCCCGGCTGATCCACGTGCGCAACTTCGCCCAGAGCGGCCAGGGCGGCTGCCTGTGCCTGAACCTGATGCCCGCCACCGTGCAACAAGACCAGAGCGGCCGCACCCACCTGCCGCTGCTGAGCAGCATGCTGCAGAGCGTGGAGCTGGACAGCGGCGGCGTGATCTTCGAGCTGCCGGAATTCGAGGTGGAGCACCACGGCCAGCCGCTGCTGAACGGCATGCGCCACGCGGCGGAAATGGGCTTCGGCCTGGCGGTGGACGATTTCGGCGCGCTGCCCTCCCGCCGCGACAGGATGGGCGAACTGAGCCCCGACATCATCAAGATCGACCGCAGCCTGCTGCTGGACCACATGGCAGGCCAGACGCAAAGGCTGCCGGCGCTGCTGGAATTCGGCTGGCAGATCGGCAGCCGGATGCTGGTGGAAGGGATAGAAACCGCCGAGCAGCTGGAAGCGATGCGCGCGCTCGGCGTCGAGCTATACCAGGGCTATCACCTGGGCAGGCCGGGCGAGCTGGCGGTGGTCCGCCAGCTGTAGCCGCTCCGGTCCAGCCCCAGGCTGAGCCAGGCCAGCAGCGCCAGCGCCGCGCCCAGCCACAGCGGCGCGCGCAGGCCCCAGCCGGCGTCCAGGCACAGGCCGCCGGCCCAGGCGCCGAACATCAGCCCCAGGTTCACCACCGCCATGTGCAGGCTGTTCACCATCGGCCCCGCGCCGCCGGCGCGCACCACCCGCGCCACCATCGCCGGATTCATCGGCAAGCCGGCCAGCCCCAGCAAGCCCACCCCGGCCACGGCCAGCGCCTGCCATTGCGCGCCCAGCGCCAAGGCCAGCATCACCCAAAACAGCGTCAGGACGCCGCCCTGCAGCACCCGTCGGGTGTGGCGGTCGGCCAGCCGGCCGGTGACCAGATTGCCCAGCACCGTCGCCGCGCCGTAGACGCCGAACAGCAGCGGCACCATCGCCGGGGAAAAACCGCTGACGCGCAGCAACAGCGGCGCGAGATACGTGAAGGCGGCGAACACCGCGCCGATGATCAGGCCGCTGGACAGATAGGCGGCCCACAAGGCCGGCCGCGCCAGCGCCCGCCATTCCTCGCCCGCCTCCTGCCCGGCGGGCTTGTCCCCGGCCGGCACCGCCGCGGCGATGCCCAGCATCGCCAGCCCCACCAGCGCCGCCACCAGCCAGAACGCCGGCCGCCACCCCCAGTATTGATCCAACAGCGTCGCCATCGGCAGGCCGGCCACCGAGGCCAGCATCAGGCCGTTCAACACCAGGCCCGCGGCGCGGGCGATGCGGTCCATGCCCACCAGCTCGCCGGCCAGCGCCAGGGCCACGCCGAAAAAGGCCGACTGCGCGACGCCGCAGACGATGCGCGACGCCAGCATCTGCGGATAGCCGTCGGCCGTCGCGCCGATCAGCTGGCCGGCCAGGAACACCGCCAGCAGGCCGAGCAGCGCCGGCTTGCGCCGGACCGCGCGCAGCCGCCAGGTCAGCAGCGGCCCGCCGACCACCACGCTGGCGGCGAAGGCGGACACCAGATTGCCGACATCGGCCAGCGAGGCGCGGAAGGCCGCCGCCAGCGACGGCATCATGCCGGCCACCATGAATTCCGAAGTGGCCATCGCGAAAATGCACAGGCTGAGCAGATAGATGGCGGCGGGCAGCGGCGGCGCGCCATTGGGTTCGGGATGCGCTGTCGTCGTCGGCATGGCAAAGCTCCTGCATGGGTTGAAACCCCGATGCTAAAAGCGCGTCCATGACGGATAAATGGGTTAGCATGCCGCTCATAATGGAAATTATTTCCGCAATTCAGAGAAAACCATGGACAGAATGAGCGGAATCGAGCTGTTCGCCCAGATCGCGCGCCAGGGCAGCCTGGTGGCGGCCGGACGGCAGCTGGGCCTGTCGGCGTCGGCGGTGGGCAAGGGCTTGGCGCGGCTGGAACAACGGCTGGGCGCGCGGCTGGTCCACCGCAGCACGCGGCGGCTGGCGCTGACCGCCGAAGGCCAGCAATACCTGGCGCGCTGCCTGCGCATCCTGGATGAGGCGGAAGCGGCCGAGCGCGAGCTGCAGCAGGGCCTGGCCGCGCCCAGCGGCCGGCTGAAGGTGGGGGTGCCCCACGAGAGCGGGCTTTTGACGCCGCATCTGGCCGACTTCATGCGCCGCTATCCGCAGGTGGCGCTGGACCTGGACTACAGCGACCGGCTGGTGGACGTGATAGGCGAGGGCTTCGACGTGGTGGTGCGCGGCGGCGAGCCCGGCGATTCCCGGCTGGCCGCGCGGCGCTTGGGCAGCTACCACATGCGGCTGCTGGCCTCGCCCGGCTACCTGGCCGAATACGGCGCGCCGCGGACCGCGCGCGATCTGCAACACCACCGCTGCCTGCATTACCGGCTGCCCCACAGCGGCAAGCTGCTGCCATGGCCGCTGCTGGACGCCGAGGGGGAGGACGCCTCGCCGCCGGTCAGCGCCAGCTGCAACACCGGCGAGGCGCTGATCGAACTGGCCGCGCGCGGCATGGGCATCGTCTGCCTGCCGGACTTCTCCGTCCGGCGCGAGCTGGCCGCCGGCGCGCTGGCGCAACTGGACGCGCCCGCGGTGGCGCGCAGCGGAAACCTGTATCTGCTGTGGCCGGCGACGCCGGCGATGCCGCCGCGGCTGCGCGCCTTCATCGACCACATGGCCGAGCGGGTGTTCGCGCCCTAGAGCCCGCTCAACTCCTGGTCCTGAGCCGGCGCGCCTCGGCTCAGGGTTCTGCGAGGTTTTGCCTGCGCCGCCAAACCCAAGCGCGGCCATGAAAAATGCCGCCCATGGGCGGCATCGATGCAGCGGCAGCGGGGCGCTTAGCCGGCGCTCAGCTGGCAGGCCTCGCGGGCCAGCGCGGTGATGCGGTCCCAGTCTCGGGCGGCAATGGCGTCGTCCGGCGTCAGCCAGCTGCCGCCGACGGCCAGCACATTGGGCAATGCCAGGTATTCCGGCGCTTTCTTGATGTCGATGCCGCCGGTCGGGCAGAAACGCAGGTCGGGGAAGGGGCTGGCCAGCGACTTCAACAGCTTGACGCCGCCCACCGCCTCGGCCGGGAACAGTTTCAGCGTGTTGAAGCCTTCGTCCTGCGCCCACATCGCTTCCGACGGGGTGGCGATGCCGGGGATCAGCGTCAGATTGGACGCGCGCGCGGCCGAGGCCAGCTCGCCGGAGAAACCCGGGCTGATGCCGAACTGCGCGCCGGCGTCCACCGCCGCCTCCAACTGGGCGCGGTTGCGCAGCGTGCCGGCGCCGACGATGGCTTCCGGCACTTCGTCGCGCATGCGGCGCATCGCCGCCAGCGCGGCCTTGGTGCGCAGCGTGACTTCCAGCACCTTGATGCCGCCGTTCACCAGCGCGCGGGCCAGGTCCACCGCCACCGCGGCGTCGTTGACGATGATCACCGGAACCACCGGGCCCTGGCGCAGTACAGACAATGCATCCATTTCCATCTCCTGTTGGCGGACGGCCAGACTCACGCTGCGCCGCCCTGCTGAATATTGTGCCGCCCGCGCTCAGTTCCAGGCGGGGTGGCGGAAGCTCATCGCGCCGGCCTCGGCCTCGTCGGCGCCGTGGCGGAACACCGCGAACAGCTCGCGGCCCATGCCGTAATCGTTGTGCGACAGATCGGCCTGGACCTGCTCGCGCGCCGCCCACTCGGCGGCGTCCACCAGCGCGGACAGCTCGCCGGTGTGCGCGTCGACGCGGATCAAATCGCCGTCGCGGACCTTGCCGATGGCGCCGCCGGACAGCGCTTCCGGCGACACGTGGATGGCGGCCGGCACCTTGCCGGACGCGCCGGACATGCGGCCATCGGTGACCAGCGCCACCTTGAAGCCGCGCTCCTGCAGGATGGTCAGCGCCGGGGTCAGCTTGTGCAGCTCCGGCATGCCGTTGGCGCGCGGGCCCTGGAAGCGGATCACCGCGACGAAGTCTTTTTCCAGCTCGCCGCGCTTGAACGCCGCCAGCATGTCGTTCTGGTCGTGGAACACCACCGCCGGCGCTTCCACCACGCGGTGTTCCGGCTTCACCGCCGACACCTTGATCACCGCGCGGCCGATGTTGCCGGCCATCAGCTTCAGGCCGCCGTCGGCGGAGAAGGGATTGGACGCCGGGCGCAGCACGCTGTCGTCGCCGCTGACCGCCGGCGCGTCGCGCCATTTCAGCTCGCCGTTGTCCAGCCACGGCTCCCGGGTGAAATGCGACAGGCCACGGCCCATCACCGTGCCCACATCCTCGTGCAGCAGGCCGGCCGACAGCAGCTCGCGGATCACGAAGCCCATGCCGCCGGCGGCGTGGAAGTGGTTCACGTCGGCCTTGCCGTTCGGATAGGCGCGCACCAACAGCGGAATCACCGCGGACAGCTGGTCGAAATCGTCCCAGTTGACGTCGATGCCGGCGGCGCGGGCGATGGCGACGATGTGCATGGTGTGGTTGGTGGAGCCGCCGGTGGCCAGCAGGCCGACGATGGCGTTGACGATGGATTTCTCATCGATCATCTCGCCCACCGGGGTGAACTGCTCGCCCTGGGCGGCGATCTTCTTGCCCTGGACGGCGGCGGCGCGGGTCAGCGCCTCGCGCAGCGCGGTGTTCGGATTGACGAAGGCGGCGCCCGGCAGGTGCAGGCCCATGATCTCCATCAGCATCTGGTTGGAATTGGCGGTGCCGTAGAAGGTACAGGTGCCGGGGCCGTGGTAGGACTGGCACTCGGACTCCAGCAACGCGTCGCGGCCTACCTTGCCCTCGGCGTACAGCTGGCGCACCTTGGCCTTCTCGTCGTTGGCGATGCCGGTGGTCATCGGGCCGGCGGGAACGAACAGCGCCGGCAGATGGCCGAAGGTGAGGGCGCCTATCATCAGGCCCGGCACGATCTTATCGCACACGCCCAGATACAGCGCGGCGTCGAACATCTGGTGCGACAGCGCGACGGCGGTGCTCATCGCGATCACGTCGCGGCTGAACAGCGACAGCTCCATGCCCGGCTGGCCTTGCGTCACGCCGTCGCACATCGCCGGCACGCCGCCGGCGAACTGAGCGGTGGCGCCGGCGGCCAGCGCGGCCTCCTTCAGCCAGGCCGGAAAGGCCGCCAGCGGCTGGTGGGCCGACAGCATGTCGTTGTAGGAAGATACAATCGCCAGGTTGGCCCGGTGCTCTTCCTTCAGGTGGATCTTGACGGTATCCGGCATCGCCGCGAAGGCGTGGGCGAGGTTGGTGCACGACAGCTGGGCGCGTTCCACCCGGCCCTGCTGGGCGGCGGCGCGCACGCGCGCCAGGTAGGCGTCGCGGCGCGCGCGGCTGCGCGCGACGATGCGGTCGGTGACGGCGGACAGGGTGGGATGCAAGGCCATGATGACATTCCGTAATTGGATTTGAAACTGATGGTAGTTTTACTACACTCAAAATGCAAGGTTCGCTACGCGCCCCGCGCGGCGGCCCAAGGCGACTATCCTATTTCTTCTCAAGGATTTCCAGCGGAAATAGCCGATTTTTGCGCCAAGGCAAATGGTGTTGCAAAAGCGGCCACATCGTCTGTACCGACGTAGACAGCTCGATGGCGAATGGTAATATAACTACATCTAATACACTTAACGAGATGGAAGATCAGGATGGAGACTCGTTCTACCCCTACTCCGGCCTTTGACATGGTGCTGTTCGGCGGCGCCGGCGACCTGGTGATGCGCAAGCTGCTGCCTTCATTGTATCAGGCCCACGCCGCCGGCCTGCTCAACGAGCAGGGCCGCATCCTGGCGCTGGGCCGCAAGGATCTGAGCCGCGACGACTACCTGGCTTCCGTCGAAGAGCAGTCCCGCATCCACATCAAGACCCATTTCGATGATGCCGCCTGGCAGAGCTTCTGTAGCCGCATCGACTACCTGCGCGTCGACGCCTCCCAGGCCGCCGACTTCCCGGCCCTGGCCGAGAAAATCGGCGACGACGCCGGCAAGGTGGTGGTGTGCTACCTGGCCACCGCGCCCAATCTGTTCGCCGGCATCTGCGAGAACCTGGCCGCCGTCGGCCTCAACCGCCCCAATGTGCGGGTGGTGCTGGAGAAGCCGCTGGGCACCGACCTCGCCTCGTCCAACGAGATCAACGACGACGTCGCCCGCTTCTTCAAGGAAGAGCAGCTGTACCGGATCGACCACTACCTGGGCAAGGAGTCGGTGCAGAACCTGATGGCGATCCGCTTCGCCAACGCGCTGTTCGAGCCGCTGTGGCGCCGCGAATGGATACACGACGTGCAGATCACCATTTCCGAAGAGCTGGGCGTCGGCAGCCGCGGCGATTTCTACGACGGCACCGGCGCGCTGCGCGACATGGTGCAGAACCACCTGCTGCAGCTGCTGTGCATCGTGGCGATGGAGCCGCCGGCCAATCTGGAGGCCGACGCCGTCCGCGACGAGAAGCTGAAAGTGCTGAAGGCGCTGCGCCCGTTCGCCGAGCAGGATGTCGCCGCCAAAACCGTGCGCGGACAATACAAGGCCGGCGCCAGCGGCGGCCAGCCGGTGGTCGGCTATCAGCAGGAGAACGGCATCCCGGCCGGCAGCCAGACCGAGACCTTCGTCGCCATCAAGGCCGAAATCGACAACTGGCGCTGGGCCGGCGTGCCCTTCTTCCTGCGCACCGGCAAGCGGATGCAGGAGCGCCTGGCCGAGATCGTCATCAATTTCCGCGACGTGCCGCACCAGGTGTTTTCCGGCCCGCTGGGCGGCAGCCACCACGCCAACCGGCTGGTGATCCGCCTGCAGCCGGAGGAAAGCATCCGCCTGCACTTCCTGGCCAAGGAGCCGGGCGACACCATGCGCCTGCAGCCGACCTACCTCGACCTGGACTTCTACAAGGCGTTCAAGGTGCGCCGCGCCGACGCCTACGAGCGCCTGCTGCTGGACGTGATCCGCGGCAAGCTGGCGCTGTTCATGCGCCGCGACGAGCTGATCGAGGCCTGGCGCTGGGTGGAGCCGATCATGGACACCTGGACCGCCAGCACCAACAGCCCGCCCAAGCAGTACACCGCCGGCAGCTGGGGCCCGGCCGCGTCCAGCGCGCTGCTGTCGCGCGACGGCATCAGCTGGCACGAGGAGTGCTGACATGAACTGGCTGGAATTCCCCGACGCCGCGCAACAGACCGACGCGCTGGCCAACAGCATCGCCGCCCGCTTGGCGGCGGCCATCGAAAGCCGCGGCAGCGCGGCGCTGGCGGTGTCCGGCGGCAAGTCGCCGATCCCGCTGTTCAAGCTCTTGTCCGAGATGGCGATAGACTGGGCGCGCGTCACCGTCAGCCTGGTGGACGAGCGCTTCGTCGCTCCCGACCACGCCGACAGCAACGGCGCGCTGGTGCGCGAGCATCTGCTGCAGGGCCGCGCCGCGACCGCCCGCTTCCTGCCGCTGGTGCGCGCCGTCGCCAACATCGATGCCGAAGTGGCGGCCGACAACCGCGACTTCATCGCGCCGGACGTCGCCATCCTGGGCATGGGCGAGGACGGCCATACCGCCTCGCTGTTTCCCGGCGCGCCGGAACTGGCCGCCGGCCTGGACCCGGCCAATCCGGCGCCCTTCCTGGCGGTGACGCCGCAAACCGCGCCGCACCGCCGCGTGTCGCTGAGCTACGCCGCGCTGCTGCAAGCCGGCTGCCTGATCCTGTCCATCCAGGGTGCCAAGAAGCGCGAGGTGCTGGAAGCCGCCGCCCGCGGACCCGACGACGCGCTGCCGATCAGCCATTTCCTGGCCCAGGACAAGGTGCCGTTCGATGTCTACTGGTCTGCCTGAAGCCTGGCCGCGGCTGCTCGGCGACGTCGGCGGCAGCAACGCGCGCTTCGCGCTGGAAACCGCGCCCGGGGTGATTGAAGACATCCTGGCGCTGTCCAACGCCCGCTACCCGACGCTGCAGGATGCGCTGCGCGACTACCTGGCCCAGGTCGGCGCGCGCCGCGTCGCCCACGCCGCGATCGGCATCGCCAATCCGCTGAACGGCGACCAGGTGACGATGACCAATTGCCACTGGACGTTTTCCATCGAAGCGACGCGCCGCGCGCTGGGCTTCACCACGCTGCTGCTGCTCAACGACTTCACCGCGCTGGCGCTGGCCCTGCCCAGGCTGCCGCGCGGCGAGCTCTCGCGGATAGGCGGCGGCGAGCCGCGGCCGGATTCGCCGTTGGCGCTGATCGGCCCCGGCACCGGGCTGGGCGTGTCGGCGCTGGTGCCGCACGCCGGCGGCTGGCGCGCGCTGTCCGGCGAGGGCGGCCATACCTCGTTCGCGCCGGCCAACGAGCGCGAGATCGGCGTCTGGCGCTACGTCTCGTCCCGCTTCGGCCACGTGTCCCACGAGCGGCTGCTGTCCGGCTCCGGCCTCAGCCTGCTGCACCAGGCGCTGTGCGCGCTGGACGGCGCGGCGGAGCTCGATCTGGCGCCGGCCGAAGTCAGCGCCCGCGGCCTGTCCGGCGCCGACTCGCGCTGCCGCGAAACGCTGGAAATCTTCTGCGGACTGCTGGGTTCCGCGGCCGGGAACCTGGCCTTGACCCTCGGTGCCCGTGGCGGGGTATACATAGGTGGTGGTATTGTGCCGCGTTTGAGCGGTTTTTTTGAACAATCCCCATTTCGCCGCCGTTTCGAGGACAAGGGGCGGATGTCGGCCTACCTGGCCGATATTCCGGTTTACCTGATCACCAGCGCCTATCCGGCCTTGCCGGGCGTGGCCGCCCATCTGGCGGACCACCTGGCGCCGCGCGACCCGGCCCCGGTGGACACGACCACCCATCCTCGCGGCGGCACCGCAGGAGACATGCATGCTTGATCGCATTCGCGGCCAGCTGGAACAGCTGTCCTCGGCCGAACGCAAGGTGGCCGATCTGGTGCTGGAGCAGCCGTACACCGTGATCCAGGCCGCCGTCGCCGAGATCGCCAAGAACGCCGGCGTCAGCCAACCCACCGTGATCCGCTTCTGCCGCACCGTCGGCTGCTCCGGCCTGCCCGACTTCAAGCTGAAGCTGGCCGGCAGCCTGGTGACCGGCGTGCCCTACGTCCATTCCAGCGTGCGGCCGGAAGACCCGACGTCCGAGATCGTGGCCAAGGTGTTCGACAACACCGTGTCGGCGCTGCTCAAGTGCCGCAACGACGTCAATCCGCAGGCGATAGAAGCCGCGGTGCGGCTGCTGACCGACGCCAACCGCATCGAGTTCTACGGCCTGGGCAACTCCGGCATCATCGCCGCCGACGCCCAGCACAAGTTCTTCCGCTTCGGCATCCCCACCGTCGCCTATTCCGACACCCACATCCAGATGATGGCGGCGTCGGTGCTGGGCCCGGACGACGTGCTGGTGGCGATCTCCAGCTCGGGCCGCACCATGGAGCTGCTGGACGCGGTGGACGTGGCGCTGGCCTCCGGCGCCAAGGTGATCGCGCTGACCACCAGCGGCTCGCCCTTGGCGCGCCGCGCCACGGTGTCGCTGATCGCCGACACGCTGGAAGACAACGAAACCTACAGCCCGATGATTTCGCGCATCGTGCACCTGGTGCAGATCGACATCCTGACGGTCAGCGTGGCGCTGCGCCGCGGCCCGGGCCTGATCCGCCAGCTGGAAAAGACCAAGCACAGCCTGAAGAACCGCAGGCTGGACAATAAACAACAGGAATAGGACGAGACATCATGAGTGAACTGACCGAACTGCCGGCCTGGCAATCCCTGTGGGACCATTTCGCCGAGGCCAAGCACCTGCACATGCGGGAGCTGTTCGCCGCCGATCCCGGCCGCGCCGAACGCTACTCGCTGGAAGTGGGCGGACTGTTCCTCGACTATTCCAAGAACCGCATCACCGACGCCACGCTGCTGGGGCTGATGGAGCTGGCGCGCGAAGCCGGCCTGCCCGCGCGCATCAAGTCCATGTTCAAGGGCGAGAAGATCAACCGCACCGAGGGCCGCGCGGTGCTGCACGTGGCGCTGCGCAACCGCACCAACTCGCCGATCCGCGTCGACGGCGCGGACGTGATGCCCAAGGTCAACTCGGTGCTGGAGCGGATGGGCAAGTTTTCCCACGCGGTGCGCTCCGGCGACTGGCTGGGCTACACCAACCAGCCGATCACCGACATCGTCAACATCGGCATCGGCGGCTCGGACCTCGGCCCGCTGATGGTCTGTAGCGCGCTGAAGCCCTTCGGCCATCCGCGGCTGAACATGCACTTCGTCTCCAACGTCGACGGCGCGCAGCTGAAGGAAACGCTGAAGAAGGTGCACCCGGAGACCACGCTGTTCGT
The DNA here is from genome assembly GCF_059047085.1 of Chromobacterium sp. INPA-IVC. Taxonomy (NCBI): domain Bacteria; kingdom Pseudomonadati; phylum Pseudomonadota; class Betaproteobacteria; order Neisseriales; family Chromobacteriaceae; genus Chromobacterium; species Chromobacterium sp. INPA-IVC. The sequence goes on along the minus strand of NZ_JBTNLS010000007.1, from coordinate 253,118 downwards.
CGTGGAATCCAAAACCTTCACCACCCAGGAGACGCTGACCAACGCGCTGACCGCGCGCGAGTGGTTCCTGGCCCGCGCCCGCGACGAAAAGGCGGTGGCCAAGCACTTCGTCGCCGTGTCCACCAATCAGAAGGCGGTGGCGGACTTCGGCATCGACCCGGCCAATATGTTCGAATTCTGGGACTGGGTCGGCGGCCGCTACAGCCTGTGGTCGGCCATCGGCCTGCCCATCATGCTCTACCTGGGCGAAGAGAATTTCACCGAGCTGCTCAACGGCGCCCACATCATGGACCAGCACTTCATGAACGCGCCGTTCGAGCAGAACATGCCGGTGCTGCTGGCGATGATAGGCGTCTGGTACATCAACTACTACGGCGGCGGCAGCCACGTCATCGCGCCGTACGACCAGTACCTGCACCGGCTGCCGGCCTTCATCCAGCAGCTGGACATGGAGTCCAACGGCAAGAAGACCATGCTGGACGGCCAGCCGGTCGACTTTGAAACCGCGCCCATCATCTGGGGCGAGACCGGCATCAACGGCCAGCACGCCTTCTTCCAGCTCTTGCATCAGGGCACCCACATTTCGCCGATCGACCTGATCGCCTCGCTGGAAAACCGCTCCAGCCTGCCGGGCCACCACGAAATCCTGCTGGCCAACGTGTTCGCCCAGGCCGAAGCCTTCATGCGCGGCAAGACCGCCGACGAGGCGCGCGCCGAATTGGCGGAGCAGGGGCTGAAGGGCGCGGCGCTGGACGATCTGGTGCCGCACAAGGTGTTCGACGGCAACCGTCCGACCAACACCCTGCTGATGAGCCGGCTGGACCCGCGCAACCTCGGCTCGCTGATCGCGCTGTACGAGCACAAGATCTTCGTCCAGGGCGTGATCTGGCACATCAACAGCTTCGACCAATGGGGCGTGGAGCTGGGCAAGCAGCTGGCCAAGACCATCCACGCCGAGCTGACCGGCAAGCTGGAGCAGGCCGAGCACGACAGCTCCACCCGCCGGCTGATCCAGCTGTACCGCAAGGTCAACGGCTGAGCCATTCCCGGCATCGAAAAACGCCCCCGTCATCAGGCGGGGGCGTTTTTATTTGGCCAACGTCGGGATATCCCTGATTGTCGGACAGATGAATCGCTGATGAAATGGCGTCACAAGTCTGAAAAAAATAATGGACTGGTAGATTCATCGGGATGAGTAAGCTCTGCAGTACCGCGCTGGCCGGCTTCATGCTGGCGAGCAGCCTGGCCGGCCATGCCGCCGGCCAGGTTTTCCGCATAAACGGCGATTCCGCCGCCCCCCTGACCCTGAGCGGCACCGTGATCGGCCCCGTGCGCTCCGGCAGCAAGGCCGAGGGCACGCTGTTCCAAGCCTATCATCTGAAGCTGGACCACCCGCTGCGGCTGGACGACGGCGCCGCCTGCGGCGAGCAGGAAATGCGCAGCCTGGCGCTGAGCCAAGAGGACATGGCCAGGCTGAAGGGCCGCGCCGTCACCGTGCGCGCCCGCGTCTTCTGCCAGGAAGACCGCGCCGGCAGCTACCGGCTGGCCGACATCACCGTGCTGTGAACAGGCCCGCCAGCGCCCGCGCGGCCGCCGCCGCGTCGGCCGCTTCGAATATCCCCCCCACCACCGCCACCGCGTCCGCGCCGGCCTCGACCACTCGCGCCGCGTTGTCCGGCGCGATGCCGCCTATCGCCACCGCGTTGGCGCCCAGCACCGCCGCCTCGGCGAACAGCGACAGCGGCGCGGCGGCCGCGTGCGGTTTGGTCCGCGACGGAAACACCGCGCCGAAGGCGACGTAGCTGGCCCCGGCGGCCCGCGCCGCCCGCGCCAGTTCGATGCGGTCATAGCAGGACGCGCCTACCACTGCATCCGCGCCCAGCCTGATGCGCGCGGCGGCGATGTCGCCGTCGTCCCGGCCCAGGTGGACGCCGTCGGCGCCGATCCGCTCGGCCAATTCGACGTCGTCGTTGACGATGAACAGCGCGCCGTGGACCCGGCACAGCCGGCGCAGCTCCGCCGCCTGGCGCAGCCGGCGTTCGGCGTCGCCGCTCTTGTCGCGGTACTGCAGCGCCTTCGCGCCGCCCGCCAGCGCCGCCCCGGCCAGCGCGAACAGCCGGGCGTCGTCCAGGCCGTCCGGCGTCACCGCGTACAAACCCTCAACCCTTGGCGGCATCGCCGTCTTCCTCGTCGTCGCCGCGCGCCCAGAACATCCGGTCCGGCAGGAACTGGCCCATGCCGGGACGGAAGCCGTTGACCAGGGTCTGGTAGGTGTATTCCTGCGCCTCGCGCACCGCCTCCGGCAACAACAGGCCGGTGGCCAGCATGCCGGCGATGGCCGAGGCCAGCGTGCAGCCGGAGCCGTGGTAGCTGCCAGGCAGCCGCTCCCAGTGGTCGGCGCGCACCACGCCGTCCTGGCCGTACAGGCTGTTGACCACTTCCTTGGTGTTTTCGTGGGTGCCGGTGATCAGCAGATAGGGGCAGCCCAGCCCCAGCAGACGCTCGGCGCACTGGTCCAGCGTCAGCTCCTCATCGTCGTCCGGATCGTTGCTGGCCAATCGCCGCGCCTCCAGGCTATTGGGCGTCAGGATGGATACCTGCGGAATCAGCATGTCGCGCATCGCGCCGATCAGATCCTCGTCGGCCAGCTCGTGGCCGCCGCCGCTGGCCAGCACCGGGTCCAGCACCACCGGGATGTCCGGATAGTCGGCGATCAGCTGCGCCACCACGGCGACGTTTTCCACGCTGCCCAGCATGCCGATCTTGAACGCCGCCACCTGCATGTCTTCCATCAGGAAGCGGGCCTGGTCATTGACCCAGTCCGCGTCCAGCACCATCAAGTCGTTGACGCCCACGGTGTCCTGCACCGTGATCGCGGTGATCACCGACAGCGGATGGCAGCCCAGGCTGGCCAGCGTCAGGATGTCGGCCTGGATGCCGGCGCCGCCGGAAGGGTCGGAACCGGCCAGGGTCAGCACCACGGGAGGGGGGGGAGGAGTGGTCAAGGGCGAACCTCTTCTGTTTTATTGCGGTGGCACGATTTAGAATACCCATTTTATCCGAACACGAGGGCGAAGCGATGCGTACTTGGATGTGTCTGATCTGCGGTTTCATCTACGACGAAGAAGCCGGCCGGCCGGAAGACGGCATCCCGCCGGGCACGCGCTGGGAAGACCTGCCGCCCAACTGGACCTGCCCCGACTGCGACGCCCGCAAAGACGATTTCCAGATGGTGGAAATCTGATGGCCGGAAGACGGGCCCGCTGGATCGGCGGCGCGCTGCTGGCCACGCTATTGGCCGCCTGTGCCCAGGTGAACACCACCGCCGGCGGCGCGGTCGGCGTCAACCGCGGCCAGAGCATGCTGCTGTCCAGCCAGGAAGTGGAGCAGATGTCGGCCAAGTCCTACGCCGGCGAGCTGCAGAAGGCCCGCGCCGCTGGCCGCCTGAACACCGATCCGGCGCTGACATCGCGCGTGCGCCGCGTGTCGCAGCGGCTGATCGCCCAGACGCCGTCCTTCCGCCCCGACGCCCGCAACTGGCGCTGGGAGGTGAACGTGCTGACCACCGACGACATGAACGCCTACGCGATGGCCGGCGGCAAGATCATGGTCTACACCGGCCTGGTCAGGCAGCTGAAGCTGTCCGACGCCGAGCTGGCCGCCGTGATCGGCCACGAGATCTCGCACGCGCTGCGCGAGCACACCCGCGAGAACATGAGCCAGGCCTACGCGCAACAAATGGGCCTCGGCCTGGTCGGCGCGCTGGTCGGCCTCAACGACAGCCAGCTGAAGCTGGCCTCGCTGGTGGGCGACGTGACGCTGTCCAAGCCGCATAGCCGCGCGATGGAGTCCGAGGCCGACGTCATGGGCCTGGAGCTGATGGCCCGCGCCGGCTACGACCCCAACTCCGCGGTCAACGTCTGGCAGAAGATGCAGGCGGCCGGCGGCGGCAACGGCATGGAATTCCTGTCGACCCACCCGTCCGGGCCCACCCGCATCCGCGACCTGCAGGCCCATATCCCGCAAGTGTGGCCGCTGTACCAGGCCGCGCCCAAGAAAGGCTGAGCGATGCCGCTGCCCGCCGCCCTGTTCGACGAGATGCTGGACCACGCCCGCGCGCTGCCGGGCGCCGAGTACGACGTCAAATGGGGCGGGACGCGCGTGGTCTCCATCGGCGGCAAGATGTTCCTGGTCTGCGGCGAGGCCGGCATCAGCTACAAGGTCGACGATGGCGATTTCCTGGCGCTGTCCGGCCTGCCCGGCATGCGGCCGGCGCCGTATCTGGCCCGCGCCCGCTGGGTGCAGGCGACCTCGCTGGAAGCGCTGGCGCCGGACGACATCCGCCGCGGCATCGAACGCTCGCGCGAGCTGGTGCTGGGCAAGCTGCCGAAGGCGCAACGGCAGGCCTGGTCCTGATCCGGCGGGAACCGGGCCGGCGGCGTCCGGTCCATCGCCCCATCCCGCCTCAATAGGAAAGTCGATGAGCTATCTGTACCTGAAAGCCTTCCACATCTTCTTCGTGGTGTCCTGGTTCGCCGGGCTGTTCTACCTGCCGCGGCTGTTCGTCAACCTGGCGATGGCGCGCCAGCCGGCGGAATACGACCGCCTGCTGCTGATGGCCAGGAAGCTGTTCCGCTTCATGACGCCGCTAGCCGTGCTGGCGATAGGCTCCGGCCTGCTGCTGTGGCTGGATTTCGGCATTTCCGGCGGCTGGCTGCACGCCAAGATGGCGCTGGTGGCGCTGCTGGCCGTTTACCATGGCTACTGCGCCAAATTGGGCCGCGACTTCGTCACCCACAGCAACCGCAAGAGCCATGTCTGGTTCCGCGTGTTCAACGAGCTGCCGGTGCTGATTTTGCTGGCGGTGGTGATCCTGGTGGTGGTCAAGCCGTTCTGACGCGCCCCTAACCCTGAATTCGCTTGAGGATTTGATCGATGGCATTGGAAATCGAACGCCGTTTCGTGGTGAGCGGCGACGACTGGCGCGGCCTGGCCCCGGCCGTGCAATACCGGCAGGGCTATCTGTCGGTGGAAAAGGAACGCACGGTGCGGGTGCGGGTGGTGGGCGAGCAGGCCTGGCTGACGCTGAAGAGCAATATCAGCAACGTCAGCCGCCACGAGTTCGAATACGCCATCCCGCTGGCCGACGCGCAAACCATCATGGCCGCGATGTGCCCGATGGTGGTGGACAAGCTGCGCCACCGCATCGAGCACGGCGGCTTTGTCTGGGAAGTGGACGAGTTCTTCGGCGACAACGCCGGCCTGGTGCTGGCCGAGATCGAACTGCCCGGCGAAGACACGCCCTTCGCCAAGCCCGGCTGGGTGGGCGAGGAAGTGACCGAGGACGGCCGCTACACCAACGCCTACCTGTCCAAGAACCCTTACGGCAGCTGGTAAAACGACCCGGCCGGACGAACCAGTCCCGTCCGGCCGGGTCTATCGTCTTTTGATCCGAATTCACGCCGATAGATGTCCACCCCTTCCTCCGAATGGATTCCCGCCGCCGCGCTGCTGGGCCTGTACCTGGGCTCGCTGCTGTATTCGCTGTTCCAGGGCTGGCACCAGCGCCGGCTGTACTGGCTGGGCTGCGCGCTGCTGCTGGTCGGCGGCCTGCTGATGATGCTGCTGGCCGAGCCCGCCGCGACCGACTCCGGCGAAATGCCGCCCGGCTTCGGCCTGGGCGTGTGGGTGGCCGGGCTGGGCATCCTCGCCACCACCGCCGGCGCGCTGACGCGGCGCTGGCGCGCGCGCCACGGCTGAGCGCCTGTCCCTTTCCCCGGTAGACGGCCGCCCGCGCGGCTCCTAGCATCGCCTTCATTCCCATGCCCAAAGGGCGCGAACATGGATGATGCCGCAACTCGCCGGGCCTTGCTGAAAGCCGGCCTCGCCGCCGGCCTGCTGGGCCTGGCCGGCCGGACCCGCGCCGGCGCCTGGCTGGACCAGGGTTTCGACAACGGCTGGCGCGAGCTGGTGCCTTACCCGCAGAAGATGCCGCTGATGCGCATCACCACCCGGCCGGTGCATCTGGAAACGCCATTTTCCCAATTCGACCGCGGGCTGATCACGCCCAACGAGGCGGTGTTCGTCCGCTACCACCTGGCCGGCCACCCGCTGGACATCGACCCCGCCGCCCACACGCTGACCATAGACGGCAAAGTGAAGCAACCGCTGACGCTGACGCTGGCCGACCTGCAAAAACGCTTCGAAACGGTGCGCCAGACCGTGGTGATGCAATGCGCCGGCAACGGCCGCGGCCTGTCGCAGCCGCGGGTGCAGGGCGCGCAGCTGGGCAACGGCTCGATGGCCTGCGTCGAGATGGCCGGCGCGCGGCTATCCGACGTGCTGGCGGCCGCCGGCGTGCAGGACGGCGCGCGCCAGATCGCCTGCCGCGGCACCGATCAGCCGGCGCTGGAGCAAACGCCGGCCTTCATCCGCTCGCTGGACCTCGCCGACGCGCGGCGGCCGGAAGCGATGATCGCCTGGGAGATGAACGGCCGGCCGCTGCCGGTGCTGAACGGCTACCCGATCCGACTGGTGATTCCCGGCTTCTACGCCGCCTACTGGATCAAACACCTGTCGCATATCGAAGTGCTGGACCACGTGTTCGACGGCTGGTTCGCCAGCCAGGCCTACACCGTGCCCGACACGCCGGACAACGGCGTGCCGCCCGGGACCAAGCCGGACAAGACGACGCGGCTGACCCGGATGAAGGTGCGCAGCTTCATCACCAACCTCGCCCGCGGCGACGCTGTGCCGGACGGGAGGCTGGCGCTGCGCGGCATCGCCTTCGACGGCGGCAGCGGCATCCGCCGGGTGGACGTCTCCGCCGATGGCGGCGTCAGCTGGCGGCAGGCCGAGCTGGGGCCGGACGCCGGGCGCTTCGCCTTCCGGCCATGGACGCTGACGTTGGACGGCGTGAAGCCGGGGCCGCTGACGCTGATGGCGCGCGCCGCCGCCAACGACGGCCAGGTCCAGCCACTGGCGCAGCCGTGGAACCCCGGCGGCTACGCCCGCAACGTGGTCGAGCGGCTGGAAATCATGGTCGCGGAGGGGAAGCGATGAGGGCCGCGCTGCTGGTCCTGGCCCTGCTGACCGCCCCCGCCGGCGCGGCCAGCATCGCGCTGCCCAACGAGACGGCGATGCTGCCGGACAGCGGCCGCCCCGGCTATCTGCCGGCGCTGCAGCGCTGCCTGATCTGCCATTCCGTCGATTACATCGCGCTGCAGCCGGACTTCGACGAAGCGCGCTGGCGCGCCGTCGTCGACAAGATGCGGCAGGCGTTCAAGGCGCCCATCCCGGCGGAAGAAGTGGCGCCGATCGCCGCCTACCTGGCCGACGCCCAGCGCCGCCGGCTGCTGCGGCCGCATCCGCCCAAGCCCTGAGGAAGCGTTTGGCCTCGCCGCGTCCAAGCCTTATCATCGGACGCTTGCCCATCCCGCGACGGAGCCGCCATGTTCACGCTTCCCTCCCTGACGCTGGCCGCCTACGGCCTGCTGGCGCTGGGCCTGCTCGCCGCCAGCCTGCGCCAGGAGGCGCCCGGCTGGATCGCCCTGATCACCAGCGCGATGCTGGCGCTGGCCGCCGGCGTGCTGCAGCCGCTGGGCGTGGTGAGCGCGGCCGCCGTCGCCGGGCTGACGCTGGCGCTGCGCCGCTATCCTCGGCCGGAGCTGTATCTGGTGTGGATCGCCGCGCTGCTGGCTCTGGCGGTGCACGCGCTGCCCGGTTTCGACAATCCGCTGCTGTGGCAAGGCCGGGCCAGCCCGGACAGCGCGCCGTACCGGCTGTTCTGGAGCTACGACAAGGGCTTCGCCGGCCTGCTGCTGCTGCTGAACCTATGCCGCGCGCCGCTGCCGGAGCGGCAACTGGGCTGGCCGGCTGCGGCGGTCGGCGCGCTGGCGCTGCTGTTCGTGCTCGGCATCGCCTGCGCCGTCGGCGTGATCGGCTTCGCGCCCAAATGGCCGGCCTGGCTGCTGCCATGGCTGCTGGCCAACTGCTTCCTGGTGTCGCTGGTGGAGGAAGCCTTCTTCCGCGCCGGCGTCCAGCGCTGGCTGGAGCTGCGCACCGAACCCTTCGCCGCGCTGATGGCGGCGTCGCTGCTGTTCGGCCTGGCCCACCTGGCCGGCGGCTGGTCCTGGATGGGCCTGGCCACGCTGGCCGGCATCGGCTACGGCCTGATCTACGCCGCGCGCCGCCAGCTATGGCTGGCGGTGCTGGCCCACCTGGCTTTCAACACGCTGCACCTGTTGCTGTTCACCTATCCGAAACTGGCTTGAAGCCGCCGATTCAGGACAGCTTTATTCGCTAACTGTCTTGATCTGAAAATAAAAAACCATAACGGGTAGCCTGCGGCATCGGTTAAAATCGCGTTCTTCGTTCACCATCCGCGAGCAGCACCGCCATGATTGAAGTCGGCATCGTGATGGGTAGCAACAGCGACTGGGAAGTGATGCAGCACGCCGCCCGCGTGCTGAAAAGCTTCGGCATCGCCTGCGAAACCCGCGTCGTCTCCGCCCACCGCACCCCGGACCTGCTGTTCCAGTACGCCGAAGAAGCCGCGCCGCGCGGCCTCGCGGCCATCATCGCCGGCGCCGGCGGCGCCGCCCACCTGCCGGGCATGCTGGCGGCCAAGACCCACGTGCCGGTGCTGGGCGTGCCGGTGCCGTCCAAATACCTGCGCGGCGAGGATTCGCTGCTGTCCATCGTGCAGATGCCCAAGGGCATCCCGGTGGCCACCTTCGCCATCGGCGAGGCCGGCGCCGCCAACGCCGCGCTGTTCGCGGTGGCGATGCTGGCCACCACCCGTCCGGAACTGGCCGAGAAACTGGTGGCCTTCCGCAAGCAACAGGAAGAAACCGTGCTGGCGATGACGCTGCCGGAGGTCGAATAATGGCCGCCATCCTGCCGCCGGCGATGCTGGGCATACTCGGCGGCGGCCAGCTGGGCCGCATGTTCGCCGTCGCCGCCAAGACCATGGGCTACCGCGTCGCCGTGCTGGACCCGGACGAGAACGCGCCGGCGGCGGCCTTCGCCGACCGCCACATCCGCGCGCCGTACAATGACCCGGCCGCGCTGCGCGAACTGGCCGACAGCTGCGCCGCCGTCACCACCGAATTCGAGAACGTCAACGCCGACGCGATGCGCGAGCTGGCGCGCCGCACCCGCGTATCCCCGTCCGGCGACTGCGTCGCCGTCGCCCAGGACCGCATCGCCGAGAAGGCATGGATCAACAAGGCCGGCTTGCCGACCGCGCCCTACCTGGCCATCGAAAGCGTCGAGGACATCCAGGTGGACCTGGCGCCCTACCTGCCCGGCATCCTGAAAACCGCCCGCCTGGGCTACGACGGCAAGGGCCAGGTGCGGGTGCAGACCGCGGCCGAGGCGCGCGCCGCCTACGCCAATCTGGGCGGCCAGGCCTGCGTGCTGGAAAAGATGCTGGACCTGCAGCTGGAAGTGTCGGCCATCGTCACCCGCGTCAGCTCGGCGCAAAGCGCGGTGTTCCCGGTAGCGGAAAACATCCACAAGAACGGCATCCTCGACGAATCCATCGTGCCGGCCCGCATCGCCCCGGCGCTGGCCAAGCAGGCGCAGGAGATGGCCCGGAAACTGGCCGAGGCGCTGGACTACGTCGGCGTGCTGGCGGTGGAATTCTTCGTGCTGGCCGATGACAGCCTGGTGGTCAACGAGATCGCCCCGCGGCCGCACAACTCCGGCCACTACACGCTCACCGCCTGCCTGACCGACCAGTTCCAGCAGCAGGTGCGCGCGATGTGCGGCCTGCTGCCGGGCCGCACCGACCTGCTCAGCCCGGTGGTGATGGTGAACCTGCTGGGCGACGTGTGGAAGGACAACGGCCACGAGCCCAACTGGGACGTGCTGGCCGAGGCCCCCAACGCCCAGCTGCACCTGTACGGCAAGAAGCAGGCGCGGCCGGGCCGCAAGATGGGCCACTTCAACGTGATGGCCGCCAGCGCCGACGAGGCGCTGGACCAGGCCAGGGCGTTGAAGGACACCCTGTAGCGAAAGAAATGGCGAGGCCGGCGGCTTCGCCATTTTTCATCCCGATGAAGCTGAACGGACTCAACCATCTGACCCTGGCGGTCGCCGACCTCGACCGGTCCTGGGACTTCTACCACGGCCTGCTCGGCGCCCGTCCGCACGCGCGCTGGGCCGGCGGCGCCTACCTGAGCCTGGGCGGCCTGTGGCTGTGCCTGTCGCTGGACGCGCCCGAACCCGGCAGCGGCTACACCCATTACGCGTTCGACGTCGCGCCCGCCGATTTCCCGGCCTGGGCCGAACGGCTCAGCGCGGCCGGCGTCGGCATGTGGAAAGACAACCATAGCGAGGGCGACTCGTTTTATTTTCTGGACCCGGACGGCCACCGGCTGGAGCTGCACGTCGGCTCGCTGCAAAGCCGCCTCGCCGCCTGCCGCGCCCAGCCTTACCGGGATATGGTGTTCTTCGACCAGGAGGCCTGCTGATGGGCGCGATAGACGATCTGCGTGACGCGCTGGCCGCCGCCGCCGATCCGGCGCGCGCGCCGGCGATGCGCGCCTATATGCGCGACCGGTTCGACTTCCTCGGCGTCGCCGCGCCGGCCAGGCGCAAAGCCGCCGGAGCGTGGATCCGCTCGCAGGACGCGGCCGGCCCCGACGGCTGGCTGGAACTGGCCGACGCGCTGTGGCGGCAGCCGGAGCGCGAATTCCAGTACGTGGCGGTGGACCTGCTGGCCCGCCATGCCGCCGAATTGCCGGCGGCCGCCCTGCCTCGCTTGCTAGCGCTGGTCGCCGACAAATCGTGGTGGGACACCGTCGACGGCCTGGCGGCCTGGATCATAGGCGAGCTGGTCCGCGCCCGGCGCGATCTCCAAACCGACATGGACAGGCTGTCCGGCGACGGCGATTTCTGGCTGCGCCGCATCGCCATCCTGCACCAGCTGTACTGGAAGCGCGACACCGACGTCGAGCGGCTGTTCCGCTACTGCGCGGCCAACGCCGCCGACCCTGAATTCTTCATCCGCAAGGCGATAGGCTGGGCCTTGCGCGAATACGCTTACACCGACGCCGAGGCCGTGCGCGGCTTCGTCGCGTCCGCCATCGCGCTGTCGCCGCTGTCGCGGCGCGAAGCGCTGAAACGAATCCAACAGAAACCCCTGCCCGCGAAGGAAGCATGATGACCGGACTGAACACCACCCACCTGAAAAGCCTGCGCAAGATCTACTCCGGCAAGGTGCGCGACCTCTATGAGATCGACGACCAGCGCATGCTGATGATCGCCACCGACCGGCTGTCCGCCTTCGACGTGATCCTGGACGACCCGATCCCGGCCAAGGGCCAGATCCTGACCGCGATCTCCAACTTCTGGTTCGACAAGCTCAAGGACGTGGTGCCCAATCACCTGACCGGCGACCAGCCGGAAGACGTGGTGGCGGCGGAAGACCTGCCGCAGGTGGAGGGCCGAGCGGTGGTCGCCAAGCGGCTGAAGGCGGTGCCGATCGAGGCTGTGGTGCGCGGCTACCTGGCCGGCTCAGGCTGGAAGGAATATCAGCAATCCGGCTCGGTCTGCGGCATCGCGCTGCCGGCCGGCCTGCGCGAGGCGGACCAGCTGCCCGAGCCGATCTTCACCCCGTCCACCAAGGCGGCGGTGGGCGATCACGACGAGAACATCAGCTTCGCCCAATGCGAGGCCATCGTCGGCAAGGAGCTGGCGGCCAAGGTGCGCGACACCGCCATCCTGCTGTACCAGACCGCCGCCGCCTACGCGGCGACGCGCGGCATCATCATCTGCGACACCAAGTTCGAGTTCGGCCTGGACGCCGACGGCACGCTGACGCTGATGGACGAGGCGCTGACGCCGGACTCCAGCCGCTTCTGGCCGGCCGACAGCTACCAGCCGGGCAGCAACCCGCCGTCGTTCGACAAGCAGTTCGTCCGCGACTGGCTGGAGGCCTCCGGCTGGAACAAGCAGGCGCCGGCCCCAAGCGTGCCGCTGGACGTGCGCGAGAAGACCGCCGCCAAGTACCGCGAGGCGCTGGAACGGCTGACCGGCTGAAACCAGGCGGCAGCCTGGCAAGCTTATGCCAGCGATTCCGCCGCCAGAGCCTCCCGCCGCCGGCCTCTCGCCGGCGGCATGGCTTGAGCATTGCCCGGCGTTGCGACTACTATCTACTGCCTTGTCATAAAAACGCCATGCCATGACCGTCGCCCAACCGATACTCGACACGCCCCGCCTGCGGCTGCTGCCGGCTCATCCGGACAAGGCGGCCGCCGTGCTCGACTACCAGCTGCGCAACCGCGCCCACCTCGAGCCGTGGAACCCGACCGCCGGACCGCTGTTCTATACCGAATCCCATTGGACGATGCAGCTGCGCCAGGCCGCCCGCAACTGGGACGAGGGCGCCAGCGCTCGCTTCCTGCTGACGACGCCGGCCGAGCCGGAACGGATCATCGGCACCGTCAGCTTCAGCAACATCGTCCGCGGCGTGTTCCAGGCCTGCCACCTGGGCTACGGCATCGACCGCGCGCGCGAAGGGCAGGGCCTGATGCGCGAGGCGCTGCAGGCGGCCATCGCCTTCGCCTTCAACGAGTTGCTATTGCACCGCATTCAGGCCAATTACCAGCCGCACAACGTCCGCAGCGCCGCGCTGCTGCAAAGGCTGGGCTTCGCCGTCGAAGGGCAGGCCAAGGATTACCTGTTTCTCGACGGCGCCTGGCGCGACCACGTACTGACTTCGCTGACCAATCCGCATTTCGACAGCCGGCCGCTGCTTGGCTGACGCGACGGCCGCCCGCCGCGGCCTGGAAAACCCGCTCCACCAACGCAAGGGCAAGCGCATGCACCGTACCATTCTGACCGCCGCCGACGGCGAAGCCATTCCGTTGTGCGAATGGCTGCCGGACGGCCCGCCGCGCGCCGCAGTGCTGATCTCTCACGGCATGAGCGAATACGCGGCGCGCTACCAGCGCTTCGCCGGGGCGCTGACGACCGCCGGCTACGCGGTGTACGCGCACGATCACCGCGGCCACGGCGCCTCGGCCGCGCCGCGCGGCTTCTTCGCCGCCGACGACGGCTGGCGCAAGGTGGTAGACGACGTGGAGACCGCGCGCCGCCACGCGGCGGAGCGCCATCCCGGCCTGCCGGTCATCCTGTTCGGCCACAGCATGGGCAGCTTCATCGCCCGCTCCCACTTCCTGCGCTACGGCGGCCAGCTGGCCGGCCTGATGCTGTCGTCCACCGGCTACCGCCAGCGGCCGCTGGCGCGGCTGTTGGGCGCCGTCGCCCGCTTCCTGGGACGGCGCAAGGGCTGGGACCGGCCCAGCCGGCTGATGGCCGCGCTGGTGTTCGGCAGCTTCAATCTGGGCTTTCCGCCGTGGCGGACCAAGATGGAATGGCTGAGCCGCGACCCGGCCGAAGTGGACGCCTACCTCGCCGATCCGGACTGCGGCTTCGATCCGGCGCCGGGCCTGTGGGCCGATCTGTTCGCCGGCATCGTGGCCATGGAGCAAGGCGAGGCGGCGGGGCAGGGCATCAACCGCCGCTGCCCGGTGCTGCTGTTCGCCGGCAGCCGCGACCCGGTCAGCCTGGGCCGGCTGGCGCTGGGGCAACTGGAAATCCGCTACCGCGACGCCGGCGTGCTGGACCTGCAAAGCAAGGTCTACCCCGGCGGACGGCACGAGATGCTGAACGAAAGCAACCGCGCCGAGGTGGAAGGCGATATCCTGGCCTGGCTGGCCAGGATCGTCCCCGCCTGAGCGCCGCCTGTTCCCCATTTCGACTGGAGTTTCGCCATGATAGAAGTGCACCACCTGAATGAATCGCGCTCGCGGCGCGTCACCTGGCTGCTGGAAGAGCTGGGGCTGGATTACCGGGTGATCCGCTACCAGCGCGACCCTCAGACCCGGCTGGCGCCGCCGGAGCTGAAAGCCGTCCACCCGCTGGGCAAGGCGCCGGTGCTGCGCGACGGCGACGCGGTGCTGATCGAGTCCGGCGCCATCATCGACTACCTGATCCGCACGTATGGCCAGGGCCGCTTCGCGCCGGACATCGCCTCGCCCGACTACAACCGCTACGTCCAACTGCTGCATTACGCCGAAGGCTCGGCGATGCTGCCCATCCTGCTGCAGCTCTACGTCGGCCGGCTGGGCGAGGCCGGCGCGCCGCTGCATCCCCGCATCCACGGCGAGCTGCAAAACCACCTCGGTTATCTGGACGGCGAACTGGCGGGCCGCGACTACTTCGTCGGCGACGGCCTCACCGGCGCCGATGTGCAGCTGTCCTTCGTCGCCCAGATCGCGGTGAAGGGCGATGGCCGCGGCCGCTACCCCAATCTGGCGCGCTTCGTCGACATGATCGAAGCGCGCCTGGCCTACCGCCGCGCCGCCGACCAGCACGGCGAATAAGAGCCGCTAAGCAAACCCCTGATCCTGCGTCGGCGCGCCTTGGCTCAGGTTCTCTGCGAGGTTTGTTAGCGGCTCCAAGACCGGCCGGCGCGGGCGGGAGCTGGAGCATCAGGCCGCGATGACCTCCACCTTGCCGTCCAGCGCCATCAGATAGGTTTCCACCGCCAGCGCCGGATGCTTGTCCAGGATTTCGTCGCGCAGCTTCAGCAGCGCCTTGGCGTGGATGCGGGTTTCCTTGCCCGGGTCCTGCGCGAAATCCTCGCCGAACGCCACCTTGTAGGCGCCGCAGTCGCGGTGGTCCAGCAGCACCACCCGCTTGATGTGGTGCAGGTCTATCGCCACGCTCAGGTGCTGCCAGAAAGTGGCGTTCCAGTCGGGAAACTTGTCGGTGATCGATACCATCGAGGCGCCGGCCAGCACGATGTGGTCGTACTTGCCGCGCAGGTCCAGGCCGTCCATGAATTCGCCGACAGCGTGGACCAGCCGGTAATCCATGCAAGACAGCAGCAGGGCGTCGGTGCCGCCCGCCGCCCAGCTGGTCCGGGACAGGAAGCTGCCCAGCAGCACGGCGCCGCCGCCGAGGCTGGCCAATTTCAGAAAACCGCGGCGGCCGAGCGGGCGCTCCTCCAGCGAGGCCAGGCAATCGGCGCGCTCATGGCGCGATGTTTCGCACATATTGTTCTCCTTTGTCATATTCGAATGGCCATCCAGCCGATTATAGCGGCAGCCGCGGCCGGCAGCCGGCGATTCCATTGACAACTTACTTACCAGTAAGTATCTTGGCCACAGGGTTGACATCGCCAGACGAATCAAAGGCTTGGGCGCGCCCCGCCCGAACCGCTACATAACGGACACGAGGAAGAAACATGAGCGCTTACCCGCACCTGCTGGCCCCGCTGGACCTGGGTTTCACCACGCTGAAAAACCGCGTGCTGATGGGTTCGATGCATACCGGCCTGGAAGAATCCCCGAACGGCTTCGAAAAAATGGCCGCCTTCTACGCCGAGCGCGCGCGGGGCGGGGTAGCGCTGATCGTCACCGGCGGCGTCGGCCCCAATGCCGAAGGCTGCGTGGCCGAGGGCGCGGCCCAGCTGTCCGACGCGCACGAGGTGGAAAACCACCGCCTGGTCACCGACGCGGTGCACCGCGAAGGCGGCAAGATCGCGCTGCAGATCCTGCACTCCGGCCGCTACAGCTTCCAGGAAAAGTGCGTGTCGGCCTCGCCGCTGCTGGCGCCGATCAACTTCTACACCCCGCGCGAGCTGTCCGACGCCGACGTCTGGCAAACCATCGCCGACTTCGCCAACTGCGCCAAGCTGGCCCAGCAAGCCGGCTACGACGGGGTTGAGGTGATGGGTTCGGAAGGCTATCTGATCAACCAGTTCATCGCCCGCGCCACCAACAAGCGGACGGACGACTGGGGCGGCAGCTTCGAAAACCGCATCCGCTTCGCCATCGAAACCGTCAAGGCGGTGCGCGCGGCGGTGGGCAGCGACTTCATCATCATCTACCGGCTGTCGATGCTGGACCTGGTGCAGGACGGCAGCAGTTGGGACGAGGTGGTGCATCTGGCCCGCGAGATCGAAAAGGCCGGCGCCACCATCATCAACACCGGCATCGGCTGGCACGAGGCGCGGGTGCCCACCATCGCCACCATGGTGCCGCGCGGCGGCTTCGCCTGGGTGACCAAGAAGCTGATGGGCGCGGTGAAGATCCCGCTGATCACCACCAACCGCATCAACACGCCGGAAGTAGCCGAAGAGATCCTGGCCGGCGGCTGCGCCGACATGGTGTCGATGGCTCGCCCCTTCCTCGCCGATCCGGACTTCGTCAACAAGGCGGCCGAGGGCCGCGGCGACGAGATCAACACCTGCATCGGCTGCAACCAGGCCTGTCTGGACCACATCTTCCAGGGCAAGCTGACCTCCTGTCTGGTCAATCCGCGCGCCTGCCGCGAAACCGAGCTGAACTACGAAAAAACCGCCGCGCCGAAAAAGCTGGCCGTGGTCGGCGCCGGCCCGGCCGGCCTGGCCTTCGCCACCGTCGCCGCCGAGCGCGGCCACGCGGTGACGCTGTTCGACGCCGCGGCCGAGATCGGCGGCCAGTTCAACGTCGCCAAGCAGATTCCGGGCAAGGAAGAGTTCTACGAAACGCTGCGCTACTTCAAGCGCCGCATCGAAACCACCGGCGTCGAGCTCAAGCTGGGCGCCCGCGTCGCCGCTGATGATCTTTCCGGCTTCGACGAAGTAGTGCTGGCCACCGGCATCGCGCCGCGCTTGCCGGCCATCCCCGGCGTCGACCACCCCAAGGTGCTCAACTACCTGGACGTGCTGAAACACAAGAAGCCGGTGGGCAAGAAAGTGGCCATCATCGGCGCCGGCGGCATCGGCTTCGACACCGCCGAATACCTGTGCCACGAGGGCCGCTCCACCTCGCTGGACGCCGAAGCCTTCATGCGCGAGTGGGGCGTGGACATGAGCGGCGACACCGCCGGCGGCCTGGCGCCGCAAGGACCGCAGCCTCACCCGAGCCCGCGCGAGGTCTACCTGTTGCAGCGCAAGACCAGCAAGGTGGGCGAAGGCCTGGGCAAGACCACCGGCTGGATCCACCGCGAAAGCCTGAAGATGAAGCGGGTGAAGATGCTGTCCGGCGTCAGCTACGACCTGATCGACGACGCCGGCCTGCACATCACCGTCAAGGGCGAGCAGCAAGTGCTGCCGGTGGACAATGTGGTGATCTGCGCCGGCCAGGACCCGCTGCGCGAACTGCAGGCGCCGCTGCAAGCCGCCGGCAAGCCGGTGCACCTGATAGGCGGCGCCGACGTGGCGGCCGAGCTGGACGCCAAGCGCGCCATCGACCAGGGCTCGAGGCTGGCCTCGGCCATCTGACCCTTCCGCCGCCCCATGACCAAGCCCCCGCTTTGCGGGGGCTTTTGTCTGCATGCGGACCGATCCGAGAGCCTGTTCAAAGGCTCGCGAGCAAAGGCGAAACAAGGCGAAAACAGCTGAAGAAGCGGAGTGCACATACGGTGCATGAGCATTCTGAAACAGTACTCGCCGTGTTACCTCTCACGACGCGCAGCAGACATTGCACAGGCTCTAACGCTGCGCGGCCACCAGCAGCAGCATCGGCCGTTCCCTTTCCTCCGCCAGCTCCGGCATCGCCGCCACTTGCCCGGCGCTGGGCCCCCAATCCTCGACGTGGCGCAGCGTGAAGCCTGCCGCCATCACCTGGTTGAGCAAGGTGCCGATGGTGCGGTGCTGCTTGATCACGCCGTCGGCCAGCCAGTGGGTGACGCGCGGGCCCTCGTCCTGGTAGCCGCTGACCGGCCAGCACCGCTGTCCTTGCGCGTCCTGTAGCCATTGCGGCTGCCGGGCAGCCATGAAGATCGGATGCTCGATCGAGAACACCAGGCGGCCGCCCGGCTTCAACGCTTGATGGCAGGCGGCCAACAGGCCAGCCAGGTCGGCGATGTAATGCAGGGTCAGCGAGCTGTAGACCAGATCGAAGGCGGCTAACGGCAATTGCAGCCTTTCCAGGTCCTGACGCCGGTATTCGATGGCGTCGTCGGCCGTCATCGCCGCGGCCTGGGCCAGCATTTTTTCCGAGACATCCAGGCCCAGCGCCGAGCCGGCGCCGGCTTCGCGCGCCCAGCGGCAGAACCAGCCGTAGCCGCAGCCCAGATCGGCCACCGCGCGGCCCGCCAGCTCAGGCAGCAACGTTTGCAGGCTGGGCCATTCCGGCGCGCCGGCCAGGCCATGGACGGAACGGTTCAACTGGCTGTAGCCATGGAAAAACTCAGGGGTGTCGTAGATGTTTTGCGTCATTGTCAAAAAACTCCATGTCGAGACATGCCGACGGCTGGGCGTTTGATGCCAACAAGACAAGCCCGGCCGCGTGCGGCGGGGCTTGAGGGGGACGGAGCTAGGCTCCCGGGATGCGCGCGCACTCCTCCCCCTCACCCCGCGATGGGGTGACGCCGGGTCTGGAGACGATCAGGGTGTCGAGTTCGCGCATTTGTCCATTTTACCCGTTTTTCTTGTCGCTTGCCGGGATGTGGATAACTTTTGGCATCGCGGAAAGTTGTGGATAAATCAGCACTTGGTTAATGAGTGTTGCAGTGACAACCGGCTTAAAACTCCCTACATAATATTCAATCAGCATGGCGCGGCCGCACTCGCGGCTCGTACTTAACAATATCGATCAAAGGAGAAATGCCATGCCCACCCTGCCTTCTTGGCGCCGCGCCTGCCTGAGCCTGGCGCTCGCCGCGGCCGCGCTGCAAAGCCACGCCGCCCCGTCGCCGCTGCTGGACGCCAGCCACCCCGTCAACTGGTGGTTCGCCTTCAAATTCAACGCGGCCTCCTTTCCCGGCTGCGGCAATTCGGCCCAGGTGAACAGCTGCCAGTTCGGCGGCAGCCCGCAGAGCTACGCCAGCGGCAAGAGCTTCAGCCAGCAGTATGTCTACGCCAGCAGCAGCCAGCCCAGCCTAAGCCAGGGCGGCGGCTGCGTCGGCGATACGCCGGCGGATCCGGTGGGCGCCACCTTCAGCCAGATCTACAACGGCGCGCTGAACTACGTGGTGTGGAACGACCAGTTCTACGATGACCCGGCCATCCCCTCCTGCTCCGGCAACGCCTGCAACGCGCCCTGGGGCCACTCCAAGGGCGTGCTGGCCTGGGACGACCAGGGCAACGGCGTGGTGATGCAGGTGAGCACGCCGTCGTGGCCGGCTTCCGGCAACGCGCATTACCCCCGCACCAGCGACGGCAACACCCTGGGCTGCGTGGCCGACAACGACGTGGAAGTCAGCCAGCACTTCTTCTCGCTAAAGCTGAGCCACGACGACGTGCTGGCGCTGCTGCAAGGCCTGGCCAACGCCAGCGCGGTCACCGATCCGGGCAACCCGCAGATCGTCAGGAACGGCGGGCCGGCCGACATCCAGGCCGCAGTCGGCCAGCTGGGGCAGCAATCCGCCAGCGCGACGCCTCAGGTCAGCAAACTGTCCAGCGGCGTCACGCTGATTTCCAAGCCGTCGGCCTTGCAGGTGCCGCCTTGGCAGCTGGTGTCGGCCGAACTGGGCGGCATCCCGCTGCGCGCCGCCACCTGGTGGGAGGCCAGCAAGAGCTACGCCATCCCCTCCACCACCCAGTCCGGCGCGCCGGCCTGCTGGGACAGCGGCCTGCCGACGCCGGGCCCGGTGGCCATCGCCACCTCCGGCAGCTGGGGCGGCCAGACCTTCTCGCTGAAGGGCGGCCTGGGCAAGAACTTCAACCACGCCAAGATCGGCGTCAGCACCGGCGGCGGCACCGCCTACGCGATCTTCGGCGACATGAACCAGGAGGGCGCGTTGTCCGGCAACTGCGCCAGCGCCCAGAACGGCCGCGGCGGCCTGTTCTTCGCGCTGCCCAACGCCGCGCTGGCGCAGTCCGTCGCCAAGCTGATCGGCGGCGCCACCGCCGCCTCCGCGCGCTAAGCCGCGTCCGCCGGGGCCCGCGCGGCCCCGGCCTGGAAAGCAGGCCGCGCGGCGCCTTGCCGGGCAGTCCGCTTCGCCTCGCCGACGAAAAGTCGACAATTGTCATTGCCATTTGCGCGATGATTTGCCATTTTCATCATGAACACCCGCTCGCTGTTTTCCGCCTTCCCATCCCGCCGGCCGCGCCGGCATGCTTCCGAGGAGCGTTGATGAAACTCAAATCCTTGCTGTGCCTGGCCGCCGCGCTGCCGCTGGCGGCCTGGGCCGCCGATCCGCTGCCCGCCTTCCATGGCGATGCCAGGCAATCGTCGGTTTCCGGCCTGTCGTCCGGCGCCTTCATGGCGGCGCAGTACCAGGTCGCCTATTCCGCATCGGTGGTCGGCGCCGGCGTGGTGGCCGGCGGACCGTACTATTGCGCCAAGGGCGCCTTGGCCGGCGCCGGCCCCTGCATGAACGCCGGCCAGCCTCCCGCCGCCGCGCAACTGCTGAAATACGCCCGGCAGTTCGCCGCCCAGCGCCAGATCGACCCGCTGGACCAGCTGGCCCAACGCCGCGTCTATCTGTTCAGCGGCAGCCAGGACAACACGGTGAAAACCCAGGTGGTGGACGAGGCGGCCGAGTTCTTTCGCCTGGCCGGCATGCCGGCGGCGCAAATCGCCTATCAGAAACAGCTGCCGGCCGGCCACGCCCAGATCACCCCGGCCTACGGCAACGACTGCAGCGCCACCGCGTCTCCCTACATCAACCACTGCACTTGGCAGGGCCAGGGTTACGACCAGGCCGGCCTGATCCTGAAGCACATCTACGACGGACTACAAGCCCGATCCCAGGCGCTGACCGGCCGCATCGTCCGCTTCAACCAGAAGCCCTACGCCGCCGCCGGCAGCAGCCTGGCGGACGAAGGCTTCGTCTACGTGCCGCGCGCCTGCGCCGAGGGC
Source organism: Chromobacterium sp. INPA-IVC (assembly GCF_059047085.1). Lineage (NCBI taxonomy): Bacteria > Pseudomonadati > Pseudomonadota > Betaproteobacteria > Neisseriales > Chromobacteriaceae > Chromobacterium > Chromobacterium sp. INPA-IVC. The sequence continues at coordinate 232,308 of NZ_JBTNLS010000007.1, read as the reverse complement.
GAGGCCTGCCGCGTTCACATCGCGCTCCACGGCTGCCAGCAGTACGCCGGCAAGGTGGGCGACGCCTTCTACGCCCATGCCGGCTACAACAACTGGGCCGACAGCAACCGCATCCTGGTGCTGTATCCGCAGACCACCACCTCGGCGGTCAATCCCCAGGGCTGCTGGGACTGGTTCGGTTACACCGGCCCGGCCTACGCCTGGAAGAGCGGGCTGCAGATGCGGGCGCTGAAGGCGATGGCCGACCGCCTGGTTTCGGCGCCCTGAGTCGAAGCGGAAACGACGATGCCCCGCCAAGGCGGGGCATCGGGCGGCCGAAACCGGCTGGCGCTTACGCGGCGGCGCGGCGCGCCTTGACCGCGTCTGCCAGCTGACGCAGCAGCTTCTCGGTATCGTCCCAGCCCAGGCAGCCGTCGGTGATGCTCTGGCCGTACTTCAGCTCGCAGCCCGGCTTCTGGTCCTGGCGGCCCTCCACCAGATGGCTCTCCACCATTACGCCGAAGATGCCGCGCTCGCCGCCGGCGATCTGGCCGGCGACATCGGTACTGACTTCCATCTGGCGGCGGTAGTCCTTGCGGCTGTTGGCGTGGCTGAAGTCCACCATCAGCTTTTGCGGCAGGCCGACGGCGGCCAGCTCAGCGGCGGCGGCGCGCACGTGCTCGGCCGAGTAGTTGGGCTCCTTGCCGCCGCGCAGGATCACGTGGCAGTCCGGGTTGCCGCCAGTGGAGACGATGGCGGAATGGCCGGTCTTGGTCACCGACAGGAAATGGTGCGGCACGCTGGACGAGCGGATCGCGTCGACGGCGATCTTCAGGTTGCCGTCGGTGCCGTTCTTGAAGCCCACCGGGCAGGACAGGCCAGAGGCCAGCTCGCGGTGCACCTGGCTTTCGGTGGTGCGGGCGCCGATCGCGCCCCAGCTGATCAGGTCGGCGAAGTACTGCGGCGTGATCATGTCCAGGAATTCGGTGGCGGCCGGCATGCCCAGGCTGTTCAGCGTCAGCAGCAGGCGGCGCGCGATGCGCAGGCCTGCGTTGATGTCGTAGGACTCGTTCAGGTGCGGGTCGTTGATCAGGCCCTTCCAGCCGACGGTGGTGCGCGGCTTCTCGAAGTACACCCGCATCACCACCACCAGCTCGTCCGCCAGCGCGGCGCGCAGCGGCGCCAGCTTCTGGGCGTACTCGACCGCGGCGTCGACGTCGTGGATGGAACAGGGGCCGATCACCACCAGCAGCCGGTCGTCCTCGCCGCGCAGCAGGGCCGAGATCTCGCGACGGGTGTTGTAGATCAGCTCGGACGCCGATTCGCTGATCGGCAGTTCGTACAGGTGGGCGATCGGGGGAAGCAGTTCCTTGATTTCACGGATTCTGACGTCGTCGGTCTGGCGTTGCATGCGGTAGTCCCTTGTGGCTATGTCGTTTTCTGCATAGCAGCAAGATAACCGGATTTGTCCGCGGGTGACAACCGCCAGACAAAAAGCGCCACGGCCTGGCGGCGGTGGCGCTTGATGTCGGGAAGAGGCGACGCTTAGTCGGCGTACTGGCGCTTCATCCGTTCGCGGCGCTCCTGCGCCTCGACCGACAGCGTGGCGGTCGGACGGGCCATCAGGCGCTTCAGGCCGATGGGTTCGCCGGTGTCTTCGCAGAAGCCATAGGAGCCGTCATCGATCTGGCGGATGGACGCCTGGATCTTTTGCAGCAGCTTGCGCTCGCGGTCGCGAGTGCGCAGCTCCAGCGCGTACTCTTCTTCCAGAGTTGCGCGGTCAGCCGGATCGGGCGTGGCTTCCTGTTCTTGCAGGTGGTTGGCGGTAGCGTTGGCGTTTACCAGCAACTCCTGCTGCATTTGCAACAACCGGTCCTTGAAAAACTCAAGGTGGTCGGCGTTCATGTAATCATCGCCTTCCCAGTTGAGGATATCCTGTTCGGTCAGCTTGGCCATGTTTGGTGCTTCCAGCATAGAGTTGGCAACAGGCGGAGAAGATTACCGGCGGGCTAATGTTTGCGCAACTGTATTCAGCGCGAATCCCAATAATCACCGATTGCACTAACATTTTATATAGCCCGTTTCAGTACCGATAACAAGTCCGCCCGAATTGGCAGAAATATAATGGGAATGCCGGTTTCGACCCGATGTCCGCTGACAAGTTCAAAGGCGGCAAAAGCCGCCTTTGAATCCGGGCGAATCCGTTGCGGACTTGCCTCATTACAGCCGGATGCCGGTGTTTATTTCTGGCTCAGCACCCACTTCACCAGCGCCTTCAGGTCGGCGTCGGGAATATTCGGGTGCGGGGTCATCGGGATCGGCCCCCAAACGCCGGAGCCGCCGTTCTTCACCTTGGCGATCAGCTTGGCCTCGGCGCCCTTGTCGCCGGCATATTTCTTTGCCACATCCTTGTACGCGGGGCCGACCAGCTTCTTGTCCACCGTGTGACAGGCGGTGCAGCTGTATTTCTGCGCCAGCTGCATGTTCGCCATCGCCGGCGCGGCGGCTGCGCCCAGCAGCAGGGCGGCGAGCAAGGTTTTTTTCATCGAGGTTCTCCCTATCGCGTTTCACGTGGCCGCCCGGACGGGCGGCCATTGTCAAAAGTATGACAAATAACCTGTTTTATCATCCCATGACATTGAGTTGGGTCAAGAACACTGCTTCAAGCCAGGCGACCGGCGCCGCCAGGATCACCCAGACGATCACCGACAACGCCATCGGCGCCAAATCGACCCCGCCCACCACCGCGCGGCGGAACGGGCGCAGGAACGGCCGGGTTAGGCTGTCCAGCACCGGCGCCAGCGGATTGTAGGGATTGACCCAGCTGAGCACCGCCTGGACGATCACCGCGCCCAACAGCAGCTTCAGCGACAGCTGGAACACCGCCAGCACCGACCACAGCGACAGCACCATCCAGGCCTGCGGCAGCGCGAAGATCTCCGGCCGCCACCACAGCAGCACCATCAGCACCCGCGCCAGCAGGCACACCAGCCAGGCCAGCAGCAAGGTGGCGGTGTCGTAGCTGCGCACCGACGGCACCAGCTTGCGCGTCGGCAGCACCAGGAAGTTGGTGGCCGCCACCACGAACTGGCACAAGGGGTGCTTGAACGGCGCGTGGGCAACCTGCAGGTAGAAGCGCAGCACCAGCACCAGCGCGAACAGGTCGGTCAGAATCTGGATCAGGGATTGCAAGGTAGAAACGAACATGATGCGGCATCACTCCTGGCTGAGTTCGCGGCCCATCTCGATCGAGCGGTCGCGGCAATCCATCGCGCCGGCGACGATGGCCGCCTTGACGCCTTCGGCTTCGAAGCGCGCGATCGCGCGCTCGGTGGTGCCGCCCTTGGACATCACGTTCCGGCGCAGCTCGGCCACCGGCAGCGGGCTCTGCCGCGCCAGCTCCACCGCGCCGTCGAACGTCGCCAGCGCCAGCTCGCGCGCCTGGGCTTCGCTGAAGCCGGCTTTCACGCCGGCCTCTATCATGCTTTCAATGAAATAGAACACATAGGCCGGGCCGCTGCCGGACACGCAGGTGATGTCGTCGATGCCGGCCTCGTCGGCCAGCCACACGGTCAGGCCGGCGGCGCGCATCACAGTCTCGGCCGCCTCGCGGTCGGCGGCGGACGCCGCGGCGTCGGCGTACAGGCCGGACACGCCCTTGCCGACCATGGCCGGGGTGTTGGGCATCACCCGCACGATGCGGCGACTGCCCAGCCAACGCGCCAGCGCGTCCAGACGGATGCCGGCGGCGATCGACACCGTCAGCGCGCCGTTAAGCACAGGCGCCAGCGCCAGACACAGCTCGCGCAGCTGCTGCGGCTTGACCGCCAGCACCACCACGTCGTCGGCGGAAAAGCGCTCGGGCAGCGCCTGGCCGCCGCTGCAGCCGTAGTCGGCCGCCAATTGGTCCAGCTTGTCCTGCTGATGCTCCACCACGTGGATGCGGTGGCCGCCCTGGCGGGCCAGCCCGCCGATGATGGCGCCGGCCATATTGCCGCCGCCGATGAATGTGATCCGCATAACGTCCCCTTGTGTATGCGTCGGCTCCGGCGCGCGCCGGAAACCGGGATGTTCAATGTTGGTAGTCGCGCTGGCCGAAGATGGCCGAGCCCACCCGCACCAGCGTGGCGCCTTCGGCCACCGCCGCCTCCAGATCGGCCGACATGCCCATCGACAATGTGTCGAGCGCCAGCCCCTCGGCGTTCAGCTGCTGCTGCAGGCCGCGCAGCCTGGCGAACTGCGCCGCCAGCCGGACGGCGTCCTGCGTCGGTTCCGGAATGCACATCAGGCCGCGCAGGCGCAGCCTGGGCAGCGCCGCCGCCGCGCGCGCCAGCGCCGCGGCCTCCTCGGGCGCGCAGCCGCTCTTGCTGTCCTCGCCGGACACGTTGACCTGCACGCAGACGTTCAGCGGCGGCAAACCGTCCGGGCGCTGCGCCGACAGCCGCTCGGCGATCTTCAGCCGGTCGATCGAGTGCGCCCAGTGCGCGCGCTCGGCGACGACGCGGGTCTTGTTCGACTGCAGGGGCCCGATGAAGTGCCATTCTATATCCAGGCCGGCCAGCGCCTCGCACTTCTGTTGCAACTCCTGCACATAGTTCTCGCCGAAGGCGCGCTGGCCGCAATCATAGGCGGCGCGCAAGTCATCGGCGGGAAAGGTCTTGCTGACCGCCAGCAGCGTCGCGGCGCCCGGCTCGCGGCCGGCGGCGGCGCAAGCCGCGTCCAGCCGCAGCCGCACCTGCTGCAGTCGGGAAGAAAGGGAATCGGTCATGTCGTTTTCATTTCCGTGAAGCGCCCGGCGCGGACGCGGCGGGGATATCCGGCCGCCCGGCAAGCGCATACAATGGATTGCGGATCCGGCCATGCCAACGGAAAACCGGCGGGCGACTATGCATAGTGGAGAATTATATGGAAATTTCCGAGCTCCTGGCTTTTACCGTCAAGAACAAGGCTTCCGACCTGCACCTGTCGGCCGGCCTGCCGCCGATGATTCGGGTCAACGGCGACATCCGCCGGATCAATCTGCCGCCGCTGGACCACCATGACGTGCACGACATGGTGTATGACATCATGAACGACTACCAGCGCAAGACTTTCGAAGACACCTACGAGTGCGACTTCTCGTTCGAGCTGCCCGGCATCGCCCGCTTCCGCGTCAACGCCTTCATCCAGAACCGCGGCATGGCCTCGGTGTTCCGGGTGATTCCGAGCAAGGTGCTGACGCTGGAGCAGCTGTCGGCGCCGCGCATCTTCCAGGACATCGCCAACTACCCGCGCGGCCTAGTGCTGGTCACCGGCCCCACCGGCTCCGGCAAGTCGACCACGCTGGCGGCGATGATCGACTATGTCAACGAAAACGCCTTCTCGCACATTCTTACCGTGGAGGACCCGATCGAGTTCGTCCACGAAAGCAAGAAGAGCCTGATCAACCAGCGCGAGCTGGGCCTGCAGACCCACAGCTTCGCCAATGCGCTGAAAAGCGCGCTGCGCGAAGACCCGGACGTGATCCTGGTCGGCGAATTGCGCGACCTGGAAACGATACGGCTGGCGCTGACCGCCGCCGAAACCGGCCACCTGGTGTTCGGCACGCTGCACACCAGCAGCGCGGCCAAGACCATAGACCGGATCGTCGACGTGTTTCCGGCCGGCGAAAAGGAAATGGTGCGCTCGATGCTGTCGGAATCGGTGCGGGCGGTGATCGCCCAGACGCTGCTGAAAACCAAGGACGGCTCGGGCCGGGTGGCCGCGCACGAGATCATGATAGGCACGCCGGCCATCCGCAATCTGATCCGCGAGAACAAGATCGCCCAGATCAATTCGATGATACAAACCGGCCAGCAGCACGGCATGCAGACGCTGGACCAGTGTCTGTCCGACCTGACCCGGCGCAATATGGTGTCGCCGAACGAGGCGCGCGCCAAGGCCAGCAACAAGGACGCGTTCTGAGCCCCGCCACGGCGGGGGCCGGCCGCGACCGCCCGCCGCGACGATAGCGGGCTAGACTGTATCAGCAGCTTACGCAGGAAACGCCGCCATGGAAAAAGACCAGGCCTCGAAATTCATCCACGACCTGCTCAAGCACGCGACAGGCAAGAACGCCTCCGACATCTTCATCTCCGCCGAATTTCCGCCGGCGATGAAGATAGACGGCAAGATCACGCCGGTGGCGCCGCAGGCGCTGACCGCCCAGCAAAGCAAGGAGCTGGTGCGCGCGGTGATGAACGACCGCCAGACCGAAGAGTTCGAGACGAAGAAGGAAGCCAATTTCGCGATCAACCCGCCCGGCGTCGGCCGCTTCCGCGTCAGCGCCTTCATCCAGCAGGGCATGGCGGGCATGGTGCTGCGCAAGATCAACACCGACATCCCCACCTTCGACCAGCTGACCCTGCCCGAGGTGCTGAAGGACATCGCGCTGATCAAGCGCGGGCTGGTGATCTTCGTCGGCGGCACCGGCTCGGGCAAATCCACGTCGCTGGCCGCGCTGGTGGATTGGCGCAACACCCATAACCAGGACCACATCATCACGATCGAAGACCCGATCGAGTACGTGCACACCCACAAGAAATCCATCGTCACCCAGCGCGAGATCGGCGTGGACACCGAGAACTGGGAAATCGCGCTGAAGAACACGCTGCGCCAGGCGCCGGACGTGATCCTGATGGGCGAGATCCGCGATCGGGAAACCATGGCCTACGGCCTGCAATTCGCCGAAACCGGCCATCTGTGCCTGGCGACGCTGCACGCCAACAACGCCAACCAGGCGCTGGACCGCATCCTCAACTTCTTCCCCGAAGAACGCCACCAGCAGGTGCTGATGGACCTGTCGCTGAACATGCGCTCCATCATTTCGCAGCGGCTGGTGCCGCACAAGTCCGGCAGCGGCCGGGTAGCGGCGGTGGAAATCCTGCTGAATAGCCCGCTGGTGTCGGACATGGTGTTCAAGGGCGAGATCGCCGGACTGAAGGAAGTGATGGGACGCTCGCGCGAGGCCGGCATGCAAACCTTCGACCAGTCGCTGTTCGAGCTGTACGAAGCCGAGCTGATCACCTACGAGGACGCGCTGCGCAATGCCGACTCCATCAACGACCTGCGCCTGAGAATCAAGCTGTACAGCGAGAGCGCGCGCAACCGCGACCCGCTGGAAGGCATAGACCACCTGGATATCGTCTGAGACCGGCCCCGCGCCGGCACCCACCATGCAATTCGACGCCAACACCACCGTACTGATCATCGAAGACTCCCACACCGTGCGCCAGGGGCTGCGCACCATGCTGTCCATGGCCGGCATCACCCGCTCCGACGCCGTCAGCAACGCCAGCGAGGCCCGCAACCGGCTGCGCGGCAAGCCCTACGAAGTGGTGCTGTGCGACTACAACCTGGGCGAGGGCATGGACGGCCAGGAATTGCTGGAGGCGATGCGCAAGGGCGGCAACCTGCCCTTGTCCACCATCTGGATCATGATCACCGGCGAGCGCCACTACGAACGGGTGGTGGCCGCCGCCGAGATGGCCCCCGACGACTACATCCTCAAGCCGTTCGCCTCCCAACTGCTGCTGGACCGGATGAACCTCGCCGGCCAGCGCAAGACCTTCCTCGCGCCGGCGCACAAGCTGCTGGCCCAGGGCAAGGTGGAGCAATCGATACAGGTGCTGCTGCAGCTGGCGCGCGAGACGCAGAACCCGCAGTACCGGCTGGACGCCAAACGCCTGGCCGCCGAACTGCTGGTCAACGAGGGCCGCCAGGGCGAGGCGCTGACCATCTACCAGGAGCTGCTGACCCAGCGCGTGATCCCCTGGGCCAAGATGGGCGTCGCCCGCATCGTCGCCGAGCAGGGCGAGAGCCAGGAATCCAACGCGCTGCTGCGCGAGATCATCGCCGACGCGCCGCGCTACACCGACGCCTACGACCTGCTGGCGCAGAACCTGATCGACGACGGCCAGTACCAGACCGCCGCCGTGGTGCTGGAAAAGGCGGTGGCGATCTCGCCGCGCAATTTCAACCGGCTGAAGAGCTGCGGCACCGCGCTGCTGCGCTGCGGCGACCCGACCAAGGCCGCCGACTACCTGCAGCGGGCAGTGGAAATCGGCCGCAACAACAACTTTTTCGGCCCCGACGTGCTGGTGGACCTGCTGCAGGCCTACAGCGAGAGCGGCCAGACCCAGCAGCTGGACCGGCTACAGGCGGAGATCGCCGGCCGCATCGACGAGCTGCCCGGCGGCAAGCTGACGATGGCGGTCTGCCGCGCGATGACCGCGCTGGCCCAACAGCGGCCCAGCGACGCGCTGGCCCAGCTGCAGGGCGTGGCCGGCGAGCTGCGCGCCCGCGAAACCGACTTCTCCTCCGCCCAGCGCTTCCTGTCCGCCGCAGTGCGGCTGCCGGCCGAACTGAGCAACGAGCTGCCGCAGCAATGGGGACACGGCATCGCGCTGCGCTTCGCCGACGGCCGCCACGAACTGGGCACGCTGCTGGAAATCTCCCACAAGCACGAAGCCGGCCACGCCGCCATCGAAAACGCCTACGAAACGCTGCAGCAGGAGAGCAACAAGGCGGTGGAGCTGGCCGGCAACGGCAAGCTGGAAGAGGCCGCCACGATGCTGTACCAGCTGTCGCAGGAAACCCTGAACGAACGCATCAGCATGAACGCCTGCGCGCTATTGCTGCGCAACTGCGAAAACCTCCACAAGGCGAACCGCGACTTCGCCGAGGCGCAGCGCCAGGTGCAGCGGCTGATCGACTGGCTGCCGGAAGACAACGAGCGCGTGCGCGGCTTCCTGCGCCGGCTGCACGCGCTGAACCCCGACTGCGAATAAACCCGCCCGGCAACCCTTCCGCCGGCGCGCCGGCCCACGCGAGAGGCGATATGGCATTCGACGAAAACACCACGGTGCTGATCGTGGACGACGCCCACAGCATGTCCCAGGGCATACGCGCCATCCTGGCCATGGGCGGCGTCACCCAATCGGAAACCGCCAGCCACGCCGGCGAGGCGCAGAACCGGCTGCGCGGCCGCCGCTACGACGTGGTGCTGTGCGATTACAACCTTGGCCTGGGCATGAATGGCCAGGAGCTGCTGGAGGCGACCCGGCGCTCCGGCGCGCTGCCGCTGTCCACGCTGTGGGTGATGATCACCGGCGAGCGCAACTACGGCCAGGTGGCCAGCGCCGCCGAGCTGGTTCCCGACGACTACATCCTCAAGCCCTTCACCACCCAGCAGCTGCTGGACCGGCTGGAGGCGGCCGCCCGGCGCAAGGCCTTCCTCTCTCCGGCGCACCGGCTGCTGGACAAGGGCAAGACCGAACAGGCGATCCAGACCCTGGGCGGCTTGATCGCCGAAGCCGACAGCCGCCAGCGGCGGCTGGACGCGCAGCGGCTATGCGGCGAGCTGCTGGCGCGCGAAGGCCTGCACGAAGCCGCGCTGCGGCTCTACCGCGAGGTATTGTCCAAGGACGAGCTGCCCTGGGCCAAGATGGGCGTCGCCCGCATCCTGTCCGAGCAGGGCGACGGCGGCGGCGCCAACGCGCTGCTGGACCAGGTGATCGCCGAAGCCCCGCGCTACACCGAAGCCTACGACCTGCTGGCGCAGAATCTGACCGACGACGGCAACTATTCGGACGCCGCCGGCGCGCTGGAAAAAGCGGTGGCGATCTCGCCGCGCAACTTCAGCCGGCTGCACCACTACGGCACCGCGCTGCTGCGCAGCGGCGAGGCGACGCGGGCGGTGGAGCCGCTGCAGCGCGCGGTGGACATCGGCCGCGGCAACAGCTTCTTCGGACCGGAAGCGATGGTGGACCTGCTGCAGGCGCGCTGCGAAAGCGGCCAGACCCAGCAGCTGGACCGGCTGCAGCACGACATCGCCGCGCGCCAGGGCGAGCTGCCCGGCGGTCCGCTGACGATGGCGGTGTGCCGCGCGATGACCGCGCTGGCCCAGCAGCGGCCGCAACAGGCCCATACCCATCTGGCCGAAGCCGCCGAATGGATCGCCGCGCCGGAAACCGACTTCGCCAGCGCGCTGCGCCTGCTGTCGGCGGCCGCCAAGCTGCCGGACGGCGAAGGCGCCGAGCGCGCGCCGGACTGGGCGCGCGCGATCGCGCTGCGTTTCGCCGACAGCCGCCACGAGCTGGGCAGCCTGCTGGAAGTGGCCGCGCCGCGGCCGGCTTGCGGCGACGCTGCGCGCGCCGCCTACGCCGAGCTGCAGGACAAGAGCCGCGCCGCGCTGGACCAAGCCAACCAGGGCCGGCTTGAGACCGCCGCCGAGATGCTGCACGCCGACGCGATGCGGACGCTGAACTGCCGGCTGGGCCTATATGGCTGCGCGATGCTGCTGCGCATCGCCGAAAACCGGCAGGAGGCCGGCCAGGACTACGCCGGCGAGATGCAGAGCCTGCGCGAGCTGCTGCACTGGCTGCCACACGACAACGAACGGGTGCGCGGCTTCGTCAAGCGCCGCCAGGCGCTGATCCGCCACGAGGATTGAGGCCGGCATGCGCGCCTTCCTGGCCTGCCTGCCGCCGCCGGAATGCCTGGCCGGGCTGCAAGCATGGCAGAAGCGCTTGCGGCGACAGGCCGGCGGCCGCGCGCTTGCCGCGGCCCAGCTGCATCTGACCTTGGTTTTCCTGGGAGAACTGACGCCGCTGCGGCTGCAACAGGCCGCCGACTGCGCCGAACGGGCGGCGGCCAATCTACCGCCCGCCATCGTTCTGGACGGCTGCGGCAGCTGGCGCGATGTGGGCTGGTGCGGACCGGCCCATTCGCCGCCGGCGCTGTCCGCGTGGGTGGAACGACTGAAAACGGAGCTGCGCGCGGCGGGTTTGGCCATCGAGACGCAATCCTACCGCCCGCACCTGACCTTGCTGCGCCGCCTGGCGCGGCCGCTGCCGGAACAGACGCTGCCGCCGTTGGCGCTGCCATTGGCGGAAGTGGCGCTGCTGGCGTCCGAGCTGCGCGCCGACGGCGCCCGCCACTACCGGTTGGACGGCTGGCGGCGCGAACCTAGTTCTTGTCGCTGAACAGGCCGCCCAGCAGCGAGCCCTGTTCTTTAGATTCCCCGCCGGCGCGCGGCGCGGCGGCGACGATGCGGTCGGCCAGCCGCGACAGCGGCAGCGATTGCAGCCACACCCGCCCCGGACCGGTCAGCTTGGCGAAAAACAGACCCTCGCCGCTGAACAGCGCGCTCTTCAGCTTGCCGACGTATTCGATGTCGAAGTCGACGCTGGGCTGGTAGGCGACCACGCAGCCGGTATCCACCCGCACCGTCTCGCCCGGTTGCAGCTGCAGCTCGGTCAGCGCGCCGCCGGCATGGAGGAACACGTAGCCGTCGCCCTCCAGCTTCTGCATGATGAAGCCTTCGCCGCCGAACAGGCCGGTGCCGATGCGCTTCTGCCAGGCCAGGCCCAGGCTGACGCCCTTGGCGCCGGCGAGAAAGCTGTCCTTCTGCGCGTACAGCACGCCGCCCAGCTCCAGCAAATGCACCGGCACGATCTTGCCCGGCGTGGCGGCGGCGAAGGCCACCTTGCGCCGGCCGTGCGACTGGTTGGCGAATACCGTGGTGAACACCGACTCGCCGGTCAGCAGCCGCTTGCCGGCGCCCAGCAAGGAGCCCAACACGCCGCCGTCGCGGCCGGAGCCGTCGCCGAACACGGTGTCCATCGCGATGCCGTCCTGCATGTAGTACAGCGCCCCGGCCTCGCCGACCGCGGCCTCGCCCGGGTCCAGTTCCACCTCGACATACTGCATGTCGTCGCCGAACACCTGGTAGTCGATCACGTCCATCGTCATGTCCGCCCCCCCTTTGCAATCTCCGATCAAGCTTGGCCGGCCGGATCGTCCCAGCGCGCCGCCGCCGCCTCGTCGCTGGCCTTGGCGTCCACCCAGTGGCGGCTGCCGTCGGCCAGGATTTCGCATTTCCAGAACGGCGCCTGCCGCTTCAGATAGTCCATCAGGAAGGACGCGGACTCGAAGGCGTCGCGGCGGTGGCCGCTGGCCGCCACCACCAGCACGATGTCGTCGCCCAGCGCCAGCCGGCCGACGCGGTGGATCAGCGTCACCCCCTTCAACGACCAGCGCTTGCGCGCCTCGCAGACGATGTCGGCCAGCGCCTTCTCGGTCATGCCCGGATAATGCTCGAGCTCCAGCGCCACCACATCCTGGCGGTCGCCATAATCGCGCACCAGGCCGGTGAAGCTGACCACCGCGCCGCAAGCCGGATTGGCCGACCAGCGCCTGACCTCGGCGCCGACATCGAAGTCCTCGGTCTGCACCCGGATATGGTTGACGATCATATCAGCCCCCGGTCACCGGCGGAAACACCGCCACTTCGTCGCCGTCGGCCAGCGGCGTGTCCGGCCCCGCCATCTCCTGGTTCACCGCCACCCGGAACACCTTGTCCGCGGCCAGCTCCAGCGCCCAGGACTGGCCGCGCTGGCGCAGCTCGGCCAGCAGCTCGGCCACGTTGGCCGCTTCGCTGTCCAATTGCTCGCTCTCCACGCCCAGCGTCTCGCGCAGCCGGGCGAAATACAGCAGGCTCAATTTCATGGGTCCCTCCTGGTTCTTGATCCGAATACCGGCAGTGTATGCAAACCGCCGGGCCGGGCCAATGCCGGCGCGCAAACATCGTTCATTGGCAAAAAAAAACCCGCCGCGAGGGCGGGTAGGGCAGTCGGCATGGCAACCGGCGGCGCTCGGGTGAGCTAGGCCAGTGTGCATACGAATCCCATTCCTGAAATGACAAATGAATTATTGCTTCCCAGGCAAAGCCTTGCAAGCGCTTTTACATCTTGCTTACAAAGCCTGCCCCGCCTCATTCATCGTCATCCGGCGCTCAACGCACGATTTGCGCGAGCTCGCCCTTCAGGTATTTATTGGCCATGGCGTCCAGATTGACGGCCTTGATCTTGCTGGCCTGGCCGGCGGAGCCGAAGGCCTCGTAACGCGCGATACAGATGTCGCGCATCGCTTCGATGGTCTTGGCCAGGTATTTGCGCGGGTCGAACTCGGCCGGGTTCTTGGCCATGAACTGACGGATGGCGCCGGTGGACGCCAGACGCAGGTCGGTGTCGATGTTGACTTTGCGCACGCCGTGCTTGATGCCTTCGACGATCTCCTCGACCGGCACGCCGTAGGTTTCGCTGATGTCGCCGCCGAATTCGTTGATGATCTTCAGCCAGTCCTGCGGCACGCTGGAGGAACCGTGCATCACCAGGTGGGTATTGGGGATGCGGGCGTGGATTTCCTTGATGCGGTCGATGCGCAGCACGTCGCCGGTGGGCTTCTTGCTGAATTTGTACGCGCCGTGGCTGGTGCCGATGGCGATGGCCAGCGCGTCCACGCCAGTGTCCTTGACGAAGCGGGCGGCCTCTTCCGGATCGGTCAGCAGCTGGCTGTGGTCCAGCACGCCCTCGGCGCCGACGCCGTCTTCCTCGCCGGCCATGCCGGTTTCCAGGCTGCCCAGGCAGCCGATCTCGCCTTCCACCGACACGCCGCAGGCGTGGGCGAAGTTGACCACTGTGCGGGTGACGCCGACGTTGTAGTCGTAGTCGGCCGGGGTCTTGCCGTCCGACTTCAGCGAGCCGTCCATCATCACCGAGGAGAAGCCCAGCTGGATCGAGCGCTGGCAGACATCCGGGCTAGTGCCGTGATCCTGGTGCATCACCACCGGGATGTGCGGGAATTCTTCGATCGCGGCCAGGATCATGTGGCGCAGGAAGGGCGCGCCGGCGTATTTGCGGGCGCCGGCCGAAGCCTGCACGATCACCGGCGCGTCGACCTTGTCGGCGGCTTCCATGATGGCGCGCATCTGTTCCAGGTTGTTGACGTTGAAGGCCGGCAGGCCGTAGCTGTATTCAGCCGCGTGGTCCAGCAGCTGGCGCATGGAAACGAGTGCCATGAGTTTCTCCTTCGGGAAGCCCCGCGCTTCGCGGGGCCGGTTCGAAAAAAACGGCTGACGATGGCGAATCGGCAGCCGTGATGGTTATTGTCGAGACAGGCCGGTCAGCAACAGGCCGGCGCCGACGAAGGCCCCGCCGCTGAAGCGGTTGACCAGGCGCAGCCGGCGCGCGCTGTTCAGCCAGCGCGCCAGCCGGGCCCCGCCGCTGGCGTAGCTCAGTTGCCAGCAGGACTCGATCAGATAGAACGTGGCCGCCAGGATGGCCAGCTGCGGCCCCTGCGGCTGGTGCGCGTTCATGAATTGCGGGAACAGCGCGGTGAAGAAGATGAAGGCCTTGGGGTTGCTCATCGCCACCAGGAAGCCGCGGCGGAACAAGGCCCACGGGCCGTGCTTGCCGCTGTCGTCCTCGCGCAGCTCGGCCACCGGCTGCGGCAGGCTGCGCCAGGTCTTGACGCCCAGGTACACCAGGTACAGCGCGCCGGCGTACTTGACGATGGAGAACAGCAGCTCGGACGTCGCCAGCAGCGCGCCCAGGCCGGCCACCGAGCCCAGCATGATCAGGCCCAGCGCGCTCATCAGCCCGCAACAGGTCATCAGCGTGCGGCGCACGCCGTAATGGATGCCGTGCGTCATCGCCAGCAACATGTTGGGGCCGGGCGTGGCGGAGACGAAGAACACGGTGGTGACGAACAACAGCCAGGTTTGCAGCGACATCACATTCTCCTGCTGGGGGGATACCCGCCAGTATAACGGAGCAGCCGCTCCAGGCGGCCAATCGCGCGCCCGCTGTTCGTCAAAATATCCATATTCTCAAACGCATGGCGGCCAACGCCGCCATGCGATCCTTCTCTTTAACCCGCGCGCTCGGCCAGGATGGCCACCGCCGGCAGCTCCTTGCCTTCCAGGAATTCCAGGAAGGCCCCGCCGCCGGTGGAGATGTAGCTGATGTCGTCGGTGATGCCGTACTTGGCGATCGCCGCCAGCGTGTCGCCGCCGCCGGCGATCGAGAACGCCTTGGACTGGGCGATGGCCTGGGCCAGCGTCTTGGTGCCGTTGCCGAACTGGTCGAACTCGAACACGCCGACCGGACCGTTCCACACCACGGTGCCGGCCTGGGCGATGATGGCGGCCAGCTGTTTGGCGGAGTCCGGGCCGATGTCCAGGATCATGTCGTCGGCGGCCACCTCGGCCACGTTCTTGGTGGCCGCGGCGGCGGTCTCGGCGAATTCCTTGGCGCACACCACGTCGGCGGGCAGCGGCACGTCGCCGCCGCGGGCGCGGATCTTGGCGATCACGCGTTTCGCGTCTTCCACCAGGTCGGCCTCGGCCAGCGATTTGCCAATGGTCTTGCCCTCGGCCAACAGGAAGGTGTTGGCGATGCCGCCGCCGACGATCAGCTGATCCACCTTGTCGGCCAGCGCTTCCAGAATGGTCAGCTTGGTCGACACCTTGGAGCCGGCGACGATGGCCACCAGCGGGCGGGCCGGCGCCTGCAGCGCCTTGGACAGCGCGTCCAGCTCGGCCGACAGCAGCAGGCCGGCGCAGGCCACCGGCGCGAACTTGGCCACTGCGTGGGTGGAAGCTTCGGCGCGGTGCGAGGTGCCGAAGGCGTCGTGGACGAAGACGTCGCACAGCGCGGCGTAGGCGCGGCCCAGCTCGTCGTTGTTCTTCTTCTCGCCCTTGTTCAGGCGCACGTTCTCCAGCATCGCCACTTCGCCCGGGGCCAGCTCGACGCCGGCGTGGAAGTCGGCGATCAGGCGCACCGGCTTGCCCAACAGCTCGGACAGGCGGGCCACCACCGGCGCCAGGCTGTCTTCCGGCTTCGGCTCGCCCTCGGTCGGACGTCCCAGGTGGGTCATCAGCAGCACGGCGGCGCCGGCTTTCAGGCAGTGTTCGATGGTGGGCAGGCTGGCGCGGATGCGGGTGTCGTCGCCGATCACGCCGTTCTTCAGCGGCACGTTCATGTCCACGCGGATCAGCGCGCGCTTGCCGGAAAGATTCTGTTCGGAGAGTTTGTTGAATTTCATCGTTTCACTCACTCGGTTTGGATGCGGAACGGTCCGGCAAGCGGCGGGCCGCCGGTCTTGCGGAACAGGCTGGAACGAAACCACGGGCAATCCTTTTTCGACGCGCGGGCTGTCGCAAAATTTCCCGTCCGCTGCCGCCGTACCCGGCGCGCTGGACGCGCGGACCGGTGATCGCCCCTATCCGGCAGTGTATGCCGATCAGGCGGCGTCACTTTAACACCAATCAAATTTTTTGCGCGCCCTGTGTAACAAAACAACAGGGCGAATGGCATGAAATCGCCGCCCACCCCGCCGTTTCGCGCCGTCCGCCTCAGCGGCCGAACATCGCGCGCGCGGTGCGCAGCATCTGGCAGCTGAAGCCCCACTCGTTGTCGTACCAGGCCAATACCTTGACTAGGTTGCCGCCGGTCACCTTGGTCAGCGTGGAGTCGAAGGTGGACGCTTCTTCGGTGTGGTTGAAGTCGCCGGATACCAGCGGCAGGGTGTTGAAGCCCAGAATGCCCTTCATGCTGCCCTTGGCCGCGCCTTGCAGGATCTCGTTGATCTCGTCCTTGCAGGTGTCGCGCATCGCGGTGAAGGTCAGGTCCACCAGCGACACGTTGATGGTGGGCACGCGCACCGCGAAGCCATCCAGCTTGCCCTTCAGTTCCGGCAGCACCAGGCCGACGGCCTTGGCCGCGCCGGTCTTGGTGGGGATCATGTTGTCGGTGGCGGAGCGGGCGCGGCGCAGGTCCTTGTGCTTGACGTCGGTCAGCACCTGGTCGTTGGTGAAGGCGTGGATGGTGGTCATCAGGCCTTTCTTGATGCCGATCGCGTCGTTCAGCGCCTTGGCCACCGGCGCCAGGCAGTTGGTGGTGCAGCTGGCGTTCGACACCACGGTCATCTCCGGCGTCAGCGTGTCGTGGTTGACGCCGTAGACGATGGTGGCGTCGACGTCGTCGCCGCCCGGCGCGGAGATCAGCACCTTCTTGGCGCCGGCGTCGATATGGGCCTGGCACTTTTCCTTGCTGGTGAACGCGCCGGTACACTCC
This sequence comes from Chromobacterium sp. INPA-IVC, assembly GCF_059047085.1. Lineage (NCBI taxonomy): Bacteria > Pseudomonadati > Pseudomonadota > Betaproteobacteria > Neisseriales > Chromobacteriaceae > Chromobacterium > Chromobacterium sp. INPA-IVC. Next base: position 215,392 of record NZ_JBTNLS010000007.1, on the reverse strand, counting down.
AGCACCAGGTCGACTTCCAGCGCCTTCCACGGCAGCTCGGCCGGGTTGCGGGTGCTGAAGAACGGAATCTTGTCGCCATTCAGGATCAGGTGTTCGCCATCCTGCTCGACGCTGCCGGGGAAACGGCCGTGCACGGTGTCGAACTGGGTCAGGTGGGCATTGATGTTCAGGTCGCCGGAGGCGTTGACCGCCACCACCTTGAAGTCGTCGTGCAACTTGTTTTCGTAGATGGCGCGCAGAACTTGGCGGCCGATGCGGCCGTAACCGTTGATGGCGAGGCGGATGGTCATGCTTCTCTCTTCTCCAGGGCACTGAATGTAGCGGCGTCACTACATGACACGGCAAAAAAAGACCACCGGAGAACCGGTGGTCTGTTTACGTCTTAACGCAGAACGGCGCGGATCTTGGCGACCACGTTTTCCGCGGTGAAGCCGAATTCCTTGAACAGCTGGCCGGCCGGGGCGGATTCGCCGAAGTGGTCGATGCCGACCACGTCGCCTTCCAAGCCCACGTACTTGCGCCAGAAGTCCGGATGGCCAGCCTCCACCGCCACGCGCGGCAGGCCCGCCGGCAGCACGCTCTGCTGCCAGGCCTTGTCCTGGGCGTCGAACACATTGGTGCACGGCATGGACACCACGCGCACCGGCACGCCTTCGGCGGCCAGCGTTTCCTGCGCCTTCAGCGCCAGCTCCACTTCGGAGCCGGTGGCGATCAGCACGGCCTTCGCGCCGGCCGCGTCGCGCAGCACGTAGCCGCCCTTCTTGATCGCGGCGGTCTGCGCGGCGTCGCGGGCGACGAAGGGCAGGTTCTGCCGGCTCAGCACCAGGCTGGACGGCGTGGTTTTCTGCTCGATCGCGTGCGCCCAGGCCACCGCGGTCTCGGTGGTGTCGCACGGACGCCAGACGTGGTGGTTGGGGATGTAGCGCAGCGTGGCGGTCTGTTCCACCGGCTGGTGGGTCGGGCCGTCTTCGCCGAGGCCGATCGAGTCGTGGGTGAACACGAAGATCGGATTGATCTTCATCAGCGAAGCCATGCGCAGCGCGTTGCGGGCGTATTCGCTGAACATCAGGAAGGTGCCGCCGTACGGGCGCAGGCCGCCGTGCAGCGTCATGCCGTTGATGATGGCGGCCATGCCGAACTCGCGCACGCCGTAGCTGATGTAGTTGCCGTTGCCTTCGCCGTCTATCCACTTGCTGCCGGACCAGTTGGTCAGGTTGGAGCCGGTCAGGTCGGCGGAGCCGCCGACGAACTCGGGCAGGGACGGGGAGAACGCTTCCAGCGCGATCTGGCTGGCCTTGCGGGTGGCCACGGTCTGGGCGGCGTCGGCGATCTTGGCGACGGCGGCGGCCTGGGCTTCGGCCCAGCCGGCCGGCAGCTCGCCCGCCATCCGGCGCTCGAACTCGGCGGCCAGTTGCGGGTGCGCGGCGCGGTAGGCGTCGAAGCGCTTGTTCCATTCGATCTCGGCGACGGCGCCCTGGTCGCGGGCGCTCCATTCGGCGTAGATCTCGGACGGGATCTCGAACGGCGCGTGCGGCCACTTCAGCCCTTCGCGCGCGGCGGCGATCTCGGCGGCGCCCAGCGGCGCGCCGTGGCAGTCGTGGCTGCCCTGCTTGGTGGGCGCGCCGAAACCGATGGTGGTGCGGCAGCAGATCAGCGTCGGCTTGTCGGCGCTCTTCTTGGCGGTGGCGATCGCGGTGGCGATCTCGGCCGGGTCGTGGCCGTTGACGTTGCGGATCACCTGCCAGCCGTAGGCTTCGAAGCGGGCCGGGGTGTCGTCGCTGAACCAGCCTTCGACGTGGCCGTCGATCGAGATGCCGTTGTCGTCCCAGAAGGCGACCAGCTTGTTCAAGCCCCAGGTGCCGGCCAGCGAGCAGGCCTCGTGGCTGATGCCTTCCATCAGGCAGCCGTCGCCGAGGAAGGCGTAAGTGTGATGGTTGACGATTTCATGGCCGTCGCGGTTGAATTGGGCAGCCAGCATCTTTTCGGCCATCGCCATGCCCACGGCGTTGGTGATGCCCTGGCCCAGCGGGCCGGTGGTGGTTTCCACGCCCGGCGCGTAACCGTATTCCGGGTGGCCCGGCGTCTTGGAATGCAGCTGACGGAAGTTCTTGAGGTCGTCGATGGAGAGATCGTAGCCGGTCAGATGCAGCAGGCTGTAGATCAGCATCGAGCCGTGGCCGTTGGAGAGGACGAAACGGTCGCGGTCGGCCCAGTCCGGGTTCGCCGGATTGTGCTTCAGGTGATCGCGCCACAGGACTTCGGCGATGTCCGCCATGCCCATCGGCGCGCCCGGGTGGCCGGATTTGGCTTTTTCCACGGCGTCCATGGAGAGGAAGCGAATAGCGTTGGCAAGCTCGGTGCGGGTAACCATGCAGGTAAAACCTCAAGACTATTGGGAACCGGTACGACGGTCCATCCCTCGCGCTCGATGCTGCTGGCGACAGGGGCACGCCGTCGCAAAACCGCGAGATTATCGCCGATTTTGCCCTTTCCCGGCAACCGGCCGCCCCGGCGCAAATTGAGTACAATCAGGCATAAGCCGCTATCAAACGCATTCTTTCGACATATTCGATCAACATTCCGCGCCTGAGCGCGCCTTTCCGGAGAACCCCATGCAGCAAACCAACAGTCCGCCCATCCATCGCAAAGTCGGCGCCGGCCGAGGCTGGCGCTGGTTCGTGGAAGCCTTCCAGATCGTGCGCCAGCAACCGTTGACCTGGGTGCTGCTGACCCTGGTCTACCTGGTGATCCAGATCGCGCTGAGCGTGGTGCCGGTGCTGGGCGACCTGGCCAGCGCGCTGATCGGCCCGCTGTTCGCCGCCGGCTTCGTGATGGCCGCCGCCAAGTCCGAGCGCGGCGAAGAGCTGGAGCTGGCCGACCTGTTCGCCGCTTTCCGCCAGATGCCCGGCCCGCTGCTGCTGCTGGGCGCGATGATCTTCGGCCTGATGCTGGCGGTGATCGTGGCCGCGGTGGCGATGGGCGTGTCCGGCGGCCTGATGGGCGGCCTGCTCGGCAAGGCGGCCGGGGCGAGCACGTCCACCACCGCCGGCGGCGCCGCCGTCGCGCTGGGCGCGCTGGCCCTGATCGGCGGCGTGCTGGTGGGCATGGCCTACTGGTTCGCGCCCACCATGGTGGCGCTGAACCGCGTCGATCCTTGGCCGGCGCTGCGCGCCAGCCTGAGGGCCTGCCTGAGCAACTGGCTGCCGCTGCTGGTGGCCAGCCTGGTGCTGGGCGTCAGCTGCCTGGTGGCGCTGCTGCCGCTGGGGCTGGGCCTGCTGCTGTGGATTCCGGTGGCCTTCGTCACCGCCTACACCGGCTGGCGCGACGTGTTCGAACCCCAGCAATAAGCCGCGCGGCCGCTACGGCCACGCAATAAAACGAAACGGGCGGGGCCTCGCGGCGCCGCCCGTTTTCGCGTCCGCGCTCAGCGTTCGACGATGGCCAGCGCGAAGCCGTCGTAGCCCTTGCCGCCCACGGTCTGGATCGCGGTGGCCGACAACCGGGGATGGCCGCCCAGCATCTCGATGAAGCGGCGGGTGCCGACGATCGCCGGATCGGGATTGGCCGGATTGGCCACCTCGCCCTGGCGCGCGACGTTGTCGCCGACGATCACCGTGCCCGGCCGCGACAGCCGCAGCGCCAGTTCCAGGTACACCGGATTGTTCGGCTTGTCGGCATCGATGAACACCAGGTCGAACGGCGCCGCGCCGTCGTCTATCAGCCGCTGCAGCGAATCCGCCGCCGCGCCCTGGATGATGTCCACCTTACCCGCCACGCCGGCGCGGGCCAGATTGGCGGCCGCCACCTCGACATGCCTGGGCTCGTACTCCAGCGTCACCAGCCGGCCGTTCTCCGGCAGCGCGCGCGCCAGCCAGATCGTGCTGTAGCCGCCCAGGGTGCCGATCTCCAGGATCCGGCGCGCGCCGTGGATGCGCGCCAGCAGGTTCAAAAACTTGCCCTGGTTGGGCGCCACATTGATCGCCGGCAAGCCAGCCGCCGCGCTGTCCGCCAGCGCCGCCTCCAGCGCGGCGTCCTGCCGGACCAGTTGTTGGCAGAAATAATCGTCCACTTCGTTCCATTGCGCTTGCATCGTCATCTCCCGGTTCTCCATCAGGCCACGCCTTCGCCGCCGTGAGCCAGATAGGCGGGGCGGCGGCGCAGGCGCTCGAAATAGGCTTCGGTCTTGGGCAGCGCCGGCTTGTCGAACGGCGTCAGCAGCCAGCGTTGCACCGACACCCCCAGCACGATGTCGGCCAGCGTGAACGCGTCGCCCCGCGCCCAGCCCTCGCCCAGCTGCGACTCCAGCACCGCCATCTGCTTCTTCCACGCCGCCACGCTGTCGGCGATGCGCGCCGGGTCGCGGTGTTCGGGGCTGTTGCGGCTCAGCGCGTGGAAGGCGTAGCTCCAGGCAGGGTTCAGATCGGCGGCCTGCCAATCCATCCAGCGCTCGACCTGCGCGCGGGCGGCCGGATCGGCCGGCAGCAGGTCGTGGCGGCCGTGCTTGGCGGCCAGATAGCGGCAGATGGCGTTGGACTCGGACAGCGCCACCTCGCCGTCCACCAGCGCCGGGATCATGGAGAACGGATTCAGCGCCAGGAATCCCGGATCGGCGACCGGGCGCACGCCGCGCCCCCAATCCTCGCGCTCGTAGTCGAGACCGATTTCATGGCAGGTCCACAGCACCTTGCGGACATTGATGGAGTTGCTGCGGCCGAGAATGCGGAGCATGGCGGCTTCCTCGCGGTGGGAAAACCGCCAGTATAATCCGATTCATGCCGGATGATTATTTCGCCGGCAGCCGCCGCGCAAGATATCCTCAAAACCGGCGCTAGGCCTCTTCCAGCCCCGCCCGCAGCAGCCGGGCGTGCAGCACCATGTTCTCCAGCGTCAGCCGCGCGGTGGCGGCCAGATAGACCAGCATCCGCTTGGCCTCGTCCGGCTCTTCCGCGCGAAACACCAGCTCGCGCTCCAGCAGCGAATCGACGATCAATTCGCGCAGGTTCTGCTCATCGAACGGCAGGTCGGCGTAATCGATCGGGTCCTCCGACTCCACGTCCTCCACCAGGCACAACAGGCTTTCGCGACTGAGCATGTCCATGATCCCCTCCCGCGTGACGGCCCGGCGGGCCCTTGATTCAGTGTAGCCGCCCGCGCGTTGGCGCTACACTTGGCAACCCCGCAGCCGACGATCACCCCCATGCGCAAAGCCGAACGCCTATTCCAACTGGTCAACCTGATCCGCGCCCGCCAGCCCATCACCGCGGCGGAGCTGGCCGAGCGCCTGAGCGTGTCGGTGCGCAGCATTTACCGCTACATCGACGATCTGTCAGTCAACGGCATCCCAGTGTACGGCGAGGCCGGCGTCGGCTACCGGCTGGACGAGAACTTCGAACTGCCGCCGCTGACGCTGAACTCGGCCGAGCTGGAGGCGCTGACGCTGGCGATGGACATGCTGTCGCGCGCGGTGGGCAACGACCTGAGCCGGGCGGCGCAAAGCCTGCTGGCCAAGATCTACGCCAGCCTGCCCGACGCGCGCGCCAGCGACGGCGAAGGCGCGGTGCTGGCCTTCACCGAGCCGTTCGACGACGCGCACAAGGCGCGCTGGGACCAGCTGCGCCTGGCCATCGCCGAACGCGCGGCGCTGGACATCGACTACTTCAGCCTGGCCCAGGCCCGCACCCGGCGCACGGTGTTTCCTCTCGGCCTGCTGTACTGGGGCGGCAAATGGACGCTGGTGGCGTGGTGCGGCCTGCGCGGCGACTACCGCAGCTTCCGCGTCGACCTGATCCAGGCGCTGCGGCGGACCGAGTCCTCGCCGCCGCCATCGCACGCCAGCCTGGCCGACTACCTGCGCCGGCAGCAGCAGGCGTGGCGGCGCGAGCATGCCACTGACAATACGCTGTCAGCAGGGGCATTCTAAACTGTCGCATGGGCGCGGCAGTCTGAGCCATTCCGCCGCCCGCAACGAAAGGAAAACCATGCCCTCCCATCCCTTCTGCGTCCGGCTCGCCGTGCAGGACGCCGGCGCCACGCTGGACTTCTTCGAGTCGCTCGGCTACGAAGTCGTCCGCGACAGCCTCTCCCGGCATGAAACCGTGCACGCGGTCCGCGAGGGCGGCGCCACGCTGTTCACCGTGCAGCCGCGCGCGGGCGCCTGCGCCTTCCTGCCGCGCCCGGCATCAAGCCTGTCGCCGGCCAGCGCCATCTTCTACCTGCGCGTCGACGACATCTTCGCCAAGCTTGACCAGGCGGGCGACAAGATAGACATCATCGCCAGGTACGAGGACGACCACTGCCGGATCTGCTACTTCCCGGACCCGGACGGCCACGTGTTCGCCTTCATCGAGCGGGAAGAAGAGGAAGCCGCGTGACCCCATGAGCTATGCTTGAGGCATGAACGCGATCCCTACCCCCTCCCTGCCGCTGCTGCTGTCGCTGGAGGAAGGCGTGTGGCGGGCCTTCGTGGCCGGCGACGCCGATGCCGACGCCGCGCTGCTGGACGACGACTTCGTCGGCGTCTACGCCAGCGGCTTCTCCAACCGGGCCGAGCACGTCGCGCCGCTGCGCGCCGGCCCCGCCGCCATCCGCTACCAGTTGGACCAGGCGCGTCTGGTCTGGGCCGCCCCCGGCGCCGGCCTGCTCAGCTACCGCGCGCAATGGCTGCGCCCCAACGCCGAACAGGAGGAAACCATGTACATCTCCTCGTTGTGGCTGCATCGGGACGGCCGGTGGCGCAACCTGTTCAGCCAGGACACCCCAGTCCCATAGTCCAGGCCCTGCGCGGCGCGGCTTCACGCGGCGCGATCATGCGCGTTGACAGAAACGGCGGCTTATCCACAAATCCCGCCAATCCTCTCGTTTATCCACAGCCATCGCCGATGGCATGAGGCCACTCCCAGACTGGCCAAGGAGACCGTCCATGCGCATGTCCCGCTCCACCATGCTCGCCCTGCTGGCGCTGAGCGCCGCGCCGCAGATCCACGCCGCCGCCTGCACCACCAACGCCAATGTCCAGACCAGCGCCAAGTCCGACGCCGACAACCGCGCCGCCGGCGGCAAGGGCGGCCACGTCGGCCTGCACATGCGAAACGCGGCGCTGCCGCTGCCGCCCAGCGGCGCGCAAAGCCAGATCGACAAGTCGGTGTTCGAAAACTGGGCCGCGTTCAAGCAGTCCTTCGACAAATGGAGCAAGGACACCACCAAGCCGCACGTCAACTGCGGCGCCAGCGGCGGTCCCAAGGACATCGTCGACGCCGGCCTGGTCGGCGTCACCCAGGGCTGGAAATGCACCAAGGCCGGCGACAACGGCTTGTGCGAAACCTGGCAAAGATTCACCCCGGTCAAGGTCTGCTTCTGGTATTACAACGCGCCCGGCAGCGGCGGCACCGCCGGCAAATGGCTGCTGAACACCGCCTATCCGTCGCTGAACGCGGATTGTTCCTGACGCCTTGTCCCCCGTCATGGCCGGCATGCCGCCGGCCGCGGCCGCTCTGCTAGAATGGCGGCTTCGATTCTCCATGTCCCCTCCATGCGCAGCCGCCTCTCCGCCGTCATCGCCAGTTGGCCCTTTCTGATCTCGCTTCTGCTGTTGCTGGCCAACGACTGGTGGCTGAAGCCACGCCATCCGGGCTGGCTCAGCGGCAAACTGTCCGATTTCGCCGGCCTGATGCTGATCGGCCTGCTGCTGCAGGCGGCCTGGCCGCGCCGCTTTCTAGCGTCCGCCGCCGGCCTGGCGTTGGCCTGGCTGTGGTGGAAAAGCCCCATGTCGACGCCGGCGATCCAGTCCTTCAACACCGCGCTGCCGTTCGCCATCGCCCGCACCGTCGACTACGGCGACCTGATCGCGCTGTGGGTGCTGCCCTTGTGCCGGCTGGCCTGGCTGCGGCATGAGAGGATGGCCGCGATGCCGGCGGCCGCGCGCCGCTGGCTGGCGCCGCCCTTGGCGCTGGCGGCGGTGCTGGCCTGCGCCGCCTCAGCCGTTCCGTACAGCCAGCAATACGGCGTGCGCGCCCGCGTCGCGGCCGCCCGGCTGGACCGCGCCAAAGTGATCGAGGCGCTGGACACGGTCGCGGCGCAATACCGGCTGCGCTGCGAGCGCTGCGATCCCAGGCAGGACGATGGCTATTACAGCGGCGGCCAGCCCAACGTGCGGCTGAAATACCGCTTCGCATCGGAACAGGAAGTGCGTTTCGACATCTGGACGGTGCTGCCGGGAGTGTTCAACGGCAGCGAGCGCGAACGGCTGCAGGCGCTGCGCGGCAGCATCCGTCAGGAAATGGCGCGGCGCTTGCCGCAGCTGGACTATCTGGAACCGGTCAACTGATCGTTATCCACAGCGGGCACCCGATCCTCCGACTTACCCACAGCTACCACGCGCAGCGTCGCCCAGACGCGTCCAGCGCGGCCAAATCCTCGGCGAATTCGACTTCGCGGCCGTCGCCGCCGCGGTAATGGAAACCGTAGTAGCGGGCGCCCTGGTGGATGGCGGTGTACTGGCCATGGATTTTCCCATCGACGATCTCCAGCCATTCATCGGTGAACTGCCAGGGCCGGTCTTCGGCCAGCATTTCATGTTCGCCGCGCAGCCACGCCAGCGTGATCGGCCGGCCGCGCTTGCCATAGCGGACATAGGCCGCCTGCCAGCCGGCGTCCGCGTCGCCGACCACGGTGAACTGCAAATGGACCGGCTTGCCGCCGTTATCGGCGCTGAAGCAGCGGGTCTCGCTGTCGACGGCGGCCCACGCCGCCCAAGGCAGGCACCACAGCAGCGCCATACCCAGCATCGCCCGCTTCATTCCGTCCTCGCCTCTGCCGGAAGGCGGCCGGCCAGCCTCAGCGTCTGCGGCAGCAGCAAACCCCACGACACCGCCAGCAAGGGCAGCAGCAGCCACCATGCCGCGCCGGGCTGCAGGGCTTGCAGCTTGAACGCCGCGTAGCGGGCCAGCGGCGCGGCGATCGCGCCCAGCAGCGTCAGCACGCGCGGCGACGGCCGCCAGGCCTGCAGCAGCCACACCCACCAGCAGGCGAAACCCAGCCACCACACCATCATCCACAAAGGCAGCGCGCCGACGCCGACGAAACGCAGCAGGCCCGCGGCCGCCAGCGCCAGATCCAGCAGGCAGCCGATGCCGGCCAGCAGCAAGGCCCGTCCGCGCAAGCCGCGCGGCAGGGCCTCCCACAACAGCAGGGTGGCGGCCAGCGTCACCATCACCCAGCGGTCGCGGCACACGGTCAGCAGCAGCCACCAGCCGCCGAAGGCGAGGCTGGCGAGCGCGGGTTTGAGCCAGAGCTTCATCGATGCCGCCTAGGCGTCGTAACCCAGGTTCGGCGCCAGATCGCGCTCGGCCTGTTCGATGCTGACGCCGCGGCGCTCGGCGTAGCTCTGCGCCTGGTCCTTCTCGATCTTGCCGACGCCGAAGTAGCGCGAAGCCGGGTGGCTGAAGTAAAAGCCGGACACCGCGGCGGTGGGCAGCATCGCGTAGCCCTCGGTCAGCGTCATGCCGATGGCCGGCGCGTCCAGCAGCTGGAACAGCTCGGTCTTCACCGTATGGTCCGGGCAGGCCGGATAACCCGGCGCCGGGCGAATGCCGCGATAGAGTTCGTCGATCAAGCCTTCGTTGTCGATATGCTCATCAGCGGCGTAGCCCCAGAACTCGCGCCGCACGCGGGCGTGCATCAGCTCGGCGAAGGCCTCGGCCAGGCGGTCGGCCAGCGCCTTCAGCAGGATGGCCGAGTAATCGTCGTTGGCGTCTTCGAAGCGCTTAACGTGCGGCTCGATGCCGATGCCGGCGGTGACGGCGAAGGCGCCGATGTAGTCGTCGACGCCGCCGTCCTTGGGCGCGATGTAGTCGGCCAGCGCCCAGTTGGCCTTGCCGTCGGTCTTCGGCAGTTGCTGGCGCAGGCCGACCCAGGTCATCAGGCTGGCGTTGCTGTCCGGATCGCGGATTTCGATGTCGTCGCCATCCACGCTATTGGCCGGGAACAAGCCGATCACCGCGTTGGCGGCCAGCCAGTTCTCCTCGACGATCCGCTTCAGCATGACCTGGGCGTCTTCATACAGCGCGCGCGCCGACTCGCCGACGATCTCGTCGTTCAGGATGCGCGGGAAGCGGCCGGCCAGCTCCCAGCTCTGGAAGAACGGCGTCCAGTCGATGTAGGCGGCGATCTCGGCCAGCGGATAATTCTCGAAACGGCGCACACCCAGCCATCGCGGCTTGGGCGGCGCGTAATCGGCCCAGTCGATTTTTTCCTTGTTGGCGCGCGCGGCCTCCAGCGAAACCACCTTGCGGTTGGCCTTGTTGGCGTGGCCTTCGCGCGCTCGCTGCTGCTCGGCCAGGTTCTCGGCGACGAAGGTGTCCTTCAAGGTGTCGGACAGCAGGTTGGAGCAGACGCCCACCGCGCGGCTGGCGTCCGGCACGTAGATGACCGGGTGCTGGTAATGCGGCGCGATCTTCACCGCGGTGTGCACCTTGGAGGTGGTGGCGCCGCCGATCAGCAGCGGGATGTCGAAGCCCTGGCGCTGCTTCTCCTTGGCGACGTGGCTCATCTCCTCCAGGCTGGGGGTGATCAAGCCGGACAGGCCGATGATGTCGGCCTTGTGCTCGACGGCGGCATCCAGGATCTTCTGGCACGGCACCATCACGCCCAGGTCGATCACCTTGTAGTTATTGCAGCGCAGCACCACGCCGACGATGTTCTTGCCGATGTCGTGCACGTCGCCCTTGACCGTGGCCATGATGATGACGCCCTTGGCCGGCGCGTCGGCTAGGCCCAGACGGATCTTCTCTTCCTCGATGAACGGCTCCAGGTGGGCGACGGCAGCCTTCATCACCCGCGCCGACTTCACCACCTGCGGCAGGAACATCTTGCCGGCGCCGAACAGGTCGCCGACCACGTTCATGCCATCCATCAGCGGGCCTTCGATCACGTGGATGGGCCGCGCCGACTTCAGCCGCACTTCCTCGGTGTCCTCGACGATGAAAGTGGTGATGCCCTTGACCAGCGCGTGCTCCAGCCGCTTTTCCACCGGAAAGGCGCGCCAGGCCAGGTCTTCGCCCTTTTTCTCGCCGACCGCCTCGCCCTTGAACTTCTCGGCCAGCTCGATCAGCCTCTCGGTGGCGTCGCCGCCGTCCTGGGGATGGCGCATCAGCACCACGTCTTCGATGCGGTCGCGCAATTCGGCGTCGACCTCGTCGTACACCTCCAGCGCGCCGGCGTTGACGATGCCCATGGTCATGCCGCGTTGGATCGCGTGATACAGGAACACCGCGTGGATCGCCTCGCGCACCTTGTTGTTGCCGCGGAAACTGAAGCTGACGTTGGACACGCCGCCGGATATCTTGGCGTGCGGCAGGTGTTGCTTGATCCAGCCGGTGGCCTCGATGAAGTCCAGGCCGTAGCGAGCGTGTTCGTCGATGCCGGTGGCGACGGCGAAGACATTGGGGTCGAAGATGATGTCTTCCGGTAGGAAGCCCACCTCGTCCACCAGGATGCGATAGCTCTTGTCGCAGATCTCGATCTTGCGCGCGTAGGTGTCGGCCTGGCCCTGCTCGTCGAAGGCCATCACGATCACCGCCGCGCCGTAGCGGCGGATCAGCCGCGCCTGCTCGACGAACTTCTCCTTGCCTTCCTTCATCGAGATCGAGTTGACGATGCCCTTACCCTGGATGCACTTCAGGCCGGCCTCGATCACCTCCCACTTGGACGAGTCGATCATGATCGGCACGCGGGCGATGTCCGGCTCCGACGCGATCAGGTTCAAAAAGCGCACCATCGCGGCGTGGGCGTCCAGCATGCCCTCGTCCATATTGATGTCGATGACCTGGGCGCCGTTCTCCACCTGCTGCCGCGCCACGTCCAGCGCCGTCGCATAGTCGCCGTTGAGGATCAGCTTGGCGAAGGCGCGGCTGCCGGTGACATTGGTGCGCTCGCCCACATTCACAAATAAATCACTGTCGCCGATATTGAACGGCTCCAGGCCGGACAGCCGGCACTTGGCCTCGATCTGCGGCAGCGCGCGCGGCGCGACGCCGTCCACAGCCTGGGCGATGGCGGCGATGTGCTCCGGCGTGGTGCCGCAACAGCCGCCGACGATGTTGATCAGCCCGCTCTCGGCCCATTCGCGCACGTACAGGCCCATCGCTTCCGGCTCCAGATCGTAGCCGCCGAAGGCGTTGGGCAGGCCGGCGTTGGCATGCACCGACACATAGGTGGCCGACACCCGCGACATTTCCTCGACGTAGGGCCGCAGCAGGTCCGGACCCAGCGCGCAGTTGAGGCCGAAGCTGGCGGCGTCGGCGTGGGACAGCGAGTTGTAGAAGGCTTCGGTGGTCTGGCCGGTCAGCGTGCGGCCCGACTGATCGGTGATGGTGCCGGAAATCATGATCGGCAAGCGCGGCGCGTCCGGACGCTCGTCGAAATACCGGTGGATGGCGAACACCGCCGCCTTGGCGTTCAGCGTGTCGAATATCGTCTCCACCAGCAGCAGGTCGGCGCCGCCGGCCACCAGGCCGTCTATCGCCTCGGTATAGCTCTCCACCAGCGCGTCGAAGCTGACGTTGCGGTAGCCGGGGTCGTTGACGTCCGGGCTGATGGAACAGGTGCGGTTGGTGGGGCCGAGCACGCCGGCGCAGAATCGCGGTTTGGCCGGGTTGTTCGCGGTTTCCGCCGCGCACAGTTCCTTCACCAGCCGGGCCGCCTCGCGGTTGATCTCCCACACCAGCTCTTCCATCTGGTAGTCGGCCATCGCGATGGAGGTGGCGTTGAAGGTATTGGTTTCGACGATGTCGGCGCCGGCGTCCAGATAGGCCTGGTGGATGCCGGCGATCACGTCGGGGCGGGTCAGCACCAGCAGGTCGTTGTTGCCCTTGACGTCGCAGCGCCAGTCGGCGAAGCGTTCGCCGCGGTAATCGGCCTCGTCCAGTTGGTGGCGCTGGATCATGGTACCCATGCCCCCATCCAGGATCAGGATGCGTTGCGATAACTGCTGATAAACGGGATGAAGGAATGGCTTTGTCATGGCGGTGGCTGGTATTTTGTCTAAAACGAAAGCAAACGCTGATGCCGGCTGGCTTCAATCCATCTTAACATCGTCGTTCGATGCGTCAGTCTTCCGGCAATAGAATATTGAGAGAGTACCCATATGGCCAGTTTGCATAAGAAATGGCTGTTGTTGTGCTTGTTTTCCTTGATGGCCCAAGCGGAGCCCGCGCCGTTGCGGGTCGGGGTATCGGATACAGACGCGGCGCCGATCGCCGTGCTGTCCGAAGACGGCAATGCCTTGATTGGAGGGCTGGCTCGCGATCTGGGCGCGCTGCTGGCCGACGAGATGGGCATGAAGCCGCAGTTCACGCTGCTGGCGCGGCGGCGGGTGGAGCCGTCGATAGAAACCGGCAAGGTGGACATCATCTGCAACGCCAATCCCGACTGGTACGGCAACTCCGCCCGGCTGAGCTGGAGCCATGAAATCTATCCGCTGGTGGAGCGCGTGTTGTCGCTGAAAGGCCAAGCCCCGCTGCGTCAGCTGGACGATCTGGCCGGCAAGCGCATCGGCACCATCCACGGCTACCATTACCCGTCGCTGGAATACCTGTGGTCCGGCAACCGCAGCGAGCGCGTCACCGAGGCCCGCTTCGACCTGCTGCCCAAATCGCTGGACAAGCGGCTGAGCGACGTGGCCATCGTCACCGAGCTGACCTATGTCTGGTGGGCGCGCGGCCATGCCCAGGAAGCGGCCAGCTTCAAGATCCATCCGCTGGTGGTGTCGTCGCAGCCGACGATGTGCGCCTTGTCGCCGCGCTCGCCGGTCAAGCTGGACCAGCTGAACCGCGCGATCGACCGCCTGCACAAGAGCGGCCGGCTGAAGGCGCTGATGTCGCACTACCTGTGGCAGGAATAAATACGCCTTCCGTCTGATCCCCGACTCGGCCGGACGGGGACGGACCGCTCGACTCGCATGCTAAAATGGCGTTTTTGCAGCGAAAAAGCGTCCCGACATGAGCGATCTGTTAGCCGGCCTGAATCCCGAACAACTGCGCGCCGTCACCTGGCCCGCCAAGAGCGCGCTGGTGCTGGCCGGCGCAGGCAGCGGCAAGACCCGGGTGCTCACCACCCGCATCGCCTGGCTCTTGTCCACCGGCCAGACCTCGCCGGCCGGGGTGCTGGCGGTCACCTTCACCAACAAGGCCTCGCGCGAAATGCAGACGCGGCTGTCGACGCTGGTGCCGGTCAATGTGCGCAATATGTGGATCGGCACCTTCCACGGCTTGTGCAACCGCTTCCTGCGCATCCACTACCGGGACGCCGGCCTGCCGCAAACCTTCCAGATCCTCGACTCCGCCGACCAGCAGGCCGCGATCAAGCGCCTGCTGAAAAGCCTGGAGCTGTCGGACGAGAAATATCCGCCGCGCGCGGTGCAATCGTTCATCAACGGCAACAAGGAAGCCGGCGTGCGCGCCGAGTCGCTGCCGCCGGCGCTGAACCCGTATGAAGCCAAGCTGGTGGAGCTGTACGCCGCCTACGACGCCCAGTGCCGGCGCGAAGGCGTGGTCGATTTCGCCGAGCTGCTGCTGAGAAGCTACGAGCTCCTGTCGCGCAACGAGGCGCTGCGCGCCCATTACAGCGGCCGCTTCGCCCACATCCTGGTGGATGAGTTCCAGGACACCAACCGCCTGCAATACGCGTGGCTGAAACTGCTGGCCGGCGAGCACGGCGCGCTGTTCGCCGTCGGCGACGACGACCAGAGCATCTACGCCTTCCGCGGCGCCGAGGTCGGCAATATGCGCGCGCTGCTGTCCGACTTCCAGGTGGCCGAGCCGGTGCGGCTGGAGCAGAACTACCGCTCGATGGGCAACATCCTCAACGCCGCCAACGCGCTGATCGAGCGGAACGACGGCCGGCTGGGCAAGAACCTGTGGACCGACGCCGGCGAGGGCGAAAAGATCCGCTTCTACCAGGCCGGCAGCGACGGCGACGAGGCAGAATTCATCATCGATGAGGTCAAGAGCCTGCACCGCGAAGGCCTGGCCCTGTCCGACATGGCGGTGCTGTACCGCTCCAACGCCCAATCGCGGCTGCTGGAGCACGTGCTGGTCAACGCCCAGATCCCGTACCGGATCTACGGCGGCCTGCGCTTCTTCGAACGCCAGGAGATCAAGCACGCGCTGGCCTACCTCAGGCTGGTCGCCAACCCGGACGACGACAACGCGCTGTTGCGGGTGATCAACGTGCCGGCGCGCGGCATCGGCGCGCGCAGCGTGGAAAACCTGCAGGCCTCCGGCCGCGAGCAGGGCATCTCGCTGTGGCAGGCCGCCTGCGGCGCCGGCAGCGGCCGCACCGCCGCCAAGATCGGCGAGTTCGTGCTGCTGATCGAGCGGCTGCGCGAGCAGAGCCGCGACTTCAGCCTGGCCGAAACCATCAGCCTGGTGATAGACCGCAGCGGCCTGCGCGACATGTACGAGCAGGACAAGAAGGACGGCGAGGAGCGGCTGGCCAACCTGGACGAACTGGTCAACGCCGCCGCCAGCTTCATGCCCGACCAGCCGGAACAGGCGCTGACCGAATTCCTGTCCGCCGCCAGCCTGGAGGCCGGCGAGCACCAGGCCGACGCCGGCAGCGACGCGCTGCAGCTGATGACGGTGCACGCGGCCAAGGGCCTGGAGTTCGACGCCGTCTTCGTCAGCGGTCTGGAAGAAGGCCTGTTCCCGCATGAGAACAGCGTGATGGACGGCAAGGGCCTGCAGGAAGAGCGCCGGCTGATGTACGTGGCCATCACCCGCGCCCGCAAGCGGCTGTATCTGTCCAGCGCGCAGAGCCGGATGCTGCACGGCCAGAGCCGTTATCCGATCCCGTCGCGCTTCATCGACGAAATTCCGGGCGAACTGATCCATTCGCTGTCTGCTACAGTGAAAGCACCCGTTGCGCCGCAGCAGGCGCGGCGCGCCGCCGCCATGCCGCGCCGGCAGGCGGAAAACGCCTACGGCCTGTCCATCGGCCAGGCGGTCAACCACGCCAAGTTCGGCATCGGCGTGGTGATAGACGCCGAGGGCAACGGGGAGGATGTGCGGCTGCAAATCAACTTCGCCGAACACGGCGTCAAATGGCTGGATATGCGCTATGCGAAACTGAGCCCGGCCTGAGCCGGGACGCGCGCCGCCGACACTGCGATCCGCAACCACAGGACAGCGAGCCGACGAGGCGACATGAGCGAAACCACTCCCTCCCCGGCAGCGGCGCCCGCGCCGGTGCACCACGTGAAGGCGGCGCCGACGCGCAGCGCCGCCTTCGACGATCCCTACGCCAAACGGCTGTTTTTGATCATAGACAGCCTGCCGCAGATGCAGCGCGCGCTGGCGATGACCCTGTCGTCGTTCGGCGCCAACTCGGTCGAATACGCGGCCAAGGCCAGCGACGCGCTGGCCAAGATGGCCAAGTACGAGTTCGACGTGGTGCTGTGCGACTACGATCTGGGCAATGGCTACGACGGGCTCTACCTGTTCGAGGAGATCCGGGAGCGCAACCTGCTCAAGCAGTCCTGCGTGTTCATGATCGTCACCGGCGAACGCCGCGCGCAGCGGGTGATCTCCGCCGCCGAACTGACGCCCGACGACTACCTGCTCAAGCCGTTCACCGGCGAGGTCCTGCGCGACCGGCTGGAGCGGGCGATGCGCAAGCGCGAGGCCCTGCGGCTGGTGGACGAGAGCGTGCTGCGCCACGAATACCTGTCCGCCATCGAAACCTGCGGCCTCAAGATCGAAGAAAACGGCGAGTTCGCGCTCGACTTCATGCGGCTGAGAGGCTCGCTGGCGCTGAAGATCAACGACTTCGACACCGCCCGCGACGCCTATATGCAGGCGCTGCGCGTCCGTCCCTCCACCTGGGCCAAGATGGGGCTGGCCAAATCGCTGGCCGGATTGAAGTCCCACGACGAGGCGCGGCTGCTGTTCGAGGCGGTGCTGGCCGACAACAACCAGGTGATGGAAGCCTACGACTGGCTGGCCCGGCTCTACCGCGGCCACGACCTGGGCCGCGCCCAGCACACGCTGCAGACCGCGACCGAAATGTCGCCGGTGGTGTTCCGCCGCCAGCAGCAGCTGGCCCAGATCGCGCTGCTCAACCACGACCTCGCCACCGCCGAAACCGCCTGCCAGCAGACGCTGGACATCGCCAAGTACTCCTGGCACCGCAGCCCCACCCATTACGCGGCGCTGCTTCGGGTCCAGCTGGCCCGGGGCGACAGCGGCAACGCCGCCCGCACGCTGGCCAGCCTGCGCCACGACTACCGCTACAACGAGGAAGGCGAGTGGCTGGCCGGCGTGATGGACAGCCAGCTTCAGTCCAAGAACGGCAACGCCGACAAGGCCCGCGAACTGCTGGAGGCCGCCGGCGAGCGCTTCAAGCAGCTGGCCCCCAAGCTGGATCAGGAATCGCAGCTGGAATACGCGCGCGCCTGCTACCAGCAGGGACGCGACGGCCAGGGCAACGACGTGATGGAATACCTGGTGCGCAACCACCACGACGACGAGGACATGCTGGCCCACTTCGGCGACATGTTCGAGGAGATCGGCCTGGGCCAGGCCGGCCGCCAGCTGATCGCCCAGAACGTCAGATCGGTGCTGGAGCTGAACAACCAGGCGGTGCGCCAGGCGCAGTCCGGCCAGTTCGACGCGGCGATCGACCGTTTCGTCAAGGCGCTGGACGAAATGCCGCACAACGTGCAGATCATGCTCAACCTGATCAACGCGGTGATGGCCTACGTCAGCCAGAACGGCTGGCACGAAAGCCATATGCGCCGCGCCTACGAGCTGCTGGGCAAGGTGCGCGACATCGCGCCCACCAACAACAAGTTTCAGAAGATCCTGCACTCCTGGCGCGCGCTGGTGAACAAGATGGACAAGCCGCAATGGGCGCTGTGAGCGCGCTGCGGGCGCTGGTGGTGGACGACGAGGCGCTGGCCTGCGAGCGGCTGCGCCAACTGCTGGCCGATTGCGGCGTCGCAGAGGTCCATTGCCTCGCCGACGGCAAGACGGCCCTGGACTGGCTGGCCCGCCATCCGGTCGACGTGCTGCTGCTCGACATCAGCATGCCCGGCCTGGACGGCATCGCGCTGGCCCGCCAGCTGCGGCAACAGGCGCTGGCGCCGGCGCTGGTGTTCAGCACCGCCCACGACCACTTCGCGGTGGAGGCGTTCGAACTGGACGCCGCCGACTACCTGCTCAAGCCGGTGCGGCGCGAGCGGCTGGAACAAGCGCTGCAACGCGCCCAGGCGCGGCGGGAAGGCCGGCAGCAGCCCAGCTTCACCGTGCGCCAGCGCGGCCGCCTGCTCAACGTGCCTTTCGCCGACGCGCGCTACCTGAAGGCCGAGCTCAAATACGTCACCCTGGTCACCTCCGACAACGAATACTTGCTGGACGACGCGCTGGTGGCGCTGGAGCAGCGGCTGGGCGAATCGGCGCTGCGCATCCACCGCAACTGCCTGGTGATGCGCCACGCGGTGCAGGAGCTGTGCCGGGGCGACGACGGCGACGACGAACAGTGGATTGTCAGACTGCGCGACATCCCGATGCCGCTGCCGGTCAGCCGCCGCCAGATCCATGCGCTGCGCGCCGCGCTCAGCGTAGGCAATTGATTACGTACTACTACTTAAAACCGCCATTCCCCAGCTTATTGCTAAAAAATAGACCCGTTGTTCTTATAGAATCGTTCACTGCTGAATATATGTCGATGGTTTTAACATGCACGCAAGACTGGTCTATGCTGGGTGCCTCGTCCTATGGCTGATACTGAGCGCGCTTGCCGCCCTGTCCATCGCCAGCCGCTCCCTGCTGGGCGCCGAACAGCAATTCAATAGCCAGCTCCAGCAACTGACCGAGCAATTGAAGCAGCGCCTGCTCGCCAATGAAACCATTCTCGACAGCTACGCCACCTTCAGCGGCATCGACCACCGCACCGAGCACCGCCAGAAGCACCCCTTCGTCGCGCAACTGCTGCGCCGCTATCCGCAAATCACCACGCTGGCCCATATCGAGCGCGTGCCGGCCGGACAGATCTCCGGCTACGACCGCGCGCTGCAGCGCGATTACGGCGCCGCTTACCGGCTGCGCGGCTTCTCCGGCGGCGGCGTCCGCCTGCCGGAACAGGAAGCTTATTTCCCGCTGATGTACGCCGAGCCGCAATCGCAAGCCAATCTGCGGCTGGTCGGGCGGGATGCCTGGCAGCAGCCGCGGCTGCGCGAGGCGTTGCAGGACTGCATCAACAGCGGCCGCGCCACGCTGTCGCGCCAATTGCGGCTGCTGCCGCAGGGCGATCCCGGCTATGTGCTGCTGCGCGGCGTGGACGACCGCCTCGACGACCAGTTGATCGGCCTGCTGCCCCAGCATTTCGTGATGCTGTTCGTCCGCGCCGATTCGCTGCTGCCAACCGACATCGCGTTGCAGCCGGGCATGGAAGTCAGCCTGCACCACCGCGACGACCCCTTGCGCCCGCCGGAAGGCCAGGCACTGCATCTGGGCGGCGCCCACCCCAGCGCGTTGGAGAAATTGCTGTTCCCGCGGCTGGAGACCAGCCAGCTGCTGGGCGGCGGCAGCCAGCCGCTGCGGCTGACGCTGAGCTGGCAGCAAGGCTGGGCGCAGATCGGCTTGTTCGAATGGACGGTATGGATGCTGCTGTCGCTACTGCTGGGCCTGGGCATAGGCCTGGCCGGCTTCAGCTTCGTGCGCAGCAGCGACAGCCGCCGCCAACGCGAGAACCAGCTGTTCCACCTGGCCAACCACGACCGCCTGACCGGCCTGGCCAACCGCAACCTGTTTTACGACCGGCTGCAGCACGCGATCAGCCGAATAGACCGCAGCGGCAAGCGCCTGGGCCTGCTGTTCCTGGACCTGGACCGCTTCAAGCCGGTCAACGACACCTACGGCCACATGGTCGGCGACCGGGTGCTGCAGCTGATCGCCGCCCGCATCCGCGACGTGATCCGCAATGAGGACACCGTCGCCCGCATCGGCGGCGACGAGTTCGTGATCCTGATGGAAGACATCGAGTCCAACCGCGAGGCGGACAAAGTGGCGGCGCGGCTGAAGCAGGCGATACAGATGCCTTACCAGATCGACCAGCACCGGGTGCTGGTCGGCGTCAGCATCGGCATCGCCTACTACCCGGAAGACGGCCTGCTGATAGACGAGCTGCTGGCGGTGGCCGACCGCAAAATGTACGGCAACAAGCAATCTCCCAACCGCCATTCCGAAACCGTGGACTAGCGCCCGCCGCCATGACGGACGCGCCGCCGGGCACAGGTCCGGGCGGCGCGTTCGCATTCCGACGTCCGATTACGCCAGCGTCAGCTCCACCTCGATATTGCCGCGGGTGGCGTTGGAATAGGGGCAGATGCCGTGCGCGGCCTCGATCAGCTTCAGACCCGCCTCGCGTTCGACGCCCGGCAGCGACACCGCCAGCTTGGCGGCGATGCCGAAGCCGTGGGCGATCGGCCCGATCGACACCTTGCCGGTCACCGACACCTCAGCCGGCAGACGCACGCCGGCCTGCTGCGCGGCCACCTTGAGCGCGCCGATGAAGCAGGCGGAATAGCCGGCCGCGAACAGCTGCTCCGGATTGGTGCCGTCGCCGCCCAGGCCGCCCAGCTCGCGCGGGGTGCTCAGCTTCGCTACCAACGCGCCGTCGCTGGATTCGGCCCGGCCGTCGCGGCCTCCGGTGGCGGTGGCTTCGGCGGTGTACAGTACTTTCTGCAGAGGATTCATCTGGCTCTCCTTGGCGTGATGCCGTTGCGATTGAAATAATATGCTATTAAATAGTGCACTACTTAATTATCAAAACCCTGACGGGTTCATTGCAGCAGCTGGTCCCGCAAATCGCACAGCGATTGCCGCAAACCGGCGATCTGATCCAGCTGCAGGCCGCTGCGGCACAACAGCTGCAACGGAATCCGCTCCGCCTGCCCGCGCAGCGCGCGTCCGGCTTCGGTCAGCTTGACCACCACCACCCGCTCGTCGCTGGGCAGCCGCCTGCGCTCCAGCCAGCCGGCCGCCTCCATCCGCTTCAGCAGCGGCGTCAGCGTCGCCGAATCCAGATACAGCCGCTCGCCGATGTCGGACACCGAGCGCTCGTCCTGTTCCCACAACACCAGCAGCGCCAAGTACTGCGGATACGTGACGCCCAGCGGCTTCAGGTTGTCGCGGTACACCTTGTTCATCGCCAGCGAGGCGGAGTACAGCGCGAAACAGAGTTGCAGGTCCAGCTTCAGCAGCGCGTCCGGCGGCGGACAAATGTTTTCTTTCTCCATGTCCGCATATTAAATAGTGCACTATTTAATTGCAAGCAATTAATTTGACTCGCCAAGCTTCGATGCGCCCGCCCCCGGCGGGCGCGAACCCGCGCTCAGGCCGCCACCCGCACCGGACCGCGTCCCAGATCGGCCAGCGAGCGGCACACCTGATGCCAATCGCCCAGACTGCGCACCCCTTGCAGGATGACCCGCGCCAGCGGATCGTTGCACACCGTGGGGCCGAACTGCATCAGCATCTCGTGCAGCGCGAAACGCAGGGTATGGCTGTCCTGCAGCAACGCGTCCACTTCCTCGTGCACGACCTGGCTGACTCGCATGTCGCCCAGCGCGTCCAGCTGCACCTGGTGGCGCGGACAAAAGCCGGAACGGATCAGCGCCAGGTCGTCATTGATGTCCTCGGCGAACAGCAGCGCGCTGTGCTGCAGATAGCCGCAGGCGACGATCAGGCTTTCCAGCGAATGCGGAGCAACGGTGGGGCCGCCTACCGGAAGGGTGGTCATTGTGGTTCTCCTCTTGTAATTGGATTTTGCGGCTATTTGAGCATTGCACCCACAGGCATGACAATGGCTCATCGCCGCTGGTTGCAAGCTTTTACTCGAGATTTACAACGAAATTAAGCACTTGCAGCCAAGACAAACATCGGCCGGCGTCGTACCATCGACACACTTCACACCGGCCTCCATCATGCACATCGTCTATCTCCACGGCTTCAACTCCGGCCCGCAATCGCTGAAAGCGGGCGAAACCGCCGCCTGGCTGCGCCAGCACGCGCCCGACATCGTCCTGCACTGTCCGCGGCTGTCGCCGCATCCGGCCGAAGCCATCCGCCAGGCCGACGAACTGGTGTCCGGCCTGCCGGCCGACACTCTGCTGATCGGCAGCTCGCTGGGCGGTTTCTATGCCACCTACCTGGCCGAGCGGCACCACCGTCCCGCCGCGCTGATCAATCCCGCGGTGCGTCCGGACCGGGACCTGGAACGCTTCCGCGGCGAACAGACCAACCCCTATACCGGCGAGGTCTACACGCTGGGGGACGATGACTTGCGGGCCCTGCAGTCGCAGAGGGTGGCGGCGCCGACGGCCGGCCGCTACTGGCTGTTGCTGGGCAGCCGCGACGAGACGCTGGATTGGCGCGAAGCGGCCGTCCATTACCGCCACAGCCGGCAGACTGTATTCAACGGCGACGACCACCGGCTGAACAACTGGCCCAAGGTATTGCCGGGTGTGGTGGCCTGGGCGCGGCGGCGACTGTCCAGCCAGGCTTGACGGCCTGTCGAGCCGCCGCCGCTTGCCGGCCCGGCGCGGCCGGGCGCAGACTATGCCATCCACTCGCAAAGGAAACGCCATGAGCCAAGCTATCGTTTTCGCCGAAACCGGCGGCCCGGAAGTGCTGCGTCCGCAGAGCGGGGAAATCGGCCCGCCCGGCCCCGGCCAGGCGCGGGTGCGCCATACCGCGATCGGCGTCAATTTCATCGACACCTACCAGCGCAGCGGCCTGTATCCGCTGCCGTTGCCCAGCGGCCTGGGTAGCGAGGCGGCCGGCGTGGTGGAAGCGGTGGGCGAGGGCGTGGCCGGACTCGCGCCCGGCGACCGCGTCGCCTATGCCGGCGGCCCGCTGGGCGCCTATTCGACCGAGCGGCTGATCGCCGCCGAGCATCTGGTCAAGCTGCCGGACGGCGTGTCCGACGAAACCGCCGCCTGCGCGATGCTGCAGGGGATGACGGTCGAATACCTGGTGCAGCGCACTTTCCCGGTGCAGCCGGGCCAGACCGTGCTGTGGCACGCCGCCGCCGGCGGCGTCGGCCAGATCGCGCTGCAGTGGCTGTCGGCGATGGGCGTCCACGTCATCGCCACCGTGGGCTCGGAAGCCAAGGCCGAGATCGCCCGCGGCCTGGGCGCCGCCCACGTGATCCTGTACCGCGAGGAAGACGTGGCGGCGCGTGTGCGCGAGATCACCGGCGGCAAGGGCGTGCCGGTGGTGTTCGATTCGGTGGGCAAGGATACCTTCGAGGCCTCGCTGGACAGCCTGAGCCCGCGCGGCATGATGGTGACTTTCGGCAACGCCTCCGGACCGGTGCCTGCGGTGGCGCCGCTGGAATTGACCAAGCGCGGCTCGCTGTTCCTGACCCGGCCCAGGCTGGGCGATTACATCGCCACCCGCGCCGAGCTGGAAGCGTCGTCCGCCGCGCTGTTCCGCCGCCTGCGGGACGGCGCCATCAAGCTCGCGCCGTCGCACCGCTATCCGCTGGCGGAGGCCGCCCAGGCGCACCGCGATCTGGAAGCGCGCCGCACCACCGGCTCCGTCATCCTGTTGCCCTGATTTCGGGGACTATTCGTCCAGCGGCAGCGGCGTCCGGCCGCAGCCGCCCCGGCGGCGATCGGCGCCGCAGGCGGCGTCGTCCGCCGCGCAAGGCCGCTGGCCGCGGGCGGCGCAGGGCGCCGGCGGCAAGCGCTCGTCCACGCAGGCGCGGCGCTGAGCGCCCAGCATGCCTTCGCACGACGATTGCGCCGCCAGCAGCGCTTCGCAGCGTTTGGCGTCGCGCTGGCGCTGGCAGCTGAGAGGGGGGGTGTAATAGGCGAGGCAGGTCCGGCGCCTGGCCTCCGGCAGATCCAGGCAGCTGCGCAGCCCCTGCAGATGCGCCTGGCAGCGCTGGGGCGCCACCGCATCGGCGCAGTCATCCGTCGCGCCCCATCCGGCAAGCGGAAAAGCGAACAGCCCGCACAACAGCAGGCCCGTTGCGGCCCGCCTTCCCAGGCTTGCGCCGCGCTTTCCCCCTTGCGTCATCGTCCTGTCCTTTCCCCAGCGGACGTCAAATCAATCGGATTGGTTTTGCATCTGCTCCTGCCGACGTTTATCCTGCCAAAAATTGGGCTTGCTGGGTACTGATTTGACATGGCCGTCCGGCGGAGGCAACAGACGGCTGGATTGATGCTGGACCGGATCGAAGCCGATGTCGCCATTGCGCGCGGCTTCGCGCTGGCGCAGATTGCGCAGCCGGCGGTTGCATGACTGATCGCCGTCGCACTCGCGCGCCGACGGCCGGCCTTCGGCATGCCTGCCGGGCCCCGGACCGGGGAAGTGCTGCGCCAGCGCGGCCTGCTGCGCCAGCAGGCCGCCCAGCGCCAGCATGATCAGATATCGCTTCATGTCGGCATTCTATCCTGTCTGTTGACCACGCTGCCATCGCCGCTTCAAACGGCGAAACGCAGACGCGGCAAGGCATCGGATGCGGGTCGGCGTCGCAGCGACCCGTTGTTCGGCAAGGGCGGATTTGGCCAGCATTATGAAAATACTGCATATTTCCCGCTTGAAACGGCATCCGCGCCGGCCATTTGTTCCAGCTTATGCGCAAGCATTTGCGCGGACGTCAATGGGAACGTCACAATTGTTAACGACTGTATCGCGACGTGTCCGCTTAACATCTGTAAAAACAAGGCGTCCCAGCTTGCGCCGCGCCGCGCTAAGCTGGCAGCCGGAACACTGAAGGAACAGCATATGGAACACAATAAAATCCTGGTCGTCGACGACGACGCCAAGCTGCGCGAACTGCTGACCCGCTACCTGACCCAGCAGGGCTATATCGTGGAAACGCTGCCCGATCCCAAGGATCTGGACCGCAAACTGGCGCGCAATCGTCCCGACCTGATCGTGCTGGACGTGATGATGCCCGGCGAAGACGGGCTGGCGGTGG
The DNA here is from genome assembly GCF_059047085.1 of Chromobacterium sp. INPA-IVC. Taxonomy (NCBI): domain Bacteria; kingdom Pseudomonadati; phylum Pseudomonadota; class Betaproteobacteria; order Neisseriales; family Chromobacteriaceae; genus Chromobacterium; species Chromobacterium sp. INPA-IVC. Next base: position 190,405 of record NZ_JBTNLS010000007.1, on the reverse strand, counting down.
TGCGTCGGCTGCGCGCCCAGGGCGAATCGCTGCCGGTGATCATGCTGACCGCCCGCGGCGAGGACATCGACCGCATCCTGGGCCTGGAAATGGGCGCCGACGACTACCTGCCCAAACCCTTCAATCCGCGCGAGCTGACCGCCCGCATCCAGTCAGTGCTGCGCCGCCATCACACCACGCCGGCGCTGGCGGCGCTGCATGACGCAGACGATGTGGTGGAGTTCGGCGAGTTCGTGCTCAATCTCGGCCAGCGCGAGCTGCGCCGCGGCGGCCTGCCGGTTTCGCTGACCAGCGCCGAATTCGCGGTGCTGTCGGTGCTGGTCAGCCATCCGCGCCGCCCGCTGACCCGCGAGCAGCTGATGGAGCTGGCGCTGGGCAAGGGCAACGGCGAATCGCTGGACCGCAGCATCGACGTGCACATCTCCCGCCTGCGCAAGGCGCTGGAAAACGGCGAGACCGACAGCCAGCTGCGCTACATCCAGACGGTGTGGGGCTACGGCTACGTGTTCGTGCCGGACGGCTCGCCCAGGGAGTAAGTCTTGTTACGCAAGCTGTTAGGCTCGTTGTTCTTCCGGCTGGCGCTGCTGGTGGTCACCGTGGTGATCACCACGCAGCTGTTCACCATCTGGCTGGCCAACAACGAGCGCCACAAGCTGCTGGAGCGGCAGCTGTACATCCAGGTGCTGGACACGCTGTCCTTTCTCGAGGACTCGATGACCGGCATGGTCGAGGAGGAGCGGCAAGCCTTCCTCGACAACTACAACCGCCCCGGGCTGCCCAGCCTGCTGCCGTTCAACGCCGACCGCGGCCAGCAGTTCAGCGAGGATCTGCCCAAGATCGGCGCGATGCTGGCGCAGCGGCTGTCGCATGACCTGAACGAGCCGGTGCAGGCCCATTACGCTCGCCGGGCCGACCACAGCGAGCTGTGGGTGCACGTCCATGTGCTGGACCAGCCGTACTGGCTGGTGATCCCCTTCGGCCGCTACCGCGACCGGATGATCAGCCCGATGCTGCAGGCCTCGCTGCTGGCGGCGCTGTTCGCCACGCTGCTGGCGTCCTTGCTGGCCTGGCGCATCACCAGGCCGATCAGCCAGGTGGTGCAGGCCAGCCGCCAGCTGGCCAGCGGCTCGATGCCGCAGGCGATTCCGGAAACCGGTCCGCGCGAGATGCAGCTCTTGGCGCACAACTTCAACGGCATGGCTCAGGCGCTGGACAACGCCGCGCGCGAGCGTCGGCTGATGCTGGCCGGCCTGTCGCACGACCTGCGCACGCCGCTGACCCGGCTGAAGCTGACGCTGGAAATGCAGGAAGCCAGCACCGACCAGCACGACATGCTGTCCGACATCGACGAGCTGTCGCGCATCGTCCGCCAGTTCATCGACTTCGCCCGCGCCGAGGAAACCAGCCGGCTGGAGCCGGTGGCGCTGGCCGATTTGGCCGCCAGCGTGGTGGCGCGCTTCCGCCGCGAGAACATGGACGCGCGGCTGGACATCCGCGACGAAATCGAACTCAAGGCCGACGCGCTGGCGCTGGAGCGGCTGCTGAGCAATCTGCTCGAGAACGCGCGCCGCTACGGCCGCCCGCCGGTGGTCATCCGGCTGGAGAAAGCCGCCGGCGACGCCATGCTCAGCGTGATCGACCACGGCGACGGCATCCCCGCCGCGCTGCGCGAAACCGCGCTGGCGCCGTTCGAGCGGCTGGCCGAGCACCGCGGCACCGATGGCGGCAGCGGCCTCGGCCTCGCCATCGTCTCGCGGGTGGTCAAGCAGCACGGCGGCGCGCTGGAGCTGACCGACGAGGACGGCGCCTTCAAAGTGGCCATCCGCCTGCCGCTGGGTGAGACGCTCAGCGAAAGCGCAGCATCATCCACAAGCCAGCCAGGCTGAGGCCCAGCCCGGCCAGCCTGCCCGGCGACAGGTTCTCGCGGAAAAGCCAATAGCCTATCGACAGCAGCAAGGCGGTGCTCAGCACATTGGAGCTGAGCGCCGCGTAGCCCAGGTTCCAGCCGGCGCGGTAGGCCAGCAGGAAGCCCATCTCGATTCCCAGTATCCCCAACGCCACGCCCAGACTGCTCCAGTTCAGCCCCGACATCCCGCGCTGGCCCGCCGGCAGCCACCACATGCCCGCCAGACACAGCGACATCGCCAGTCCATAGCTGACCGCTAGCGAAAAGAACGGGTTCGCATCCTGCGGCAGCTGCTTGATCGACAAGTGATAGACGACGGACCCGGCCACCGCCAGCAATAATGCGGCGAAAAACATTTTCCTCTCCTTGCGGCGATTCACATTGGACCCATGCTAAACATTCGCCGCCGCTATAGGTAGACTGGAAAATCCGGCAATCGTTATAAGCAATTCATATGACCAGCGACATCGATACCGCCTTGCTGCGCGCGCTGGCCGCCGTGGCCCGCCTCGGCAGCATCAACCGCGCCGCCCTTGAACTGGGACGGACCCAGCCGGGGCTGAGCTTGCAGCTGCGCAAGCTGGAACAACACTGCGGCCAGACCTTGCTGCAGCGCTCCACCCGCGGCGTGACGCTGACGGCGGCCGGCCAGGCGCTGCTCCCCTACGCCGAGCGCATCGTCTCTCTGGCCGAACAGATGGTGCCCGGCGCCCTGGCCATGGAGCCGAGACGCTGCCGGGTCGGCCTGATCGAAGATGTGATCAGTCATCATCTGCCCCAGGTATTAGCCGATTTTTCCGCCGTTCATCCATCGCTGCGAGTGGAAGTGCGGGCCGCGATGGAAGCCGAGCTCAGCGAGGCCTATCGCCGGAACGATCTGGATTGCTGATAGCCAATCCGTTGCAATGCGGCTTGAAGGAAACGCCGAAATGGGTGGTGGAATGCCCACTGCGCTGGATGGCGCTGGACGGGCGCATGCCGGAAGGAAATACATTGCCCCTGGTGATGTTCGCCGCGCCATGCAGCTGGCGCGACGCCATGCTGGACGCGCTGCGCCTGAGCGCGCGGCCATTCCGCATCGTATTCGAAAGCGCGAGCCAGCTCGCCGTCCAGGCCGCGCTGGAGGCCGGCTTGGGGGTAGGCGCTTTGTTGCCCAATGCTGTCGGCGGCAGGCTGGCGCCGTTGCCGGATGATTATCTGCCTCCCTTGCCCTCAGTGCCGCTTGCCCTGTATCGCCGAGCGGAAGGCCGCGACGACTCCGGCCTGGAACGCTTGAGCCGCCTGTTCTTCCACGAGTTGAGCCGGCTGTCCGCCTAGCGCCGCCCGTTCAGCGCCAGCACGCCGGCCAGGATCAGCGCCGCGCCCAGCAGCATCGCGGCGCCGATGGTTTCGCCGAGGAACAACGCGCCCCACAGCACGCCGAACACCGGCACCAAGTAAGTGACGCCGCTGGCGCGGGTCGCGCCCAGCCGGTTGATCAGCCGGTAGAAAATCAGATAAGCCAGCGCGGTGCAAAACACCGCCAACAGCGCCAGAGCGATCCAGGCTTTCTGCGGCGGCGGGCTCGCCGGCCAGCCATGCCACGCCAGCGGCAGCATCAGCAGCGCGCCGCTGGCCAAACCGCCGCAGGCGGTCACCAGAGGCGGCATGCCGGGCAGCCAGCGCCTGGCCATATGCCCGGCCCAGCCGTAGCTGGCGGTGGCGCCCAGCATCGCTAATACCGGCGCCAGCGATCGGACCTCGAAACGCGCGCCGTGGCCGGCCAGCAAGGCCAACACGCCGGCCAAGCCCAAAACCAGGCCCGCCGCCCGCCGCGCAGACAGCCGCTCGCCGGCCAGCGGCCACGCCCACAATGCGGTCATCAACGGCGTGGTGGCGTTCAGCACCGAGGCCATGCCGGCCGACAAGGATAGCTGTGCCCAGGCGATCAGGCTGAACGGAAACGCGGTGAAAAACACGCCGACCACGGCGATGGGCAGCCAGTGGTCGCGCCACAACTTCCATTGTCCGCGCCACAACAGCAGCGGCAACAACAGGCAGGCGGCCAGTCCGACGCGCAGCGCGATCAGCGGCAGCGGGCCGAAAGCCGGCGCGGCGACCCGCATGAACAGGAAAGACCCGCCCCACAGCGCCGCCAGCAACGCGAGCCAGGCGAACTCCCGCTTCTGCCCGCTCATGCCGTCGCCTCTTCGCGGCTGAGCCGCGCGCTCTCCCAGCCGATCAGATCCAGTTTGCGTTCCTCGCCCCAACGGTAGCCGCCCAAGGCGCCTTCGGCGCGGATCACCCGGTGGCAGGGAATCAGCCAAGCCACCGGATTGGCGCCCACCGCGTTGCCCACCGCGCGCGCCGCGCCGGGCCGCCCCATTTTTTCCGCCAATTGGCCATAGCTGAGCAAGCCGCCGTAGGGCACCGCCAGCAGCGCCCGCCACACCTGGATCTGGAAATTGCTGCCCTGCACCCGGAGCGCCAGCGGCGAACCGTCCGCCTCGGCCAGCGGATCGAACAGTCGGCGACACAGCGCACTCCCCTGGCCGGGAACGTGGCGCAGGATGGCGCGCGGCCATTGCGCCCGCAGCCAGGCCTCGGCCTCATCGTCATCCGCCAGAAACTGCAGCGCGCACACGCCGCGCGCGGTCTGCGCCAACAGGACCGGACCGAAGCGGCTGGGCTCGACGCTCCAGGCGATGTCCAGGCCGGCGCCGCCTTGCTGGTATTCGCCGGGCGTCATCGCCTCCAGCGTGACGAACAGGTCGTGCAAGCGACTGCTGCCGGACAAGCCCAGCTCATGCGACAGCGGCAGCAGCGGCGCGCCGGCCGCCAGCCGCGCCTTGGCCGCCTCGCAAGTAAGTTGCTGGATGAAGCGCTTGGGGCTGACGCCGGCCCAGCGGCTGAACAGCCGCTGCAGCCGCGACTCCGACAGGTAAAGCGCGGCGGCCACATCGGCCAGCTGCGGCTGCTCGCCGGCATGGGCGACCAGATAGCGGATGGCGTCGCGGACGCGGGCGTAATCGCGGCCGGCTTCCTCATCGGCATGCAGAATGGCGTCCATTTCACTCGCTCCGGTTCAGCCGCAGCGCGTAGCAGCCATGCGCGGGAAAACGCAGCATCGCGAACGCGATCTCCGGCCGCGCCTCCCAGCGCGCCAGTGTCGCCTCAGCCTCGCGCGTCGGCAGCAAGACGGCTTCCAGCATGCTCTGCTCGTCGTCATAAGCGCGCAGCGCCACGCTTTCGCCGAGATAAGCGCCTTCGCCGGCGCGGCTCAGCAGTGATGGCCACCCCGGCAAGGGCTCCGGCTGCGGCTCGGCGGCCAGGAAAACCGGACCGTACTCGCGATAGGGACCGGTCTGGCGGAACGGACTGTAGCCCGCCAGGATCAGCGTCTCGCCCGGACGCGCGCGGCGCAGCGCGTCGCGGCACGGTTCGCCGCCGGCGGCCGGCCGCCGCCGCACCGGCTGGCCGAGGGCATCGACGCCTTCGCGCCGCGCGCGTTCGACGAAAACCGGGTCCAGGGTTTCCAGTTGCCAGGCCATGCCGCTCTCCTTCGTATCATTGCGATGTCCGAAGTCTATGGCGGCCCGCGTCCGGCGGCGACCCGATTCTTGCCGTCCGCGCAAAGCGTCAGCCGGCGTGCAGCAGCGAGTACTGGATTTCCGACAGCGCCTGCGGCACGCGGATGAAGGACAGCGGCTGTCCCAGCAAACGCGCCATGTGCGAGGTGGAGAACAAGCCGCACAACTCGTGGTGGCCGTTGGACGGATTCACTTCCACCACCAGCGCGTGCTGGCGGCCCAGATGCTGCATGGTGGCGACCAGCTGGCCGACATTGGCTACGGCCACGTCGCCCAGGTTCAACGCGTCCAGCCGCCCGCGCGGCGTCATCACATCGGATACCTGGATGTCGGCGTAATGCTTGCCGTGTTCCTTCATGCACTGGATGGGCCGCTCGCCCAGCAGATCGACGGCGGTGACCAGGCCGAGCAAGCTGCCGTCGTCGTCGTGGACGAACAGCAGGCGGATGCCGTGGCTGACCATGCGCTGGTGGGCTTCGCGCAGATCGGCGTCGGCGCGTATGCCTATCGGATTGACCAGCTTCAGGTCAGTCATCACGCTCAACGCCGGACTGTCCACGCCTATCGGCGGATGGGGCCGCTGGTCCAGTCTCACCAGGTCGGTGGTGCGCGGCAGAGTCAGAGTGGGCAAGGGAGAAAAATCTTTAGCCATGACGGCTCCTCGCAGGGCGACTCGAAAAGGCGAAAACGGGCCGGCCCGCCCAGTGCGGTCGACCCTGTTTTCAACTTAGCGGAACTTTGCGTTTACTATTGGCCTCATTAGTATGTTTGTTCTACTTTTGTAAAAATCTATGAAGCATAACGCCACCCACCAAACCCATGCCGGACGATTTCGCCAACGGACGCTGGCCTGGATGCTGCCCGCCGCGCTGCTGATGGCCGGCCAGGCCCGCGCCGAAGCCTGGTCCTATCCCGGCTGGCAAGACGGCGCCGACACCCGCGTCAAGGCGCAAGCGCTGCTGCAGACGCTGAACGCCACGCTGCTGAGCAATCCCAGCGCCACCCGCACGCTGCAGCAATGGTGCGGCGAACACAAATTGGCCGCCGAAGCCCGCATCCGCGCGCTGCGCGACACCGCCACCCGCAAGCCGGCCGACGCCGAGATCCGCCGCCAGCTGAAGGTGGGCGCCGACGAGCCCATCGGCTACCGCCGGGTGCAGCTGGCCTGCGGCGACCGCGTGCTGTCCGAGGCCGACAACTGGTACGTGCCGTCGCGGCTGACCGCCGAGATGAACCGCCTGCTGGACACCACCGACACCCCGTTCGGCGCCGCGGTCAAGGCGCTGGACTTCACCCGCCGCACCGAAAGCGCGAAGCTGTTGTGGTCGCCGCTGCCGCAGGGCTGGGAAACCCGCCCGCTGCCGGCCGGCGACGCCAAGCGCGGCCTGGACATCCCGGAACAAGTGCTGCAGCACCGCGCCGTGCTGTACAAGGACGGCAATACCCCGTTCAGCCTGGTGGTGGAAACCTACCGCCGCGACCTGTTCGCCTTCCCCCTGAACCCGCGCGAAGGCAGCCGATGAAAGCCCCAACCATCGCCGCCGCCTGCCTGGCGGCGCTGCTGCTGAGCCCGGCCGCCCAGGCCGACCGGCTGGACGACATCCTCGCCCGCGGCGAGCTGCGCGTAGGCACCACCGGCGACTATCTGCCGTTCAGCCGGCTGGACCCCGCCAGCGGCCAATACCGCGGCCTGGACATCGACATGGCCGCGGACCTGGCGCGCGCGCTGGGCGTGAAGCTGCAACTGGTGGCCACCAGCTGGCCGACGCTGATGCGCGACCAGCGCGACGGCAAGTTCGACATCGCGATGAGCGGCATCTCCATCAGCCTGGAGCGGCAGAAACAGGCGCTGTATTCCGCCGCCTACCTGAACGACGGCAAGACGCCGATCGCCCGCTGCGACAACGCGGCCCGCTTCCAGACGCTGGAACAGCTGAACCGCAAGCAAACGCGGCTGGTGGTCAACCCGGGCGGCACCAACGAGCGCTTCGCCCGCCAACATCTGCCTGATGCCGATTTGACGGTTTTCCCCGACAATAACCGCATTTTCCAGCAGATCATCGATGGCAAGGCCGACGCGATGGTCACCGACGCGGTGGAAACCCGTTACCAGCAGAAGCTGCATCCGGAATTGTGCGCCATCCATCCGGACAAGCCGTTCGATTTCTCGCAAAAAGCCTATCTGCTGCCCAACGACTGGCGCTGGAAGGCCTGGGTCGATCAATGGCTGAGCCAGCGGATGCAGGACGGCGGCTTCGCCAGACTGTCCGCCAAATGGCTGGGACAATGACGCCAGCCATGAAAAAAACCGCCCGGAAGGGCGGTTTTTCATTTTTAGGCCGCGCGGCCCGGGAAAGGCTTTGAGCGGCCGTCAGCAAGACAGCGCCTGGCGGATCAACGCCAACATCCGTTCGCTGGCGCCGCGGTGGGCGTCGCGAAAGCGCGCGGCGCCCTGGCGCATCGCCTCGCCGGCGGCCGGATCGTCCATCAGCGACAAGGCCGTCGACACCAGCTCGGCCGCGTCGCCCACCTGGCGGCCCGCGCCGGCGGCCAGCGAATCGGCCGCTGCCTGCTGGAAATTGAACACCGACGGGCCGAATAGCGCCGGCACGCCCATCTGGGCCGGCTCGATCAGATTGTGGCAGCCGTAGGGCAGCAGGCTGCCGCCGATGAAGGCGACGTCGCACGCGCCCAGGTAGCCGAACATCTCGCCCATGCTGTCGCCCAGCCACACCCGGGCATCGGCGGCGATGGCGGCGCCGTCGCTGCGGCGCTGCGGCTTCAGGCCGCGCTCGGCAGCCAATCTTTCCACCTGGTCCCAGCGTTCCGGATGGCGCGGCACCAGAACCAGCAGCGCGTCGCCGACCGCGTCGCCGGCGGCCAGCCAGGCGTCCAGAATCAGCGCTTCCTCGCCGTCGCGGGTGCTCGCGCACAGCAGCGTCGGCCGCCCGGCGGCCCGGGCGCGGAAGTCGGCGGCCATATGACGTTGCGCTTCCGGCACGTCGATATCATATTTGCTGCTGCCGCAGATCGAAACATTCCGCGCGCCCAACTTCGTCAAACGCTCGCCATCTTCCGCCGTTTGCGCGGCAACTGCGGTCAATTTCGCCAAAGCCGGCGAAATCAGGCCGGCGATCTTGCGATAGCCGTTCAGCGATTTTTCCGACAATCTGGCATTGGCCAGCAATAACGGCACGCGCTGCGCCGCCGCCGCGTGGATCAGGTTGGGCCAGATCTCGGTTTCCATCAGCACGCCGCAGCGCGGCCGGTAGGCGCGCAGAAAATCGGCGGCGGCCTGTGGATAATCGTAGGGCAGATAACGGATTTCAGCGTCCGGGTACAGCTGTTCGGCGGTGGCGCGGCCGGTCGGCGTCATCTGGGTCAGCAACAGCGGCGCGTCCGGCCATTCGCGGCGCAACGCCGCAACCAGCGGCTGCGCGGCGCGGGTCTCGCCTACCGACACCGCGTGGATCCAGATCGCGCCCGCCGCCTTGGGCGACAGGGCCTGGCCGAAACGCTCGTCCCAGTGCTCCAGATAAGCCGGCGCCTTGCGCGCCCGCTTCCTCAGATAGCGCCGCACCAGCGGCGTCAGCGCGCGCCACAGGCCGTTGTACAGCGCCAGCTGCCAGCTCATGTCCAATCCCGCCGCGATTGCAGCGCCGCCAGCACCTCGTCCACGGTGGGACACTGGCCGACATTGCCCAGATTGGTCGCCCACGGCGTTTCCACCACGCCGGTCTGCTGCGGGTCGGTATCGGTGTAGATGGCGGCCACCGGCACGTTCAGCGCGTTGGCCAGGTGCACCAGGCCGGTGTCCACGCCTATCACCGCGCTGGCATGGCCCAACAGCCCGGCGGCTTCGCCCAGGCCCATCTTGGGCGCCACCACCGCGGCCGGCAACTGCGCGGCCAGGCGTTCGGCGCGCGCCTTTTCCTTGTCGCTGCCCCAGGGCAGCACCGTCACCATGTCGTGATGGGCCGACAGCGCCGCTCCCAGCGCCACCCAACGCGATTCCGGCCATTCCTTGGACGCGCGGCTGGTCGCGTGCAGCAATACCGCGTAGCGGCCGCTGAGCATCCAGCTGGGCCGCTCGCCCGCGCGAACGCCGAATCGCGGCTGGCCTTCCGGCGCGTAGCCGAAGCTAAGGCCGAACAACAGCCGGTTGCGCGCGATCGCCGCCAGCTTGCGCGAAACCTTGTGCTTCTTGTCGTAGAACAGGCTGGCCAAGGCTTCGCGCGCGCTGCTCCAGTCCAGGCCGGCCAACGGCGCGCGCGCCCAGCGGGCGGGAATCGCGCTCTTGACCAGCCCCTGGCTGTCCAGCACCAGATCGAAGCGCGCGTCGCGCAGCTTCTGCTTCAGGGCCTTCAGTTCGCGCCAGGCGGCGGGCTGCCATAGACGGCGGCGCCAGCTGCGCCAGCTCAGCGTCAGCACCTCGTCCACCTGCGGGTGCAGGCGGGCGATGTCGGCGAAGCTTTCCTCGGTCAGCCAGCTCAAGCGGATATTCGGGTAATGCGTCTTCAGCTCGGTGATGGCAGGCCAAGTGTGGATAAGGTCGCCCATCGACGAGGTGCGCACAATCAGCACATTCATCATGGCGCGCATTGTACCCGAGCGGGGCTGTGGTTAACCACGTAAAATCCCTCGTGACGGGATGTGGATAAGCGGCTGTGAATAAGTCCGGCCGGATTTATCCACAATCTGCCCTGCCATTGCCCTATGCAATAATCCCATGCCTATCAACAGGACAAACCTATGAAGCAAAGGCCTTTTTAGCAATTGTCCACAGCAAAGTGCCACCTTCAGCAGTTTCATCATTTTATAGTTGCGTTAATGAAAAACCGCTGAGGTAGGCCAGGCTGGACGCAAAAAAAGTCGTGCACAAGCCAGTCTGCAAAACCGGATCAACAACTGTGGACAACCATGAGTCTGCAGAAAACGCTAAAGTTATCCACAACTGCTCACCCGATTGCGAGCACGGCTGACAACAGGTTTTGGATAGAATCAATCCATTGAAAATAAACGGATAAATGTACTTATCCACAAGAAGAAGCAACCTTCTACCAGTTTCATCATTTTATAAATGGGAATACATGAACAGATGCGAGTAGCAGTCAGCGCGGTGCTAATCACCAAGAATGCAGGCAAACAACTGGAACAATGTCTGCAGAAATTGAGCTTTGTGGACGAGATCGTGGTTGTGGATTCCGGCAGCAGCGATAGCACATTGGCAATAGCCTCCGTCTATCAGGCAAAAGTTATCCACCAGGAATGGCTGGGATTCGGTCCGCAGAAGCAATTCGCGGTCAGCCAGGCCAGCCACGACTGGGTGCTATGCCTGGATGCGGACGAATACCTGTCCGAAGAATTGTCCTTGTCTATCAATAGGATGCTGGAGAATCCACAGGCCGCCGCCTATCGCTTCCCGCGCTGCAACCGTTTCATGGGACGTTTCCTGAAACACGGCGAGGGTTATCCGGACTGGTCGCTGCGCTTGTTCGATCGCCGCCGCGCGCGCTGGTCCGACGACGCGGTGCACGAGTACGTGATCTGCGACGGGCCTGTGGAAAAACTGGGGGGCGACCTGATGCACGAGTCAGGCGAGGACATCGCGCTCTACTTGTCCAAGCAGAACCGCTATACCTCGCTGCAGGCGGAGCAGCTGTACAAGCGCGGCAAGAAGGTGGGCGCCGGCAAGCTGCTGTTCAGTCCGCTGCTGCGCTTCTTCAAGTTCTATTTTGTCCGCCGCGGCTTCCTGGACGGCTTGCCGGGCCTGGTGCACATCTCGATCGGCTGCTTCAACAGCTATATCAAGTACGCGAAGCTGATCGAACTCCGCCGGCTGAACAAGAACGGCTGACAAGCTTCTGAACGACGGGCGGCTGGCGCGAACCTGGTTCGCCGCGCGGAATGACATTTGGTTTTCCTGCCGGATTCCCTTAGCATGGGGTTTTGCTTCGGAACCGACAACATGAACCCCATTCTCATCCGCACCATGACGGAAGCCGACATCGACGCAGTGGCGCGGCTGTGCGGCGACCTCGACTATCCGACCACCCCCGAGCAGCTGGCGTCCCGCTACGCCACGGCGCGGGACGCCGTCGACAACGAGATCTGGGTGGCGGAACGGGAGGGGGAGGTGGTCGGCTGGATCCACGGCCACGGCGGCCATCTGCTGCAAGCGGATAGCTATGTCGAAGTCGGCGGCATCGTCGTCGATCCCGGCTGCCGCGGACTGGGCATAGGCCGCCTGCTGCTGGAAGCCTGCGAACGGTGGGCGCATGAACGCGGCTATCCGCGCATCCGGCTGCGCTCCGGCATCCACCGCAACTGGGCCCACGCCTTCTACCACCGCATCGGCTACCAGCAGAAAAGCACTGCCATCACCTTCGCGCTCGATCTGCCGCGGCGGGATTGAGCGCGGCAGACCTATCCACACGCTTCGAGACCACACCCATGCCCATCCGCTTTCCCGCGCCGCTCCAGCCCGGCGACGCCATCGCCGTCACCGCTTTTTCCTCCGGCGTCCATCCGCAGCTGCATGGCCGGCTGGACGACGCGCTGAACGAGCTGCGCGCGCGCGGCTACCGCGTAGTGCAGGGCGAGTGCCTGCGCGGCGAGAAACACGACGCCAGCGCGCCCGCCGCGGCGCGGCTGGCCGAATTGCGGCGTTTCCTGTTCGATCCCGATATCCGCGCCATCCTGCCGCCCTGGGGCGGCGAACGGGCGATCGAGCTGTTGCCGGGGCTGGATTTCGCCGCGCTGGCCGAGCTGCCGCCGAAGTGGGTGGCCGGCTTCTCCGACGTGTCCACGCTGATGGCGCCGCTGACGCTGCGCGCCGGCTGGGCGACGCTGCACGGCCCCAACCTGATGGATCTGCCCTTGAAGGATCGGGCATTCGGCAACGAAGCGTTGCTGGCGGCGCTGGAAACCGGCATGCCGCCGGCGCAGGCGCAGCATGGCCGCTACTGGCGCTGGGACGAGCCGGGCCGACAGTTCGCCAATCGGGTGAGGCTGCTGGGCGGCGGAAGCGGGAAAATGGAGGGCAGATTGATCGGCGGCTGCCTGGACGTGCTGGCGCCGCTGCAGGGCACGCCGTATTTCGATCTGGACGCGTTCAAGGCGGAGTCGGCCATCCTGTACCTGGAAAACTGCGAACTCGCGCCCTGCGGCGTTTTAAGGGCCCTGGCGGGCCTGCGGCTGTCCGGCGCGCTGGATGGCCTCGCCGGACTGGTATTGGGCCGCAGCGGCGGCCCTGACGCGGCCGACGGCGATGCCTTGAGCTATGAGGGGGCGTTGCGCGCCGCTTTGGACGGTTTGCCGTATCCGGTGGCGGTGGATGCCGACATCGGCCACGTGCCGCCGCAATGGAGCCTGCTCAACGGCGCCTGGGCGACGCTGGAGGTGTTCGGGGAGGGGGAGGCCAGGCTGGCGCAGCGCGCCGCGCGCTGAGGACGTTTACAGCGCCATCCGGTAGAACACCACGCGCTCGGTTTCCTCGAAGCCCAGGCCCAGATGCGCTTGCTGCGAGACCAGATTGTCGAGGCCGGTGTCGGAGGCCAGTTCGGCGCAGCCGCGGCGGATGGCCCAGTTCTTGGCCGCGGCCAGCAGCAGGGCCGCGATGCCGGCGCGCCTATGTTCCGGCGCCACGTACAGGCCTTCGACGAAGGCCACCGGCGAGCTGGACGTGCCGTTGACGTAATCGGCGCGCAGCGCGAGCTCGATCAGGCCGACGGCGTCTCCGCGGCCGTCGAGCGCGACAAAGGCGGCGCAGCGGCCGGCATCGGCGTTCTGGGCGTCGATTTCCTCCTGGTGTCTATTCAGCGGGCAGTGCGGCCACAGCGCGGCGCGCAGGGCCAGCCAGGCGTCGGGATGGGAGGCGGCGGGGACGACCCTCATATCGACTCGAACTCCGGTTGCGGCAGGTGATGGCGCTGCACCAGGATCTTGTCCACCCGGGTGCGGTCCATGTCCACCACCTCGAAGCTGAAACCGTTCCATTCGAAACGGTCGGTGACGCTGGGCACGCGGCCCAGCTGGTACAGGATCACGCCGGCCAGGGTGTGGATGTTGCCGCCGGCCTCGCCGGGCAACTGGGCTTCCAGCTCGAAGAACTCGCGGAAATGCTCCAGCGACACCATGCCGTCCACCAGCCAGCTGCCATCTTCTCTCTGCACGATTTCGTCGCTTTCGCCGTCAATGGCTGGAAGATCGCCGACGATAGCTTCCATCACATTGTTGATCGACACCAGGCCTTCCAGCTCGCCGTATTCGTCCACCACCAGTGCGCTGTGGCTGCGCGCTTGCTTGAACTGCTCCAGCAATTGCATCAGCGAGCAGGTGGACGGCACATACAACGGCGGCGACAGCTCGGCGGCAAAGTCCAGCGGCTCGCCGCGCAGCAGGCGGTCCAGCAGCGTCTTGGCGTTGAGCACGCCTATCACCTGGTCGGTGTCGCCGCGGCAAACCGGAAAATGGCTGAATGGATAGGCCAGCAACAGCTCGCGATTACGTTCCGGTCCGTCTTCCAGGTCCAGGATCACCACGTCCTTGCGCGGCGTCATCACCGCCGATGCCTTGCGGTTGTCCAGGCGGAAGATGTTTTCCACCAGTTCCTGCTCGGCGCGATCGAACACGCCTTCGTCGGCGCCCTGTTCCATCAGCGTGCGGATTTCGTCCTCGGTGATCGACGGCTCGTCGCTCTTCTTGGCGCCCAACAGGCGCAGCAGGCCGTCGGTGACGCGGCTGAACACCTGCACCAGCGGGCCGCTGGCGCGCGACAGCAGCAGCATCGGCCGCGCCAGCGCCATCGCCACCCGTTCCGGGTTCAGCAGCGCCAGCCGCTTGGGCACCAGTTCGCCCAGGATCAGCGACAGCGTGGTGATGAACAGCACCATCAGCGCCACCGACAGCGGTTTGCTGTACGGCGCCAGCAGCGGCACGTCCAGCAGCGCGCTGCGGAGATGTTCGGACAGTGCCGCCTCGCCGTAGACGCCGGACAGGATGCTGATCGAAGTGATGCCGATCTGGACGGTGGACAGGAAGCGGGTGGGCTCGGAAGCCAGCGCCAGCGCGGCGCGGGCGCCCTTGTGGCCGTCTTCGGCCTTTTGCAGCAGCCTGACCTTGCGCGAGGAGACGATGGCGATCTCGGCCATCGCGAACACGGCGTTCAACAGGATCAGGCCCAGCAGCAGCAGGATTTCCACGATGAGAATGGGGGGAGTGGAGGAGCTACTAGCTTAGGGCAAGCGGCCCGCCGCGCAAAGCGGTGCGGCGGAGCCGTTTCAGAACAGGGCGTTCTGCGCGGGAGCCGCTTCCCAGCGCACCGGCTGGCGGCCGCGGGCGATCAGCCAGGCGTTGACCTGGGAGAAGTGGCGGCAGCCGTGGAAGCCGCGGCTGGCGGACAGCGGCGACGGGTGGGCGGCGGTCAGCACCAGGTGGCGGCCGGCGTCGATGCGCTCGGCCTTGGTCTGCGCCCAATTGCCCCACAGCAGGAACACGCAGCCGGGGTTGTCGCGGTTGACGGCGTCGATCAGCGCGTCGCTGACCGTCTGCCAGCCGAACTTGCCGTGGCTGCCGGCCTTGTCCCGCTCGACAGTGAGCACGCTATTGAGCAGCAGCACGCCCTGCTGCGCCCAGTGGCTGAGGTCGCCGCAGGCGGGAGTGCCGTGGCCGAGGTCGGCCGCCAGCTCCTTGTAGATGTTGCGCAGGGACGGCGGCACGCGCGCGCCGTCCGGCACCGAGAACGACAGGCCCATCGCCTCGCCGTCGCCGTGGTACGGGTCCTGGCCCAGGATCACCACCTTGACGTCGGCCGGCGCGGCGAAGGTCAGCGCGTTGAATACCTGGGGCGGGGGCGGAAACAGCGTCTTGCCGTCGCCTTGCTGCAGGACTAGCTGGCGGTCGATTTCGGCCAGGCGGGCGGCGATGGCGGGCTGGCCCAGCACCTTTTCCCAGGCGGGATGGACGCGGGCGAGGGCGGGAGCGAGGTAGGTCAGAGAAGACATATCGGGTTCTTTGCTATGGATCGCCAGGCGGTTAACGTGGCTTGGAAAGATGGCTGCGCGATTCGTTCCAAAACAAAACACCGCCCGGGGGCGGTGTTTGTGGGGCGCGTCATCCCAAGGGGGAGACGCGCCGTCCAGTCCAGCATCAATACCGGGCGACGGCCGGGTCCACCTGGGTCGACCAGGCGTCGATGCCGCCCTGCAGATTGATCACGTTCTCGAAGCCGGCGTTCAGCAGGAACAGCGCCACCTGGGCGCTGCGCATGCCGTGGTGGCAGATGGCGACAATGGGCGCGTCGTCCGGCAGCTCGCTCATCCGGATCGGGATCAGATTCATCGGGATGTGCACGCTGCCGTCGATGTGGGCCAGCTGGTATTCCCAGCCTTCGCGCACGTCCAGCAGCACCGGGCGCGCGGCCTGCGGGTCGGCCAGCTGCGCGGCGAGCGCCGGGGCGGTGATTTCGCGCAGCATGATCAGAAGCTGAAACGGGCGGGTTCAACCGCCTCGAATTTCTTCAGCCGCTCGACACAGGTCTCGAACAGCGCGGTTTCGCGGAAGCTGGTGTCGGTTTCGCGTTCGATCAGCTTGCATGCCATCACCGGCAGATCGCCGGCCACCAGGATCAGACGGCCGCCGACGGCCAGCTGGTCCTTCAGTTCTTGCGGGACGACCGGCAGCGAGCCGCCGACCACGATCACGTCGTAAGGCGCTTGCTCGGCCAGGCCCAGCACGCCGTCGCCCTCGACCAGGGTGGCGTTGGCGACGCCGGCCTTCTTCAGGTTGGCGGCCGCGCGTTCCTTTTGCGCCGGATCGATTTCCACGCTCACCACCTGCTTGCCCATCTTGGCCAGCAGCGCGGTCAGGTAGCCGCTGCCGGTGCCGATTTCCAGAATCTTGTCGGAGGGCTGGATGGAGGCGTCCTGCACCAAGCGCGCTTCCATTTTGGGCTGCAGCATCTTGCTGCCGTTGGGCAGCGGCAGTTCGGTGTCGACGAAGGCCAGCTGGCGCTGATTGTCGGCGACGAAGTCCTCGCGTTTCACGTGAAACAGCAGATCCAGCACGTTGGTATCCAGAACATCCCACGGACGAATCTGCTGTTCGACCATGTTGAAACGGGTTTTTTCGAAATCCATCAACTTAAACTCCGGAGGGCTGGGAGTCCGCTCCGCCCATGGAGGACAGCGTCGGCGGCAAGGACTCGAGTCATGACGATAACTTGCGATTATCCCATATTTGCCTTACCTTCACACGGCATCGCTAGGGGTCCTGTGCCTGGCGTTCGGCGTAGATGGCTACCAAAGTGTAGGCCATCGGGCTGGATGACGGAGCGCGGGTGAGAAATACCCTTGGAACCTGACCCGGATAATACCGGCGTAGGGAAGCGTCACCTGCCCGCCATGGCCACGCCATACCCGCAGCCGGCCCGTCCGGACCGCTCCTTGCGCCGCTTCATCGCTTTTGGAGAGCCCGCCCGATGAACGCGCCCGTGAACAAGCAGATGGTGGTGGATGCCGCCGCCATCCAGCCTTTGCCCAATTCCCGCAAGATTTATGTCGAGGGCAGCCGCCCGGACATTCAAGTGCCGATGCGCGAGATTCGCCAGGCCGACACGCCGACCCAATTCGGCGGCGAAAAGAACCCGCCCATCTTCGTTTACGACACCAGCGGCCCCTATAGCGATCCGGCCGCCCGCATCGACATCCAGAGCGGCCTCGCGCCCCTGCGCGCCGCCTGGATCGCCGAGCGCGGCGATTGCGAGCGGCTGGACGGCTTGTCCAGCGAATACGGCCGCGCCCGCGAGGCCGATCCCAAGCTCGCCGAGCTGCGCTTCAACCTGCAGCGCAAGCCGCGCCGAGCCAAGGCCGGCCGCAACGTCAGCCAGATGCACTACGCGCGCCGGGGCATCGTCACGCCGGAGATGGAGTTCGTCGCCATCCGCGAGAATCTGAACCGCCGCGCCTATGTGGAGTCGCTGAAGGCCGCCGGCAACCAGCGCCTGCTGGATCTGATGACGCGCCAGCACAAGGGCCACAGCTTCGGCGCCAATCTGCCGGAGGAGATCACCCCGGAATTCGTGCGCCAGGAAGTGGCCGCCGGCCGCGCCATCATCCCGGCCAACATCAACCACCCGGAAAGCGAACCGATGATCATCGGCCGCAACTTCCTGGTAAAGATCAACGGCAATATCGGCAATAGCGCGGTAACGTCGTCGATCAGTGAAGAAGTGGACAAGATGACCTGGGGCACGCGCTGGGGCGCCGACACCATCATGGACCTGTCCACCGGCAAGAACATCCACGAAACGCGGGAGTGGATTCTGCGCAACAGTCCGGTGCCGATCGGCACCGTGCCCATCTACCAGGCGCTGGAAAAGGTCAACGGCAAGGCTGAAGACCTGACCTGGGAAATCTTCAAGGACACGCTGATCGAGCAGGCCGAGCAGGGCGTCGACTACTTCACCATCCACGCTGGCGTGCGCCTGGCCTATGTGCCGATGACCGCCGGCCGGATGACCGGCATCGTGTCGCGCGGCGGCTCCATCATGGCCAAGTGGTGTCTGGCGCATCACCGCGAGAATTTCCTCTACACCCATTTCGAGGACATCTGCGAAATCATGAAGGCCTACGATGTGGCCTTCAGCCTGGGCGACGGCCTGCGGCCGGGCAGCGCCTGGGACGCCAACGATGAGGCGCAGCTGTCGGAGCTGAAGACGCTGGGCGAGCTGACCGAAATCGCCTGGAGGCACGACGTGCAGGTGATGATCGAAGGCCCGGGACACGTGCCGATGCAGCTGATCAAGGAGAATATGGACAAGGAGCTGGAATGGTGCCGCGAAGCGCCGTTCTACACTCTGGGGCCGCTGACCACCGACATCGCGCCCGGCTACGACCACATCACTTCGGCCATCGGCGCCGCGCAGATCGGCTGGTACGGCACCGCGATGCTGTGCTACGTGACGCAGAAGGAGCACCTGGGCCTGCCGAACAAGAACGATGTGAAAGAAGGCATCATCACCTACAAGCTGGCGGCGCACGCGGCGGATCTGGCCAAGGGACATCCCGGCGCGCAGATCCGCGACAACGCGCTGTCCAAGGCGCGCTTCGAGTTCCGCTGGGAGGACCAGTTCAATCTGGGGCTGGACCCGGACAAGGCGCGCGAATTCCACGATGAGACGCTGCCGAAAGACAGCGCCAAGGTTGCGCACTTCTGCTCGATGTGCGGTCCGCACTTCTGCAGCATGAAGATCACCCAGGATGTGCGCGAATACGCGGCCAGCCAGGGCATAGGCGAGCAGGACGCGCTGCAGCGGGGCATGCTGGAAAAGTCGATCGAGTTCGTCAAAGGCGGCGGCAAGCTGTATGACAAAGTCTGATTGATGGGTGTGTTTTGGTATTTTTTGCGATTTTAAAGGCATAAAATGTCTGCGGGCCGGCTGATTAGCCGGCCCGTTTTTCATTTGGATCGCCCATACATGCTGAAATCGTTTTTTGCCGCCGCGGAGACGGGCGGCGCCACCGTGGCCACCCGTCTGTCGAATCCGCGCCTGAAATCCGGCGAAACGCTGCGCGGAGAGGTGAGGGTCTGCGGCGGAACGGTCGACCAGCGCATCGCCAAAATAGAACTGCTGCTGCTGGCCGAAGCCGCAGGCGAGCGGGGCGGGGAAACCCTGTTGCTGGCCAGCCTGCCGGTCAGCGGCCCGTGCCGGATTCCGGCCGGCTGCGAATGGCGCTTGCCGTTTCTGCTGCCGTTGCCGGAGGCGACGCCGGTCAATTGCCACCCGGCCCTGG
The DNA here is from genome assembly GCF_059047085.1 of Chromobacterium sp. INPA-IVC. Lineage (NCBI taxonomy): Bacteria > Pseudomonadati > Pseudomonadota > Betaproteobacteria > Neisseriales > Chromobacteriaceae > Chromobacterium > Chromobacterium sp. INPA-IVC. The sequence goes on along the minus strand of NZ_JBTNLS010000007.1, from coordinate 171,137 downwards.
GCGGCGAGCCGCTGGTGTGGGTCCATACCGATCTGGCCTTGGGCCAGGCGCGGGACGCCGGCGACAGCGACCGGCTGCAGGTGCTGCCGCCGCCGCGCATGGATGCCCTGTTGCAGGCTTTTTCCCGCCTGGGCTGGGAGTTGGCGGGCGCGGGGATGGCGGCCGGCATCCCCGGTCCGCTGGGCTGTCATCAGGCATTCAGGCTGAGGCCGCGCGACGCCGGCTGGAACTGGAGCGAGATCCGGCTGACCCTGGTTCCCGATGGACGCGGGATCGTCCATGCGTGGGTGGAGATCGCCGGCGGCGGCGATTATTGCCTGAGCCTGAGGATGGAGCCGGGTTGGGAGGCGGTCGACTGGACGGCGGAGATTCGCGCCAGGCTGGGCTTGTGAGCGCGGATAACCGGCCGATGGGGCCGGTTTGGCGTTCGTTGCGGAACAGAGGCGGCGGCGGCGGTCTAGCATGAGGGGATGGAACCCGTTTAGGGAGTCGAGGATGGACACCAGCAATCATTTGTTGCCCGGCCTGTTTCGCCAGCTGGGCTTGCCGGACGAGCCCGCCGCCATCCGGGCTTTCATCTCCAGCCACCCGCTGCCGCCGCGCGTCGCCCTGGCCGAGGCGCCGTTCTGGACGCCGGCCCAGGCCGCCTTCTTGCGCCAGGCTTTGGAGTGCGACGCCGAGTGGAGCGAGGCGGCGGACGAACTGGCGGTGCTGCTGCAGCAGGGCGAGGGCTGACGGTTGTGGATAAACAGGGAGGCGCGCGGCGGCTTGTGGATAAGACCCGCGAACAAAAACCCTGATCCTGCGTTGCGCCTCCTTGTAGTACCGCCTGCGTCGGCGCGCCTTGGCTCAAGTTCTCTGGGAGGTTTTGTCAGCGACGCTGAGTCGCCGCGCGCTTTTTGCCGCCTGCCTCAATCCGCGGCGACGTCGACCCAGGCGCGCTCGTCGTTGTCGAGCCGGGCTTCGATGCGGCGGCGCGGCCGGCTGGCGCGAGCCCTGCATGGACAGATGGCCAGTTTCGCCGTGGAAAAGGTAGTTATCAGGATTGAATAGCGGCATACCGGCATATAGCTTTAAGGGGATACCGTCGTCCTGGGGAACGGGATGAAACAAACCGATCAGACCCTGCTGGAACAGCTGCGCATCACCGAGTTCGAAATCGAGCAGCGCAAACATCTGTTCGCTCTGGAGCCGCGCGACGAAATGCTGCTGCGCGCCGCCGGCAACCTGGTGGAGTCGCATCTGGAAGAACTGGTGACGCGTTTCTACGAGCTGCAGACCAGCACGCCGGAGATCGCGCTGCTGATCGGCGATGCCGACACCCTGCAGCGGCTGCGCGCGGCGCAGCGCCGCTACGTGGTGGATCTGTTCAGCGGCATCTACGATCTGGAATACGTCAACATCCGCCTGCGCATCGGCCTGGTGCACAAGCGCATCGGCGTCGAACCCAAGCTGTACCTGGCGGCGGTGGATTCGCTGAAATTTCTGCTGGCGGAAAAGCTGACCGAGCTGATACCGGAGTCCGAGGTGCGGCTGCATACGCTGCTGGCCCTGGACAAGCTGATGATGTTCGACGTGGCGCTGGTGTTCGAAACCTATATCCGCAGCCTGGTGGCGGAGATCGAAACCTCGCGCAACAAGTCCGAGCAGTACGCGCGAACGCTGGAGGAAAAGGTGGCGACGCGCACCCGCCAGCTGGAGGAGCTATCGCGCACCGATCCCCTGACCGGCCTGCTCAACCGCCGCTATCTGGACGAGACGCTGACGCGGGTGCTGCGCAGCGCGCAGCGGCGCCATGAAAAAGTGGCGTTGGTGTATCTGGACGTCGACGATTTCAAGCTGCTCAACGACGGAGAAGGCCACCAGCGCGGCGATGAGGTGTTGCGCATGCTGGGAGAAATCATCGGCCGCATCACCCGCCTCGAGGACGGCTGCTTCCGCTACGGCGGCGACGAGTTCTGCATCGTGCTGCCCAATTGCGACCGCAAGCAGGCGGAGGAAGTTTTTCTCGCCCGCCTGAGCGATGAGCTGGCCAAGGTCCTGCCCGGCCTCACCCTGAGCGCGGGTTGTTCTGAAACCGGACCTGACGATTTCGTGCTGCCGGAAGAGCTGCTGGGCAAGGCCGACCAGCGCATGTACGAGATGAAGCAGCGCCACCGGATGGATCTGGCCGCCGGGCCGAGCAAGGCTGCGGACCAGGCCGGCGAAAAAGCCGGCGAGGAGCAGCCCGTCGTCGGCCGCTAGAGCCGCCGCACCTGGCCGCGCCCAGACTGCTTGGCCAGGTACAGCGCCTGGTCGGCCTTCTGCTGGGCATCGGCGAAGTCCTGCTGCCGGCAATGCCATTCATGCACGCCGGCGGAGAACGCGCAGCGCAATTCAGGTTGTTTGGGCAGCGGCGCCAGTTGGCGGAAGGCCTGCAGCAGCCGCTCCGTCGCCAGCATCCCGTCCTCGATGTCCGCGTCCGGCATCAGCAGGCAGAACTCCTCGCCGCCGTAGCGGATCAGCATGTCGTTGTCGCGGATGCCGCCCCGCAGCACGGCGGCCAGCACCTGCAGCACCGCGTCGCCGGCCGGATGGCCGTAGCGGTCGTTGACCGACTTGAAATGGTCGATGTCCAGCATCACCACGCAGACGCGCTCCACCGACGCCTCCAGCGTGCGCAGCCAGTATTGCAGCGCGCGGCGGTTGCCGGCGCCGGTCAGCGGATCGAAGTTGGCCGCGTCCTCCAGCCGGTTGTGCTGGCGCTGCAGCACGATGTTGAGAAAACCCACCGCGCCGCACACTTGGGCGGCGGCGGCGAACGCCAGCGCCAGCTGGTGCAGCTGGTCCAGGCTGTCAGGCGCGGTGGAGGTTTGCAGCCGGAGGTAGAAATCGCTGGCGTCTCGCCAGACGAACAGCAGCGCGCCCAGCAGGAACAGCAGCGCGGTGGGGCTGAAGCGGTTGCGGCTGACCAGCCGCTCGGCGCGCTGGTACAACCAGGCCGCGGCCAGGTAGAGCAGCGGAATCTCGGCGCTTTCCAGCACCAGCATCAGCGGCCGGTAGGGCAACAGCTTGTCCAGCGTGGAAACCAGGCCGACGGCCAGCCACAGCCAGTTGGGCGGCTTCAGTCCGGTGACGCGGGCGATGATGGTCAGCTGCAGCGCGATGCCGGCGTTGCTCATGCCGCTGCCCAGCGCCAGCCGCAGCATCTCGCCTTTGCCGGGCTCGACATAGCCTTCCACCAGCATGCCGGCGGCCAGCAGCAGCGAGGCCTGCAGCCAGCGGCGCCGCGCCCGGATGAGGTCGGAGCGCACGCTGTGCTGCCAGGTGATGAGACCGATGCTGGCGACCGCCAGCGAAACCATGATCAGCAGGGAATTGGACATGCGGGCCTGTTGCGTAAAGATGGAGCCATCGTCTCATCCTAGCAAAGGCGTTTTTCCGCTGTCACGGTCAGAAGCGGGCGGTCACCTTGCGGCGCACGCTGTAATCGGGCCGCAGGCTGGCTTCGGCGTCGAGGAAATAGCGGTTGCTGTCCAGCATGAAATGCGGATCGTTGCTGGGTTCGGGGTCGGACCAGCGCTGGAACAGGCTGTCGACTTGGCCTGGGAGGCGGCAGGCGGCCAGTTCGGCGCGGAATGGGCGCTCGCCGAAGACGCGGGCGATCTCCGCCAACAGTTGCAGATGGGGGGCGCGGGTGTCGCGCGGCAGCAGCAAGACCAGCAGGCTGTGCACCGGCTCTCCGTCCAGGGCGTCGAAATCCAGTCCGCGCTTCAGGCCGAGGAACAGCGCGCGCACGTCGGCCAGGCCGGCGATGCGCGCGTGCGGCAGCGCCAGGCCGTGGCCCAGCGCCGTGCTGCCGGTTTCCTCACGTTGCTGCAGCGCGGCTTGCAGCGCCGGCGCGTTCAGCGCGTGGCGCTGGCCCAACTGGCGGGCGGCGTATTCGAACAGCTGGCGTTTATCCGATATGTCGACGTCCAGCAGGATGTCGCTGCCGCGGCAGATGTCGGCCAGGGTTTGCATGGACCTTCTCCTGTGTGGTGGATGCAGGCTCATGCTAGGTCGGCGTGTCTAAATTGAATCTAAATAAACGGCGGCCGGACATCAAAATCTCGTTAACGCTATTCCTTCTTCGGCAGGATGGCGCCCTTGAGCGCCGACGCCTGCTCCTTCAGCTTGTCCACCTGCTGCTGCACTTCCGGATTCTGGGCGGCGGCGGAGGCGGCCAGCTTGGCCGCGCCGATCGCGGCGCTGGCTTGGTCCTTCAATTGGCCGAGCGGCGCGCTGGCGTTGTCCACGCCCTGGTGCACGCTGCCGATGGCGGCCGACGCGGCCTGTTGCAGCTGGGTGGTTTGTTGCTGGTTGCAGCCGGCGAGCAGCAGCGCGCTGCCGGCTGCGAGCATCACGATACGCATGGTTTTGTCCTAAGCGGTGAAAGATCCTGTTAAAGAGCGGGATAAGGCGGCGCAAGTTCCATTTTGTCTGACAGCCAGGCCGGAATGACATTGGCAATGCGGGCGTTTGGGTTTAAGTTGGGGTCTCCCCTTTACCGCCACGGAGTTCCGGATGATCACCGTCAGCGTCATCTATCCCCAGCGCGCCGGCGCGCGTTTCGATTTCGATTATTACCTGCGGCAGCACATGCCGATGGTGCAGCAATTATTGGGCGCCGCCTTGAAAGGCGTGCGGGTGGACCGCGGCCTGTCCGGCACCGAGGCAGGCAGCGCGCCGGGCTATGTGGCGCAGGCCTTGCTGCTGTGCGAGTCGGTGGAGGCTTTCCAGCAGGCCTTCGGGCCGGTGGCGGCGCGCATCATGGGCGACATTCCCAATTACACGGATATCCAGCCCGATCTCCAGTTCAGCGAAGTGGCGCTGTGGGAGGAACGCCAGCCCGGCATCAGCGGCTGGTATGCCAACGCGCAATAGGCGCTAGCAACCTGTTCCGAAGCCTCGCCGACGCGCAGCGGGCATTGAACAGGCTTTCAGGCCAGGATGCGCGCCGCCAGGTCCCCCGGCGCCTGGCCGATGGCCAACCGCGGCGCGCCGTGCCAGGCGGCCATCCGGCAGAGCGCGGCGGACAGGTCGTCGGCCAGCCGCTGGCTGACGCGGACGGCCGGCTCCAGATGCAGCGACTTGACCTCGAACACGCCTTCCTTGCGGTGGGCCTTGGCGTCCAGCCGGCCCACCAGCTTGCCGCGGTTGAGGATGGGCAGGGTGAAATAGCCGTAGCGCCGCTTGGGCGCCGGCGTGTAGCACTCGATCTTGTAATCGAAATCGAACAGCTCCAGCGCGCGTTTGCGGTCCCACACCAGCGGATCGAACGGCGACAGGATGGCGGTGTTGCCGCTGTTCAGCTTGCCGGCGGCGGCCTGTTCCAGCTCGGCGGCCAGGCTGGCGTGGACGAAGGCGTCGTGGCTCCAGCCTTCCACCTTCACCGGGATCAGCTCGCCGTTGTCGGCCAGCGCGTGCAGCAGCTCGCCGTAGGGCGCGCGCTTCAGCCGGTAGTAGTCGGCCGCCCAGCCGGCCTTGACCACGCCCAGCGCGCGGCAGCTGTTGCGCACCATGTCCAGCCGCGCGTCTTCCGGCGACGGCAGGTCGCGCGCGTCGTCCCAGCCGGGCAATACCCGCTCGGCCAAGTCGTAGACGCGCTGGAACCCGCGCCGCTCTTTCACCATCAGCCGGCCCTGGGTGAACAGCACCTCCAGGTGGCGCTTCTCCGGCTTCCAGTCCCACCAGCCGCCGCCCTTGCCGTCCTTGCGTTCGAAATCGGCCGAGCGCGCCGGGCCGTTGCGTCGGACATGTTCGACGATGGCGTCGATGTCGGCGCGGTGCTGCGCCAGCCAGCGCGGCGAGCACTTCCAGCCCATGCTTTCGGCGTTCAGCATCCGGTGGCGCAGCAGCCGGTAGTCTTCCGTCGGCACGAAGCAGGCCTCGTGCGCCCAGTATTCGAACAGCGCGCCCTCGGCCAGCAACTGGTCCAGCCAGGCCGGGTCGTAGGCGCCGATGCGGCTGTACAGCACCAGGTAGGGGCTGCGGGCGACCACGCTGATGGTGTCGATCTGCAGCAACGCCATGCGGCGGATGGCGGCCAGCGCGTCGGCCTTGGCCGCCTTGCGGCGCGGCGCGGCGAGCAGGCCCTGGGCGGCCAGTTGCAGGTGGCGGGCGTGTTGCAGCGACAGGTGGAGAGTCATGGCCGAACCGGGAAGCGACGGGAAAAACGACTATACCAGCGGCGACCGTCTCCGTGTAATGCCGAAGGCATGACAAGCCGGCGCGCTTGTGGCAGGGTGGACAGTCCGTTTTCCACCCGGAGCAATGGCCATGATCAGCCATATCGACCATATCGTCCTGACCGTGCGCGACATCGAGGCGGCGGCGGCGTTTTATCAGCGCGCGTTGAAGCTGGAGGCGGTGACCTTCGGCAACGGCCGCCGCGCGCTGCGTTTCGGCAACCAGAAGATCAATCTGCAGTCATTGGGCCAGGAGACCCGCAATCATGCGGCGATCGGCTCCGGCGACCTGTGTCTGATCGCCGCCATTCCTTTGCCCGAAGTGATCGAGCACCTGAAGCGAGAGGGCGTGGCCATCGTCGAGGGGCCGATCACCCGCAGCGGCGCGATGGGCCCCATCACCTCGGTGTATTTCAACGATCCTGACGGCAATCTGGTGGAAGTCAGCAGCTACAGTTTTTGACCTTTCCGGAGCAGGGGCCGCGCAGATGGCTGAGGCGTGACAGGAACGATGCCGAATGGTTTGGATACTGTCTTTTTTATGTTATTGAAATGAAATGGCGCTTGTCGTTTAATTCAACGTCATTGCCGGACGGCCGGCGATTCAACCCGGACGCCGGACGAGTGCCGGCGCCCACTCACAGGGCGATTTCATGGACAGCAGCAAGGCAGTGATTCAACGCTTTAACCGCGAGGTGATAGAAAACCGCGACATGGGGGCATTCGCCGAATTGGTGGCGGCCGATTTCGTCAATCACTCGGCCCCGCCCGGCGTCCCCTCGGGGCCGGATGGTTTCGCCGGCTTCTTCACCGGCATGCTGCACCCGGCCTTGTCCGACATCCGCGTGCACATCCACGAGCAGATCGAGGAAAACGGCAAGGTGGTGACGCGCAAGACCATAGAAGCCACCCACACCGGCGCTTTCTTCGGCCAGGCCGCCAGCGGCAAGCGTATCGCGATTTCCGCGATGGACATTGTGGTGGTGCGCGACGGCAAGTATGCCGAGCACTGGAGCTGCGCCGACCTTTACGGCGCGCTGGCCCAGATCCGCGGCGCCTGAGCGCGCGATCAGTCTCCTCGGCGGGCGCTGAGGAAGTCCCGCACCAGCCTGTCGTAGCTGCCGTCCTTGCGCATGTCCTCCAGCGCCAGGTCGAAGCGGGTCAGCAGCGCCTGCTGCTGCGAATGCTTGTTGATGGCGAGGTGGGAGTGGTTGGCCGCCAGCGCTTCTGCCGACAGCGCGAAGCCATGGTAGCCGCCTTCCCGCAGCGCCAGCTGCAGCGGTTCGCGTATGCCCAGCACCACGTCCAGCCGGTTCATTTTCAGTTGCTGCAGGTTTTGCTGGTCGCTGTCGCCGTCGAAGGCGGCGAACTTGCCGTCCTTGCGCGCCTGGTCGAACGCGTCGCCGTAGCTCCAGCCGGCCATCACGCCTACCCGTTTGCCGTTCAGATCCTCCAGCCGGCGGTAGGCTTGGCCGCCGGCGCGGGGATACGCCATCACCACCCGTTCGGTGAACAGCGGCTGGCTGAAGTCGAACAGTTTTTCCCGGCTGGCGGTCTTGATGATGCCGCCGGCGGCGGCGTTGCCGTTGCGCAATTCCTGCAGCGCCATGCGCCAGGAGACGGCGCGCAGGGTGACGGCGATGCCGGCGCGTTCGCAGGCCTTGGCGACCAGCAAGGGATAGAGCCCGGCCGCGCCCTGCTTGCCGGCGTACATCAACGGCGGGTTGCTGGCGTCGAAATCGACGATCAGGCCGGGCGGCTCGCCGGCGCGGCTGGCGAGGCTGGCCGCCAGCAACAGCAGCGACGCGAGCGCCTTGCGGAAAAACGTCGGCCGCATCGGGACAGGCTCTTGGAGGTGGTCACTGTTGCAGCATAGTACCTGCGGCGGACGGGCAAGAAAAAACGGAACCCGAGGGTTCCGTTGTCGCTGCCATGCCGGCCGAGTCTTACGGATAGACGATGCGCAAGAGATTGGTGGAGCCGGGGGTGCCGAAGGGCACGCCGGCGATGATCACCATCGGCTTGCCCTGCTCGGCCAGGCTGAGCTTGGTCGCGCAGAAGGTGGTTTTCACTACCATGTCTTCCAGGTTTTCGGCGTCCGGTCCGTGGTAGGCCACCACGCCCCACACCAGCGTCAGCCGGCGCGCGGTTTCCAGCTTGGGCGAGATGCCCAGGATGGGGGTGGACGGGCGTTCGCGCGCCAGCGACAGACAGCTGGCGCCGCTGGTGGTGAAGGCGACGGCCACGGTGACCGGCAGCAGGGTGCTGACCTTGCGCACGCAGGCGGCGATGGCGTCGGTGCGGTCCGGCTCGTCGGCGGCGCTGTAGTCCAGCGCCATCACCTTGCGGTAGTCGGGGGCGTTTTCCACGCGGCGGATGATGCGGTCCATGATCTGCACCGCTTCCAGCGGATACTGGCCGGCGGCGGTCTCGGCCGACAGCATCACCGCGTCCGCGCCTTCGTAGACGGCGGTGGCCACGTCGTTGGCCTCGGCGCGGGTCGGGGTCGGCGCGGTGATCATCGATTCCAGCATCTGGGTGGCGACGATTACCGGGCGGCCCAGGTGGCGGCAGTGGTGGACGATGCGGCGCTGCGCCACCGGCACGTCTTCCGGCGGCAGCTCCACACCCAGGTCGCCGCGCGCCACCATCACGCCGTCGGCCAGCGTGGCGATGGCTTCCAGATCATCCACCGCGGACGGCTTCTCGATCTTGGCGACGATGCCGGCGCGTTTGCCGATGATGCCGCGCAGTTCCTTGACGTCGGCCGCGGTCTGGACGAAGGACATCGCCACCCAGTCGGCGCCCTCTTCCAGCGCGAACTCGGCGTCCTTGCGGTCTTTGTCGGTGATGGCCGACAGCGGCAACACGGTGTTGGGCAGGTTGAAGCCCTTGTTGCTGGACAGCTCGCCGCCGACGGCGACGCGGGTGACGATGCGGCGCGGATGTATTTCCGTCACCTCGAACGCCAGCTTGCCGTCGTTGACCAGGATGCGGTGGCCGGGCTCCAGCGCCTCGAACGCCTCCGGATGCGGCAGGGTGGCGCGCTCGGCGCCGCCATCGGTTTCATCCAGCGTGAATTCGTAGCGGTCGCCGGTTTTCACCGTGGCCGGCTGCGGAAACTTGCCGATGCGCAGCTTGGGGCCTTGCAGGTCCACCAACACGCCGATCGGGCGGTCCAGCGCTTTCTCCGCGGCGCGGATGGCCGCCAGGCGGGCGCGATGGTCGTCATGGCTGCCGTGGCTCATATTGAGCCTGAAGATGTTGACCCCGGAGCGGGCCAGTTCCAGGATTTTTTCCGGAGTGCTGGACGAGGGGCCGAGCGTGGCGAGTATTTTGGTGTTGCGAAGCATGACAGTCCTTTGCGGCCCATGCGGCCGAGTAGCTTGGAACCATTGCGTAATTCTTGCGGCGGGCGGTTGCCGGACGGGGCGCCGCGTCGCGTATCCGGTTGCGGCGATGATGCCATATCGCCGTTTTCGCTTTCTTGCGCTGGGTCGAATGCCCGGCGTTTCGCGCCGCGCGGCTGGTGCGGAACCGGCGCCGGCCTTGCCGTTCATGCTGCCATATCTGCGTTGTAGCGGCAGGATTACGTGTTTGCGGCCGTTTGTTGGCGAAACAACGTTTTGCGACGATGGTCTGATCGAAGCGCCCGCTTTTTATTTTCGGTTATTTTCTTATTTTTTCGTTTTCAAGCAGACGGCTGTAGCGCATGCAAATGCTTGTTGCAGTGCGAAATAGGCGGTTTTACCATCCATTTGTCCTGAGGCCTCGTCTTTTCTCGCCGCGCGGGCCGGCATGGCGCGCCGTTTTTCCGGAGCGGGGGCGGGGAAGTCGTCTCGGGTGAAAATGTAGCGCGTAGCTACATCTTTCAATGTATTGATATTAAAGGATTTATTTCTTATCGAGCTGATGGCGATCTCTGGTTGCAGCGCGGAAAATGTATTTTTTTTTACCGGAAGATTGACAAGGTTCTGTTCGGGCCTAGAATTGTCCGCAAATAAAACGAACGTCATAAGCAAAAAAACAAACATTCGCGCAACGTCGATACCCAGGCATGTCCACCATGCCGCCTTACCGGCAAACAGGAGAAAGTCATGACCGATCAGTACGTGCTGGCCCTGGACCAGGGCACCACCAGTTCCCGCGCCATCCTATTCAACCGCGGCGGCGACATCGTGTCGCTGGCGCAGAAGGAATTCCGCCAGATCTATCCGCAGCCGGGCTGGGTCGAGCACGATCCGCAGGAAATCTGGGGCGGCCAGGTGGGCGTGGCCGCGGAAGCGGTGGCCAAGGCCGGCATCGACGGCCGCAGCATCGCCGCCATCGGCATCACCAACCAGCGCGAAACCACCATCGTCTGGGACCGCGAAACCGGCCAGCCGGTGTACAACGCCATCGTTTGGCAGGACCGCCGCACCGCCGAGTTCTGCGACGAGCTGAAGTCGCGCGGCCTCTCCGAGCTGATCCGCTCCAAAACCGGCCTGCTGGTGGACGCCTATTTCTCCGGCAGCAAGATCAAGTGGATTCTGGACAATGTGCCCGGCGCGCGCGACCGCGCCCGCGACGGCAAGCTGGCCTTCGGCACCGTCGACAGCTGGCTGATCTGGAACTTCACCCACGGCAAGGTGCACGTGACCGACGTGTCCAACGCCTCGCGCACCATGCTGTACAACATCCACACCCTGGAATGGGACGCCGAGCTGCTGGACATCATGGGCATCCCGGCCTCGATGCTGCCGGAAGTGAAGAGCTCCAGCGAAGTGTACGGCCACACCCACGCCGCCCATCTGGGCCGCGAAATCCCGATCGCCGGCGTGGCCGGCGACCAGCAAGCGGCGCTGTTCGGCCAGCAGTGCACCACGCCGGGCATGGTGAAGAACACCTACGGCACCGGCTGCTTCATGATGCTGAACACCGGCGACAAGCCGATCGAATCCAAGAACAATCTGTTGACCACCATCGCCTGGAAAGTGGACGGCAAGGTGCAGTACGCGCTGGAAGGCTCGATCTTCATCGGCGGCGCGGTGGTGAAATGGCTGCGCGACGGCCTGGGCATCATCCGCCACTCGGCCGACGTCGGCCCGCTGGCCCAGGAAGTGAAGGACAGCGACGGCGTCTACCTGGTGCCGGCCTTCGCCGGCCTGGGCGCGCCGCACTGGAACGCCAGCGCCCGCGGCACCATCGTCGGCGCCACCCTGGGCACCAAGGCCGCCCACATCGCCCGCGCCGCGCTGGACAGCATCGCTTACCAGACCCGCGACGTGCTGAAGGCGATGGAAGCCGACGCCGGCATGAGCATCGCCGAGCTGCGCGTCGATGGCGGCGCCACCGTCAATGAACTGCTGATGCAGTTCCAGTCCGACATCCTGGCCGTGAACGTGGTGCGTCCCAAGATCACCGAAACCACCGCGCTGGGCGCCGCTTATCTGGCCGGCCTCGCCGTCGGCTACTGGAAGAGCGTGGACGACATCCAGGGCCAGTGGCAGCTGGACCGCCGCTTCCAGCCAGCGATGCCGGCCGGCGAAGTGGCCGCCAACGTCAAGGGCTGGCAGCGCGCGGTCAACGCCGCCAAGGTGTGGGCCGACGATCAGGACTGACGGCGCGCGGGCCGGCGCAACCCGCTGCCGGCCGTGCCCGAGCGATGACGGCATGACCCGCCGCGCCAAGCGGCGGGCAACTCAAGATAAAGTTGGAAAGAGACAATCATGAATCCTTTGATGGGCGAATTCATCGGCACCGCCTTGCTGGTGCTGCTGGGCAACGGCGTGGTGGCCAACGTGCTGCTGAAGAACACCAAGGGCCACAACAGCGGCTTGATCGTGGTGGCTTTCGGCTGGGCGATGGCAGTGTTCGTCGGCGTGTTCAGCGTGGCGGCGATCAGCGGCGCGCACCTGAATCCGGCGGTTTCGGTGGCGCTGGCGGTGGCCGGCAAGTTCCCGTGGGACAAGGTGCCGGGCTATATCGCCGCGCAGATGCTGGGCGGCATGGCCGGCGCCGGCCTGATGTGGCTGATCTACCGCAAGCACTACGAAACCACCGACTGCGCCGACACCAAGCTGGCCACTTTCTGCACCGGCCCGGCCATCCGCAGCCTGCCGGGCAATCTGGTGTCCGAGATCGTCGCCACCTTCGTGCTGGTGTTCGCCATCCTGTCGATGGTGGCCCCCAAGATGTCGCTGGGCGCGATCGACGCGCTGCCGGTGGCGTTGCTGGTATTGGGCATCGGCGTGTCGCTGGGCGGCACCACCGGCTACGCGATGAGCCCGGCGCGCGATCTGGCGCCGCGCATCATGCATGCCATCCTGCCGATTCCCGGCAAGCGCGACAGCGACTGGGGCTACGCCTGGGTGCCGGTGGTCGGTTCGCTGATCGGCGGCGCGCTGGCGGCGCTGGCTTTCACGCTGCCGCTTTGATGTTCTAGTTGTTTCGACGCCGCCGTGTCCGCACGGCGGCGTTTTCATAAGCCAGCGCAAGACTGGCCCAAGCGGGACCGCCGCCGACAGAGCGCGCGGCCCGCCGGAGCGATCCGCCCCTTGGGCGACGCCTTATGGTTTCGCCCGGGATGGTGGATGGCTGTTGTCCGCACCTCAACTCGGAAAGAAGTTCCATGATCAGTCTGTTCAAACCCGCGCCACACCTTCCTCCGCTGCCCGACGCGCAGCAGCACGGCCTCTATCGCCGGCTGCGCTGGCAGATCTTTCTCGGCATCTTCATCGGCTATGCCGGCTACTACCTGGTCCGCAAGAATTTCTCGCTGGCGATGCCCTACCTGGTGGAGCAGGGCTTCTCGCGCGGCGACCTGGGCTTCGCGATGTCCGGCGTCGCCATCGCCTACGGCCTGTCCAAGTTCCTGATGGGCGCGGTGTCCGACCGCTCCAACCCGCGCGTGTTCCTGTCCGCCGGCTTGGTGCTGTCTGCCGCCGTGTTCCTGTTGATGGGCTTCGCGCCGTGGGCCACGTCCAGCATCGGCATCATGTTCGTGCTGCTGTTCCTCAACGGCTGGTTCCAGGGCATGGGCTGGCCGGCCTGCGGCCGCACCATGGTGCACTGGTGGTCGCAGAAGGAGCGCGGCGGCGTGGTGTCGATCTGGAACTGCGCGCACAACGTCGGCGGCGGCCTGATCGGCCCGCTGTTCATCCTGGGCATGGGCTGGTTCAACGACTGGCGCGCCGCCTTCTACGTGCCGGCCGCCGCCGCGATCGGCGTCGCCGTCTTCGCCTGGCTGACCATGCGCGACACGCCGCAGTCTTGCGGCCTGCCGCCGGTGGAGGCCTACCGGAACGACTATCCGGAAGACTACAGCGACACGCACGAACAGGAGCTGACCGCGCGCGAGATCTTCCGCAAGTACATCCTGCCCAACAAGCTGCTGTGGTACATCGCGCTGGCCAACGTCTTCATCTACCTGCTGCGCTACGGCGTGCTGGACTGGGCGCCGACCTATCTGAAGGAGGTCAAGCACTTCTCGGTCGACAAGTCGTCGTGGGCCTACTTCCTGTACGAATGGGCCGGCATTCCCGGCACGCTGCTGTGCGGCTGGATGTCGGACAAGCTGTTCCGCGGCAACCGCGGCGCCACCGGCGTGTTCTTCATGGCGCTGGTGACCCTGGCCACCGTCGTCTACTGGCTGAACCCGGCCGGCAACCCCACCGTGGACATGCTGGCGCTGATCGCCATCGGCTTCCTGATCTACGGCCCGGTGATGCTGGTGGGCCTGCACGCGCTGGAACTGGCGCCGAAGAAGGCCGCCGGCACCGCCGCCGGCTTCACCGGCCTGTTCGGCTATCTGGGCGGCTCGGTGGCCGCCAACGCCGCGGTCGGCTACACCGTCGACCATTTCGGCTGGGACGGCGGCTTCGCGCTGCTGATCGGCTCCTGCGTCGCCGCCATCGTGCTGCTGGCGCTGACCACCTGGCATGGCCATAAGCAGGGCAAGCTGGCTTCGGCTTGAGCGTGAGGGGCGCGGCCGGCGAGGTGTCGGCCGCGCAAAAAACCATTAGCGTACATAAAACGCGCAAAATAAAACGTAAAACGAAAATCTTGTGTTGTATTAAGGTTCGTTATTAATTATTCTGGGTAGTAAAGCTGGCAGGGCCAGCCCGGACTTTAGCGAGGTATGCGGTGGAAACTTACGATCTGGTAATCATAGGCGGCGGCATCAACGGCGCGGGCATCGCGCGCGACGCGGCCGGGCGCGGCCTGTCGGTGCTGCTGTGCGAGAAGGACGACCTGGCCTCGCACACGTCTTCGGCCAGCACCAAACTGATCCACGGCGGCCTGCGCTATCTGGAATATTACGAGTTCGGCCTGGTGCGCAAGGCGCTGCAGGAGCGCGAGGTGCTGTTGAAGGCCGCCCCGCACATCATCTGGCCGCTGCGCTTCGTGATGCCGCACGCGCGCGACCAGCGGCCGGAGTGGATGATCCGCGCCGGCCTGTTCCTGTACGACCATCTGGCGAAGCGCGAAGTGCTGCCGGGCTCGGAAACCGTCAGCTTCGCCAGGCATCCGTCCGGCGAGCCGCTGAAGGACGCGTTCAAGCGCGGCTTCGTCTATTCCGACGGCTGGGTGCAGGACGCGCGGCTGGTGGTGCTGAACGCGATGGACGCCGCCGAGCACGGCGCGAAAATCCATGTCCGCACCGCCTGCGTTGCTGCTCGCCGCGACGGCGAGCACTGGCTGGCCACGCTGGAGCGCGAGGACGGCAGCCGCTTCGAGGTCCGAGCCCGCGCGCTGGTCAACGCCGCCGGCCCCTGGGTGCAGAGCCTGATAGAGGACAAGCTGGCAATGCCGTCCAGCAAGTCCATCCGCCTGGTCAAGGGCAGCCACATCGTGGTGAAGAAGCTGTTCGACCACCCGTTCGCCTACATCTTCCAGAACCCGGACAAGCGCATCATCTTCGCCATTCCGTACGAGAAGGATTTCACGCTGATCGGCACCACCGACGTCGAATACCACGGCGATCCGGCCCAGGTGGCGATAGACGGCGACGAGATCAACTACCTGTGCCAGATGAGCAACCGCTACTTCCACAGCCAGATCACGCCCGCCGACGTGCTGTCCACCTATTCCGGCGTGCGCCCGCTGCTGGACGACGCGTCCGACAACGCGTCCAGCGTCACCCGCGACTACGCGCTGGAGATGGACCTGAAGGGCGCGCCGCTGCTGTCGGTGTTCGGCGGCAAGATCACCACCTTCCGCAAGCTGGCGGAAGAGGCGGTGGACAAGATCGCGCCGCTGCTCGGCTGCGGCCAGGCCACCTGGACCGCCGGCGCGCCGCTGCCGGGCGGCGACATGCCGGAGGCCGATTTCGGCCGCTTCCTGCAAGGCCTGCGCCAGCGCCATCCGTGGCTGCCGGAGGCGCTCGTCGAGCGCTGGGCGCGCGCCTACGGCACCCGCGTCGGCAAGCTGATCGGCAAGGCGGACAGCCTGGCCGGCCTGGGCAAGGAAGTGCTGCCGGGCTTGTACGAGGCCGAGCTGGCCTATCTGGCCGACGCCGAATGGGCGACCCGCAGCGAGGACATCCTGTGGCGGCGCTCCAAGCTCAAGCTGCATCTGCCGGCCAACGCCGCCGAGGTGGTGGACGCCTGGCTGGCCGCGCGCGCGCGGCCGCCGCGCGAGGCGCTGAGCGCCTGAGCGGTTTTCCCGATCCAAATACAGCCCGGTTCGCCGGGCTGTTTCGTTTCCGGCGCCGGCGCGCTAATGCCTCATTAAAAGCTTTCGTTTCACGGCTTCGGCGGCATTGGCTAGCATGGTGCGGATGTCGATGAAGGGAGCGAAGATGCGCATTGCCTTGAGTGAGGCCCTGTTGGGCCGGATGCCGGAAATGGAAGTCAGCGGGCTGCTGGCGCTGGACCTGGACGCGGGCGGCTTGCCGGAAGCGGAGCTGGCTTTGCCGGCTCATGAGGCCGATCTGGACGCGCTGCTGCTGCGCTGGAAGGAAATCTACCGCGCGCTGCCGGGCGACAAGAAGGCGCGCTGTTCGCTGGAGTATCTGGCGAAAGCGGCGCAAAAGGGCAAGCTGCGCCGCATCCTGCCGCTGGTGGACCTGTACAACCAGGCCTCCTTGCTCAGCCTGGCGCCGTTCGGCGGCGAGGACATCGACAAGCTGGACGGGACGCTGCTGCTGGATCTGGCGCGCGGCGACGAAGCTTTCCTGCCGCTGGGCCGCGCCGACGCCGAGCGCGCGTTGCCGGGCGAGGCGGCGTGGCTGAACGGCGGGCGCGAAGTGGTGTGCCGCTGCCTGAACTGGCTGGAGTCCGACCGCTTCAAGCTGACCGAGTCCAGCCGCAACGCGGTGTTCGTCAGCGAGCGGCCGGATGGCGGCTTTCCGTCCGGCGAGGCCGGCATGGACTGGCTGGAGCGGCGGCTGGCGCCGCATGCCGGCCGGCTGCTGCGGTTCCGGCTGAACGCCGCCGATCCGGTTTTCTCGGCCTGACAGCGCGTTCCGCGCGCCCGGCTTCGGACGCGCGGCGCCGCTTCACAGGCGGAACTTGCCCACCATGTCCTGCATGTGCGTGGACAGCCCGTTCAGGCTCACCACCGCGCCGTGCAGCTCGCCGGCGGCCTGGGTATTGTCGGCCACCATCTGCGACACCGTCTCGAAGCTGCCGGCGATGCTGTTGCACACGGTTTTCTGTTCCGCGATGGCGTCGCGGATCTGCACCACCCCGCCGCTGGCTTCCTGCACGCTGTCGTTGGCGGCCTGCAGATTGGACATCACCGTTTCCATGGTGCCGCGGCTTTGCCGGGTGGCGTCCAGGCCGCTTTGCACCGTCGATCCCACCGATTGCGCGTTCTGGCTCAGCCGTTCCGTCACCAGCTTGATCTCGCTGGCCGCCTTGGCCGAGTTTTCCGCCAGCTTGCGCACTTCATCGGCCACCACCGCGAAGCCGCGGCCCATCTCGCCGGCGCGCGCCGCCTCGATCGCCGCGTTGAGCGCCAGCAGATTGGTCTGCTCGGCGATGTCGCGGATCTGGCTGGTCAGGTGGCCGATGGCCTGGGTGCTGTCGCGGAAGGCCTGCGAGGCGGTGTCGACCTGGCCCATCACCGTGTCTATGGTTTCCGCCTGGCGGCGCAGCCGCGCCACTTCTTCCAGCCCCTCGCGCGTCTTTTGCGCGCTGTTGTGCGAATCCTCGCTGATGCGCGAGGTCTGATCGGCGATGGTGTCTATGCTGGTGGCCATCTGTTCCAGAGAGGCGGCATTGCTGGCGATGGCGTCGTTCTGCGTTTCGGCGCCGCTGGCCAGCGCGCGGGCCGAGCGGCCCAGCTCCTGGCTGGTGTCGCCCACCTGCCTGGCGGCCTGGATCAGCTCGCCTATCAGCGCGCCCAGATGGATGCGCACTTTCTCGCTGCAGGCGGCGATGCGGCCGATTTCATCCATTCGTCCGGGCTGGAACGGCCGGGTGAAGTCGCCGTCGGCCAGCCGGGTGAGGTCGGCGACCACCTGGCGGGCGCGCCGGATGATGGTGGCGTTGACGTAGTACAGGAAGAAGCCCAGCCCCAGCGCGGTGCCGATGGCCATGGCGAAGCCTACCCGCCACAGCGCGGCGTTGGCGCTGGCTTCCGCGTCGGCCGCGTCGGCCTGGGCGCGCTTGGCCAGCAGGTCGCTGGCTTGGGTCAGCAGGTCGGTCGGCGGGCGGTCCATGCCGGCCACCTGTTTGTCTCCGACTTTCGCGTCGCCGCCTGACTGTTTGAACGCCTCCAGGCCGCGGCGGTAGTCTTCGCCCATTTTCTGGTGGGCGGCGACGAATTGCTGCAGCAATTGCTGAGCCTGGGGATCCGATACCGACGCCGCCAGCGCGCCGCCCTCGTCGTGGACCTGGCTTTCCTTCTTCTCGAAATTGCCCCAGTACTTGGCCAGCTTGGCCGGGTCCTGGCCGCGCAGCAGCGTGTCCTTCCACTCCTGCACCTGCTTCTTGAAGTCCACTTGCATGGTCAGCACCTGCCGCACGCTCTGCTGGTCGGCCGCCACCTGGTCGCGGAAAGTGCGGATGCCGCCCCATAACTGGTACAGGGAAAACAGCGACGCGCACAATAGAATGGCGACCACCAGGCCGACGATGGCGGCCAGCTGCCCGGCCAGAGAGGTTTGGCGCTCCATGTGAAGCTCCCGACAAGAACGATTCTGTTCTAGTTGTAGGGCAGTTCGTGATGTCTTACGAATATTTACTTATTATTTCAATGGCTTCTGTTTTTCCGGCTGAGTTTGATGGAGCGTGAGGCGGGGTGTGGATAAGAATGGAATTCGCGGATGCCTGTGGGTAAGCGGGGCGGGGCAAGGATAGGGTCGCAGCTGTGAATAACTTCATGGTTTAAGGCTGGTTGTGGATAAGGGCGGACGGCGGTCCGCCCTCGCGTTTCATGCGATCAGTTCGGTTTCCGGCCGCGCCGCAGTTTCCAGCCGCGCCAGGGCCAGCCCGTCGCCGCCGAACAGCTGGCAATGGCGCGGGTCCGGCGCCAGGAAGCGGCGCTCGCCGGGACGCGGCTCGGCCTCGTGGCCGGGCAGCTTCATCGCGATGGTCTCGCCTTCGCCTTCGTGGCGCAGATAGACGATCTGCTGGTCGCCCAGATGTTCGACCAGCTGCACCGTCGCCGGCAGGCCGGATTCGGCGAAGTACAGGTGCTCGGCGCGCACGCCCAGCGTCAGCGGGCCGCCGCCGGCGTCGGCCAGCGGCAATGTCAGGCGGAATGCGCCCGGCAGTTCCAGCTCCACGCCGCCGGCGTGCTGATCCAGCGCCCGCGCTGGGATGAAGTTCATCTTGGGCGAGCCGAGGAAACCGGCGACGAAGCGGTTGGCCGGGCGGTTGTACAGCTCCAGCGGCGTGCCCACCTGTTCGATGCGGCCGGCGTTGAACACCGCGATGCGGTGGCCCATGGTCATCGCCTCCACCTGATCGTGGGTGACGTAGATCATGGTGCTGCCCAGTTCCTGGTGCAGCCGCGCCAGCTCGATCCGCATCTGCACCCTGAGCGCGGCGTCCAGGTTGGACAGCGGCTCGTCGAACAGGAACACGCCGGGCTTCCTGACGATGGCGCGGCCGATGGCGACGCGCTGGCGCTGGCCGCCGGACAGGGCCTTGGGCTTGCGCTCCAGCAGGTGCTCGATCTGCAGCGTCTGCGCGGCGCGGCGCACGGCGGCGTCGATTTCGGCCTTGCTCTTGCCGGCCAGCTTCAGGCTGAAGGCCATATTGTCGCGCACCGTCATGTGCGGATACAGCGCGTAGCTCTGGAACACCATCGCCAGGCCGCGCTTGGCCGGCTCGACGTCGTTGGAGAGTTTGTCGTCTATCCACAATTCGCCGGCGCTGATGTCCTCCAGTCCGGCGATCATCCGCATCATCGTCGATTTGCCGCAGCCGGACGGGCCGACGAAAACCATGAATTCGCCGTCGCGGATGTCCAGGCTGACGTCGTGGATCACGGCGTTGCCGTCGTCGTACACCTTGCGGATGTTTTTCAGCGAGAGTCGGGACATCTCATTGCTCCTGATGGGGTTGGCCCAGGTCCACCGGCAGCCGGCCGGCGGCGGCGATCTCGCCGGCCAGGCAGCGGCTGGCCGCGTCCAGCGCGGCGTCGGCGAAGCCGTAGCTGATCAAGGCCGGCGCGGCGATGTCGGCGGCGGCGTAGGGGTTCCATAATGCCAGATGCAAGTCCGGTTTCCAGCTTTCCTGCTCGCGCCGGCCGTAGCGCTCGCGGGTGGTGGAGGCCAGCACGGTGAACAGGCCGTCTTGCGGCAGCGTCGACCAGTCGAGAGAGGCGCGGTGCTGGAAGCGCACCACTTCCAGCGCGTGGCGTTTGGACAGCGCGGCGATCAGCGCGTCCGCCGCCAGGCCTTCCTCGGACACGCCGTCGGACGGCGCCTGGTCCTGCACCACCAGCCGCAGCCTTTGGCCGGCCGGCAGCGTCGGCGCCTCGCCATGGGCGGTCAGCGCGCGGGTCCAGGCGTCGGCGAACAGCGCCTCGTCGGCCGCGCGCTGTTCGGCGGCGTAGTCGTAATCGGCAACGCTGGGATAGCGGCGGATCAGCGCGTCCACCCGCGCGGCGGCTTCGGCTAGGCGCGCTTCGACCAAGTCGCCGCTGTGCAAGGCGGCGAGCAGCGCGTCGAAGCTGGCTTCCATTTCGTCGGCGAATTGCAGCACCAGCGCGAGATCCGCCCCGGCTTTCAGTGTCTGCACCGCGCCGGCCGGCTGGCCCCAGCGCTCGCGTATCGCCCGCATGTTCAAGGCGTCGGTGATGGCGACGCCCTGGAAGCCCAGCTCCTGCCTGAGCAGGCCGGTGAGGATGGCCGGCGACAGCGTGGCCGGCCACTCGGCGTCCAGCGCCGGAAAACGGATGTGGGCGCTCATCAGCGCCGGCGCGTGGGCGGACAGCGCCTTGAATGGCGCCAGCTCGTAGTCGCGGAGCTCGGCCTGCGGCTTGTCCACCACCGGCAGGTCCAGATGGGAGTCGGTGTGGGTGTCGCCGTGGCCGGGAAAATGCTTGGCGCAGCAGGCGACGCCCTCGGCCAGGTGGCCTTCCATCCAGGCGCGGGCCAGGGCGGCGGCGCGCGCCGGATCGGCGCCGAACGAGCGCTCGCCTATCACCGGATTGGCCGGATTGTTGTTCAGGTCCAGCACCGGCGCGAAGTTCCAGTTGACGCCCAGGCTCTTGATGCCGCGCGCCACCGCGCCGCCGACCTGGCGCGCCAGTTCCTCGTCGCCGACGGCGGCCAGCGCCATCGCCGCCGGCGCCTGCGGCAGGAAGCGGGTGCGCATCACCGCGCCGCCCTCCTGGTCGATGCCGATCAGGATATCGTCGCCCAGCGCGCATTTCAGGTCCGCCACCAGGCGGCGCGTTGATGCCGCGTCCGGCACGTTGCGGCGGAACAGGCAGACGGCGCGCACGCGCATTCTCTGCAGCCGCGCCGCTTCTTCTTCGCTCAATGCCGGGCCTTCCACGTCCACCATCAGGCAGCGGCCGGCCAGCTGGTCCAGTTGTTCCTTGCTCAGGGTCATTTCACCGCTCCATCGAATCCGCGCAGGAAATAGCGCTGGGTGAACAGGAATACGATCAGGATGGGGAGCACGGTCAGCACCGCGCCGGCCGCCACCACCCGCGTCTTGAAGCTGAAGGCGCCGGCCAGGTAGAGCACGCCGACCGACAGCGGAAACTTGTCCGGGCTGGACATCACGATGGACGGCCAGATGTACTGGTTCCACGCCGACACCGTGGTCAGGATGGTCAGCGCCGCCAGCGCCGGCCGCGCCAGCGGCAGCATGATGCGCCAGAAGATCTGCCACTCCGACGCGCCGTCGACGCGGGCGGCGTCGATCAGATCCTGCGGCACCGCCTCGAACGCCTGCTTGAGCAAAAAGATGCCCACCGCGCCGGCCAGCGTCGGCAGCACCACGCCGCTGTAGCTGTCGGTCAGCTGCAGCTTGGACACGGTGATGAAGTTGACCAGGAAGTTGACCTCGCTGGGCAGGATCATGGTGGCGAGGATGGCGCCGAACACCAGCCGGCGGCCGGGAAACTTCATGCGCGCCAGCGGGTAGGCGGCCAGCGCGCTGACCAAGAGCGTGCCGGCCACCGTCAGCGCGGCGATGGCGAAGGAATTGCGGTAGAAGGCCAGGATGTCGATGCTGGACACCGCCTCGCGGAAATGGTCCAGCGTCGGCGCGGTGGGCAATAGCGGCGGCGGGAAGGCGAACACCTCGCCGTCGCCGGACAGCGCCGTCACCAGCGTCCACCAGAACGGGTAGACGGTGATCAGCGCGATCGCCGACAGCGCCAGGTAATGCATGGTCCGCGCGGCCAGCCGGTCCGCGCGCGCGGAGGGGGCGGGCAGAGTGTGGGAGTGGTTCATCGCGTCTCCTCAGCGGTCTCGCGGTTGCAGGTAGCGGAAGTTCAGCCAGGCCAGCACGATGCAGAACGCCGACATCACCAGGCTGGCGGCCAGCGCGCGGCCGAAATTCAGCGACTTGATGCCGAACTCGTAGGCGTAAAAGAGCGCGGTGTAGGTGGACTGCATCGGCCCGCCCTTGGTCAGGATCTGCACTTCCTCGAAGGCCTTCACTGCCGCCAGCACCGACATCACCGAGCACAGCAGGATGGTGGGGGCCAGCAGCGGCACGGTGATGCGCCAGAAGCGCTGCCAGCGGCCGGCGCCGTCCAGCTGCGCCGCCTCGTAGACGTCGGCCGGTATCGACTGCAGACCGGCCAGATACAGCACCATATACCAGCCGATGCCGCGCCAGACGGTGATGAACATCACCGCGAACAGCGCGATGTGGTCGTCGGTGAGCCAGCCCACCGGATCGTTGACCAGGTGCAGCCAGCGCAGCGCGGCGTTGAGCACGCCGTCCTCGGTGTACATGAAGTTCCAAATGATGCCGATCACCGACACCGAGGTGACCACCGGCAGGTAGTAGGCGGCGCGGAACAGCTTGATGCCGGGCAGGCTGTTGTTGACCAGCACTGCCAGCAGCATCGCCAACAGCTGGATGATGGGCACCACCAGCAGGTACAGCGCCGAATTCTTCAGCGCCGACAGGAACAGCTCGTCGCCGAACAGGTCGCGGAAATTGTCCAGGCCCACCCACTGCGGCGCGTCGATCAGGTTGTAGCGGGTGAAGGCGAGAAAGGAGCCGAAGCCCACCGGCCAGAACGAGAACGCGGCCAGCAGCAGCAATGCCGGCGCCAGGAACAGATAGGCCTGCAGCGTGGTCTTGCGGGGTTTGCGCATATGAAGTGCCACCGTGTCTGAAGAGAGGCGGCCCGCCGCCGGCGAGGGCGGCGGGCGTGGACAAAGGCCCGGGCTTTACAGCTTGCCGCTCCAGTAGGCGGCGGCCTCGTCCAGCGCGGCCTTGGCGTCCTGGCGGCCGGTCACCGCTTTTTCCACCGCGGCGGACAGCCTGGCCGACAGCGTGTCGGCGTTCTTCAGCGGCAGGAACAGGGTGCGGGTCTTGTCCAGATTGGCGGCGGCGATGCCGACCGCGCGCTCGGCCGGGCCGGCGTTGGCGGCCACTTTCTGGAAGTGCGGATCCTGCGCCGCCTTGCGCGCGGTGGGCAGCGTGCCGGCCAGCTTGGCGAAGGCCAGCTGGTTGTCGGCGTTGGTCAGGTAGTTGCCGAACTTGCCGATCTCCGGCAGCAGCGCCTTGTCCACGTTGCGGGCCACCGCGAAGTTGAACATCCAGCCGCCGGCGGCGATGCCGGTGGGGCCCAGCGGCGCGGCGGCGACGCGGGTGTCGCGGTAGACCTTGGGCGCTTCGTCGCGGACGCGGGTCAGCGTGGTGGGCGTGGACTCCAGCATCGCCAGCCGGCCGCTGTTGTAGGCCGCCATCGCCACCTGGAAGTTGTCCTGGGCGAACAGGTTGTCTTTCAGCAGCGCGCCGGACTTGTAGGCGTCGGCCAGCTTCTTGACGAAGGCGACGTGGGCCGGGCTGTTGAACGCCGGCTTGCCGTCCTTGACCACGTCCAGGCCGTTCTGGATCAGCAGCGCCTCGATCTTGGTCGGGCCCAGCGTCGGCGCGAAGCCGGCGACGCCGGTCTTGGCCTTGATGGCCTTCGCGTATCGCAGCTCTTCGTCGAAGGACTTGGGCGGCTGGTTCGGGTCCAGGCCGGCCTTCTTCAGCAGCGCGGCGTTGTAGGCGATGACATTGGCGCCGTTGTAGTGCGGGAAGGCGTAGACCTTGCCGTTGAAGGTGACATCCTTCAGCGCGCCGGCCACGTACTGGTTCTTGTCGATCAGGCCGTCCAGCGGCTGGATCAGGCCTTCCTGCTGATAGTCGTAGGCCCAGGGCACGTTCAGGTTGACCAGCGCCGGCGGCTTGCCGGCGCCGACGGCGGCGGTGAATTTGGCCTGGATCACGTCCCAGGGGTAGTCGGTCCACTTCACTTCCACATTCGGGTGCTGGGCGTTGTACTTGCTGACCAATTCCTTGAAATAGCCGTCGAATTTGGGCGACAGGCTCATGGTCCACACTTCCAGCACCGGCTTGTCGGCGGCGTGGGCGAACAGGGGGGCGGCGGCGATCAGCAGCGACAGGCTCAGGGTTTTCAGTTTCATCGTGCGGTTTCTCCTTTTCGGCTTCGCTTATCGGAACCGATAGGCGAAGCGGCCGGCACTGGCAGACCGGCCACTTGTGGATGGGCGTCAGAAGGTCTTGCTGTAGGAGGCGATCACTTTCACGTCGTTGCGGTCCTTCTTGCCGTAGAAGTCGCCGGAACGGTACCAGGCCGGATAGACGCCGATGCTGGCGCCCTTGAGCGGGCCGTTCTGCACGGTGTAGCCGGCGCTCAGGTCTATCTCGCGGGCCTTGCTGTCCGGCGCGCCGTTCGGGTTCTTCAGGCCGGTGGCGTAGTTGGCGCTGGCGCCCAGGGTGAGGCCAGGCAGGCCTTGCTTGGCGAAGTCGTAGCTGACGCCCAGTTTGACCACCCGGGTGCCGTCCCAGACGAAATCGTCGTCCTGGCCCCAGGTCTGGATGAAGTTGCGGTTGTCGCTGTTGCCGTACGGCGTCAGGCGGAAGTTCACTTCGCCGCCGTCCGGGTTGCGGCTCTTGCCCACACCACCTTGCACGGTGAGGCCGCCGGTGACGTAGGCCAGGCTGGCGCTGCTGTGCCAGGCGGTCTGGGAATTGGCCAGGCCCAGCGGCGCTTCGTCCTTGCCCTGGAAGTAATAGGCGACGCCGGTCAGCGTGTCGCCGCCTTGCAGTTTCCAGGTGTAGGAGCCGGCGATCTGCGAGGTGCGGCGATAGTCCTTGCCTTCGCCGAAGCCGATGTCGATGAAGGCGTTTTCCGGCGCGTAACGCAGGCCCAAGCTGTTGACGTAGTCCACGCGTTTGGCGGCGCTGCCGTTGGTGCGGCCCTGTTCCCAGGAGTTGGTCATGTCGCGGAAGCGATTGTCCCACTCGTTGCGGAACTGATCGGCCCAGCCATAGCCGATTTCGAAGTCGCCGATCTTGTACTTGGCCTCCATGCCCCGGTAGGCGTGGGATTGCAGCCCGCCGGAGGTGCCCATGGTGCCGATGCTGATCGGGGTGTAGCCGGCGCGGGCGGAAAAACCCTGGCCGTCCGGGTTCTGGCGGAACTTCACCGCAGCCTGGCTCAGCACCGCGTCGCTCTTGTCCCGGCCGCCGCCGCCTTCCGCCGGATCGCTCATGTCGTTGTAGTCGTGGTACAGCACTTCGGAGAAGCCTATGCCCTTGGTCAGGCGGATTGAACTATGCGCGGCGGCGTCGAAGCCCAGCCGGTTCCAGGCATAGCCGGACTTGAAGTTCAGCCCCAGGTTCAAGGCGTTGACGCGGATGTCGCCGCCATTGCTGTTGTTGGGTTGTTTTTCCTGCCGGTCGCGTCCGTAGTAGAGCGCGCTGAAGGTGGTTTCCGATTTGGTCAGCAGGTCGTAGACGTCGCTTTCCGGAATGGCTTGCGCGGTGCCTTTCAGCGCGGGGCCGTCGCTGCCGGGGGGGACGGATGACTCTTCCGCCGCGAGGGCGTGGCCGGACAGCACGGCCATGATTGCCAGGAATAAGATGCGTTTCTTGTGCATGAGATTGCTCCAGGTCCGATTGCCGAATTCAGGGGTGGACGTCCTGGAGGCACGTTAGCTGGTCTTATATTGGTCTTCAATTGGTATGAGACAATTCTGGTTGAAATTGAATGTCATGGCGTTGCAATGTTGCCATGCAAGGTAATAAATTTAATAAAAATTCAATTAATGATAATTATTGGCAATAAATAAAAGGTTAATTAGCAAATAATCGCAATTTAAGTCTTGTTGGTGATGGGTTTGGAATGATGGATGATTGACTATGAAAATAAACCAGTGAAATACCAGTCATCAATGTTCTGAATGGAATAGCGATGTTCGGATTGCGGATGTTGCAATGCACCATTCGCAATAAGAAAGACGCCCGCTCGAGGCGGGCCAAAACGAGAGAGGAAGGTTCAAAGGAGAGGCGGGCCTCCCCGGAGGAAAGGTGCGTCGGCTGTCGGCAAGTCGCTTGATTCCGCCCGGCGCCACTTGGCGCTGCGCGAGCAAGTATTGCGGCCGGCCGCCGCGCTCAGGCTTGCCAGGCGGTGGCGGTCAACGATTGCGGCGTCCGGTCCGAGGTTTGCGGCTGGCCGCCGGCTGGCAACTTGAAGCGGCTGATCGCCGCCTGCAGCGCGCCGGCCATCTGTTCCACCTGGCCGGCGGCCTCGGCGGTTTGCGTCGCGGCGGCGCTGGTTTCCTCCGACATCTGCGCCACTTGCTCGACATTGGCGGCGATGCTGGTGCCGGCCTGCTGCTGCTCGTTCAGCGAGATCGAGATGGTGGACAAGGAGCCTTTGACCCGGTCCACATTGCCGGCGATGCCGGTGATCGCCTCACGGGCGCTGCTAGCCTGGGTCAGCCCGGTTTCCATCTGGTCGACCGTGTGGTGGATGTTGTCGACCACGTGCTGGCTGCAGTCCAGCATCTCGCGGATGCTGCCGCTGATCTCGGTGGTGGACTGCGCGGTGCGTTCCGACAGCTTGCGCACCTCGTCGGCCACCACGGCGAAGCCGCGGCCCTGCTCGCCGGCGCGCGCCGCCTCGATCGCCGCGTTCAGCGCCAACAGATTGGTCTGTTCGGCCACGTCGCGGATCACCTGGATCACATTGGCGATATCCTGCGAGCGGCTGCCCATCAGGTCTGCCTGCTGCTGCGAGGAGCGCGCCTGCTCGGCGACGCGGCCTATCGTCTGCAGCGTCTGGTCGATGATGGTCTCGCCCTGATGGGCCAGCTCGCCGCTGGACACCGAATCCTTGGCCACGTCGGAGGCGGTGTCGTTTACCGAGCAGATGCTGACCGACAGCTGTTCCACCGAGGCGGACATCGACGACGCGGCGCGGGTTTGTTCCTCGGCGCTGGTCGCCACCTGTTCCGACGCGGCGGCGAGCTCGGTCGCGCTGTTGGACAGCCTGAGCGTGATGTCCTGCATATTGCGCACCAGCTGGATCAGCGCGCTCTGCATCCGCGCCATCGAGGCGACGACGCTGTGATGATCGTCCGGCTTCACCGTCAGCTTTTGGCCCAAGTCGCCTTCGGCGATGCGTTCGGCCAGCGCCACCACGTCGCGCGGTTCGCCGCCCAGTTCGGACAACAGCCCGTGCACGATCACCCAGGCCAAGAGAAAGCCCACCACCACGCCGACGGCGATCAGCGCGATATTGGCGGCGTGGCTGAAGGCGGCGCGCTGCTGCGACTGGGCGAATTCCTCCGCCGCCACCCGCAGCTGCAGGTCCACCAGCGCGGCGATGCGCTGCGACACCGGGTCCAGCGCCGGGTACATTTCCCGATCGACGTAATGCTGCAGCGCGGCCGCGTCGCCGCTCTGCACGATCTGCCGCAGCTTGTCGACGCTGCGGTTGGCGTTGGCCATCGCCGCCTCGGCCTGGTCGGCCAGCCCCTTTTCCTCCGGGGTCAGATAGGTGGCGCGGTAATCGCCCCATTGCTGCCTGACATCGAGTTGCGCCTTGTGCAGATTGGCGAGGAAGCCGGCGGCGGTCTGGCTCTGGTTGCGCAGCTTTTGCGCGTTGTCGACTATGCCTACAGCATATCCGTCGCCGACGATTTTCAGTTGCTTCAGGCAGACCACGCGGTCGTTGTAGGTGGTGGCGAAGTCGCCGAGTATGCCTTCCTGGGTGTGCAGGCCGTACCAGCCGACCAGCAGGGGAATGGTCAGCAGCGCGCAGACCATGACAGCCAGGCGCCGGGCGATGGTGAGGGAATTGAACATGAGGGACTCGCTGCTATGGACGGGGCCGTGCCCCGATACTCTTCGGAGTAGCAGCCGCCGCGAAGGCAAGCAATCTGGATACAGTATTTTAAGTAGTCGCACCTAGAACGGGGCAATGCAATCGGCTGCTATCTATAAGCCCATGATTCCGTTATAATTCCGCCCCCACCCAACCACGCATCGTACCCATCGATCAGCCCGGAACCGCCATGAGCCTGCTGCCGCACCAAGTCGAACTGCTGTCGCCCGCCAAAACCGCCGAAATCGGCCGCGAAGCCATCCTGCACGGCGCCGACGCGGTGTACATCGGCGGGCCGTCATTCGGCGCGCGCCACAACGCTTGCAACAGCGTGGAGGACATCGCCGGGCTGACCGCCTTCGCCCGCCGCTACCACGCGCGCATCTTCGCCACGCTGAACACCATCCTGCACGACGCCGAGCTGGAAGGCGCGCGCAAGCTGATCTGGCAACTGTACGATGCCGGCGTCGACGCGTTGATCATCCAGGACATGGGCATCCTGCAGATGGACTTGCCGCCGATCCAGCTGCACGCGTCCACCCAGTGCGACATCCGCGACGCCGACAAGGCGCGCTTCCTGTCCGACGCCGGCTTCAGCCAGATCGTGCTGGCGCGCGAGCTGACCATTCCCCAGATCCGGAAGATCGCCGACCGGGTGGCCGATTCCGCCGCCATCGAATACTTCATCCACGGCGCGCTGTGCGTGGCCTTCTCCGGCCAGTGCTACATCAGCCACGCCGACAACGGCCGCAGCGCCAACCGCGGCGACTGCTCGCAGGCCTGTAGGCTGCCGTACACGCTGACCGACGAAAAGGGCGGCGTGGTGGCCTTCGACAAGCATTTGCTGTCCATGAAGGACAACAACCAGAGCGCCAATCTGGAAGCGCTGCTGGACGCCGGCGTGCGGTCTTTGAAGATAGAAGGCCGCTACAAGGACGTGTCCTACGTCAAGAACATCACCGCCCATTACCGCCTGCTGCTGGATGAGATCTTCGAGCGTCGCCCGGAACTGGCGCCGGCCGCCAGCGGCAGCAGCGAAATCTACTTCACGCCGGACCCGGACAAGACCTTCCACCGCGGCGCCACCGACTACTTCGCCACCGGCCGCAAGCAGGACATCGGCGCCTTCGATTCGCCCAAGTTCGTCGGCGTCGGCCTAGGCACGGTGCACAAGGTCGGCGACGCCTGGCTGGAGATTGCCACCAGCGAGCAGATGTCCAACGGCGACGGCATCAACTTCATGAAGAAGCGCGAAGTGGTGGGCATGCAGCTCAACACCGTCAAGCAGGTGGGCAAGGCCGAAGGCGGGCTGTTGCTGTGGCGCTGCGAGCCTAACGACCCGGCGGCGCTGCAAGGGCTGAAGCCCGGCGTCGACATCAGCCGCAACCGCGACCACGCCTGGGAGCTGGCGCTGCTGAAGAAATCGGCCGAGCGCCGCGTCGGCGTCTGGGCCTCGCTGTCCGAAACCGCCGACGGGCTGGAGCTGACGTATACCGACGCCGACGGCTGTACCGCCAGCGCCCGTGCCGAGCTGGCGTTGGAGCCGGCCAAGGACGCCGCCCGCGCCGAGCAGAGCCTGCGCGACGCCGCCGCCAAGCTGGGCAACACCATGTTCCAGGCGCACGATGTCGCGCTGAATCTGAGCCAGCCGTGGTTCGTGCCGGCCTCGGTGATCAACGGCCTGCGCCGCGACGCGGCGGAAAAGCTGGAAGCCACGCGCGCCGCCGCCTGGGTCCGCCCCGAGCGCAAGGCCGCCGTCGAGCCGCCGGCAGTCTTCCCGCAGAAGGAGCTCAGCTACCTGGCCAACGTCTACAACGCGCTGGCCTGGGACTTCTACAAGCAGCACGGCGTGGAAGTGATCGAGCCGGCCTACGAGGCGCACCAGGAAGAGGGCGAGGTCAGTCTGATGATCACCAAGCACTGTCTGCGCTTCTCCTACAACCTGTGCCCGAAGCAGGCCAAGGGGGTGAAGGGTGTGATGGGCCAGGTGCGCGCCGATCCGATGATCCTGAAGTCCGGCGATGAGACCTACACGTTGAAATTCGAGTGCCGGCCTTGCGAGATGCACGTGATGGGCAAGATGAAGAAGCATATTCTGAAGTCGCCGCCGCCGAGCGAGATCCCGGCTTCCGCGCCGATGACCTTTTTCAAGCAGCGGCCGCAATAAATAGCCGACCGCCGACAAGCAAGGGCAAGCCAGGATGGCTTGCCCTTTTGTTTTATCAAGCTGATTCTCTATTTCGCTCAATGGGCATATTGTATTGATAGGATAGAGGGCAATGCCGCATCCGCCGGATTTTCATCCTGCCAGCGCCTTTCCACGTTTCTTCCTTCTGTCCGAGCCACAACACGTGCCGTTTCTGCGCGCCGCGCGCGGAACCTTGATTGGCGCAGTGTTGTCCATAAGACTTTGATAAATTTATGGAATAGGGGATGAAATGAAAAGAAAAGCCGCTTTGCATGGCCTGTTGATTTCGTCGACCGCTTCGCTGGCGCTGTGGTCGCCCATTGCGGACGCCTGTACCCGCACCTTGTGGAATACCAACCAACAGGCGGTGGTGGCCAGCCGTTCCATGGACTGGTCCGAGTCCACCCAACCCAGGCTGCTGATCCTGCCGCGCGGCATGGCGCGCGACGGCGGCAAGCTGGGGCCGGCTACCGTGGTCAAGGATAATCCGGCGCGCTGGACATCGAAGCACGGCAGCGTGGTGACGTCGGCCTACGGCGTCGGCGCGGTGGATGGCGTCAATGAAAAAGGCCTGGCCATGCATCTGCTGTTTCTCACCGCAACCGACTACGGCGCGCGCGAGCCGGGCAAGCAGGGCGTGCAAGCCGGGTTATGGGGCCAGTATCTGCTGGACAACGCGGCCACGGTGAGCGAGGCGCTGCAGGCGATGAAGGCCATCCAGCCGGTGATGGTGGAATACGCCGGCTTCAAGTCGTCGCTGCATCTGGCGATTGAAGACGCCAGCGGCGATTCGGCGTTGATCCAGTATGTCGATGGCAAACCGCGCATCTACCACGGCCGTGAATACCGTGTGTTGACCAACGATCCGCCCTACGAACGGCAACTGGCCGAGCTGAAGAAGTGGGACTTCTCCCAGGCCACGCGCCAGACGCCGCTGCCAGGCAACGTCAATCCGGTGGACCGCTTCATCCGCGCCAATTATTTCCTCGATACGCTGCGCGAGCCGCAAAGCCAGCGCCAGGCGGTGGCGTCCATCCTGTCCATCGCGCGCAATGTCTCGGTGCCGTTCAACGCGCCATACAAGACGCCGGGCTCCACCTACGACACCGAATACCGCACGGTGGCGGATCTTTCGGACAAGCAATACTTCTTCGAGCTGGCCAGCAGCCCCAATCTGCTGCGGGTCGACCTGGCCAAGATCGATTTCTCGGCCGGACAGACGGCGCGCATCTTGAATCCGGATCAGGAAGAGCTGGCCGGCGAGGTCAATGACCGTTTCCAGCCGCTGGCCAAGGCGTTGTTCTGACCCGGCGCCGCATCATGGGGGCATGATGGATCCGCAATCAGACATTCTGTTTCATACCGAGCGGCTGATCGTCCGCCGCTGGCGCGATTTCGACATGGACGCGCTGCTGGCGGTGTATGGCGACGCCGCGGCCATGCGCTGGGTAGGCGACGGCCATCCGTTGACCCGGGCGGACTGTCGGCGTTGGCTGGAGACGACCCGGCGCAATTACGCCGCGCGCGGCTATGGCATGTTCGCCGTCGTCAGCCGCGGCGATGGCGCCACGCTGGGCTTTTGCGGTCTGGTGCACCCGGGCGGCAAAGCTGAGCCGGAGCTGAAGTACGCGTTCCTGCCAGCCCACTGGGGCCGGGGCCTGGCCAGCGAAACGGCCGCGGCGATGATAGAGCATGCCGCTACAGAGTGGGGGCTGCGCCACATCATCGCCACCGTGGCGGAGGAGAATCTGGCCTCGCAGCGGGTGTTGTGCAAAGCCGGGATGGCGCGCGGCGAGGCATGGCGGGAAGACGACGGCAGCCAGACGCTGTGTTTCCACTGGCGAGGATCGCAAGAAAGCGGCTTGGCGGCGGCGTCCCCCGTCCCAGCGCGCGCCGATCAGGCGGCCCCGGGCCGGCTGCGTTTCAATGTCTACGGCCAGGTTTTGGCCGTGGAGCGGCGAGAGGGAGGCTGGCGGGCCTTCTGGAGCGGCGGGGACGGCAAGCGCCGTCCGGCCGATTTCATCATTCCCAATGATTTGGCGGCCAGCGATCTGGGGCAATACCTGGAAGACCTGTTTCACGAGAACGCTACGCCGCACAACGGCGAGGTGGCGCGCCTGGATTGAAACGCCGGCCAGTTTCCACAAGGAGAGAGCGATGATCTATCCGATGTTCGCGCTGGTATTGCTGACCTTTTTCGTCGGCGTTCGCCTCGGCGGCTGCCGTTTCGCCAACGCCCGCTCGGGGCGGGTGAAGGGCAGCTACTACCGGCTGATGCAGGGCGACGCGCCGCCGGACGGCGAGCTGAAGCTGGCGCGGAATTTCTCCAATCTGTTCGAGGCGCCGGTGCTGTTCTACGTGTTCGGCGCCATCGTCATCGCCAAGAATCTGGCCGGGCCCGTCCCGCTGGGATTGGCTTGGTGCTACGTGGCGGCGCGCGTCGCGCATTCCGCCATCCATCTTTCCTACAATCACCCGATACACCGTTTCCTGGCCTTCCTGGCGTCCAATATCCTGCTGCTGGCGATGTGGGGCTGGCTGGCGGTGGCGTTGTAGCGGGCCGGCGTTTTCAGCGGCCGGCGATGTCCAGTATCTGCGCTTCCAGCCAGTCCAGCCCGGGGTCGCCGCCGCTGGCGGCGTGGCGGATCAGCGAGACGGTGAACGGCGGCAGTTCCAGCGGCGGCGGACTGGCGCGCAGGCCGTGGCTGGCGGCCCATTCGTCGGCCAGCGCTTCCGGCACGGTGGCCAGCAAGGGCAGGGCTTTCAGCAGCGGCGGCAGCGAGGCGAAGCGGGAGGCGGTGTGGCTGACCACGCGCGACAGGCCCCGCTCGGCCAGCGCCCGGTCCGCGGTGCCCTGGCGCGCGCCGCGGTAGCTGACCAGCGCGTGTTCGTGGGCGAGGTAGTCGTCCAGGCTCAGCGGCGCGGACAGCGGCAGTTGCTTGGGATCGTAGACGACGGCGAAGCCCATCGAGCGCAGCGGCCGGGTCTGCTGCCAGGCCGGTCCGGGGACGAACACTGATACGCCCAGCTCCATCCGGCCCTGTTCCAGCATCGCGCTGCCGGTGAACGGGTCGGTGGTTTCCAGCGCGACGCGCAGTTTGGGCGCCAGCGCGCGCAGCCGCGGCAGCAGCTTGGGCGCCAGCCAGATTTCCACCCAGTCGCTCATGCCCAGCGAGAACGAGCGGGTGGCGGAGGCCGGCTCGAACGCGGGCGCGGCGAACAGCAGCGTTTGCAGCTGCTCCAATAAGGGCGTCAGTTCGGCCTGCAAGGCCAGCGCCCGGGCGGTGGGCGCCATGCCTTGCGGCACCCGCACCAGCAATTCGTCGTCGAATAGCTCCCGCAGCCGAGCCAGCGCGCCGCTGACCGCCGGCTGGCCCAGATGCAGGCAGGCGGCGGCGCGCGACACGCTGCGCTCGCGCAGCAGCACGGCGAGCGTGACCAGCAGGTTCAGGTCCACGCCGCGGAAATCTTTTTCCCTGATACTCATCATCATTCCAATCGATTTGAATGGCATGGCCGGGCGCTGCATCATCGGGACACTTGAACTCCCCGCCCGGAAAGGAATACCCCATGCGCTTCATGTCCACACCATACCATGCCGCCGCCCGCGCCATCCGCCTGCTGCCCCTGGCCATCGCCCTGGCCGGCGCCGCCGCCGCGCCGACCCTGGCGGCCGAGCTGTCCCCGCCGGCGCAGGTGCGCGTCCAGGCGCCGGGATTCTACCGGATGATGCTGGGTTCTTTTGAAGTGACCGCGCTGTCCGACGGCACGGTGGCCGTTCCGCTGGACCAGTTGCTGCACAATCCACGGGCCGACACCGCGCGCCGGCTGGCGCAGGCCCATCTGGGCACGCAGGCGGAAACCTCGATCAACGCCTTCCTGATCCATACCGGCAGCCATCTGGCGCTGGTGGACACCGGGGCCGGCGACCTGTTCGGCCAAGCCGGCGGCCAGCTCTTGGACAGCATCCGCGCGGCCGGCTACCGGCCGGAAGACATCGACACGGTATTGCTGACCCACATCCACGCCGACCATTCCGGCGGCCTGACGCGGCAAGGCAAACGGATGTTCCCCTCCGCCGACATCCGGGTGAGCCAGCGGGACGTGGATTTCTGGCTGAATCCTGCCAACGCCGGCAAAGTGGCCAAGGAAGAGCGCCACTCCTTCGCCGATTCCGAGGCGGCGCTGCGGCCCTACATCGAGGCTGGCCGGCTCAAGCCGTTCGACGGCGAGACGGAGCTGCTGCCCGGCATCCGCGCGGTGTCGGGCGCCGGCCATACGCCGGGGCACACGCTGTACGAGGTGCAGAGCGAAGGCAAGAAGATGGTGCTGTGGGGCGATTTGATCCACGCGCAGGACGTGCAGTTTGCCAAGCCCGGCGTGACCATACGCTTCGACGTGGAGGCCAAGGCGGCCGCCAAGCAGCGGCTGGCGCGGATGGACGAAGCCGCGCGAGAGGGCTGGCTGGTGGGCGCCGCCCACATCCGCTTTCCGGGCCTGGGCTATGTCCGCCGCGACGGCGCCGGCTACGCCTGGCAACCCGCGCCTTACAGTCTGGCGGGCTTGAAGCCGGCGATTGTGTCGGCGCGCTAGCCTTATTCCAGATCAATGCCGATGGATGGCAGCGGCCGCACAATGCGAACATGCGACCCTCCGTCCCCGGCACCGCCAAGAAGTTTCCCCTCCATCCCCGCCATCCAGAGCGCATCTGCTGGGGTTGCGACAAGTATTGCCCGGCTTCGGACATGGCTTGCGGCAACGGCAGCAGCCGCACCCAGCACCCGGCGGAGATTTTCGGCGACGACTGGTTCATGCCGGATCCCGGCGCGGATGATGCCGGAGCTGGCCGGGATGGATAGCGGGAGAACAATGAAAAACGGGACGCTTGGCGTCCCGTTTTCTTTGCAGCGGCGCGCTTAGCAGCGGCCTTTCTTCGCCTGGCCCGGCGGGCAATGGTAGCCGCGGCCATGGTGGTGATGACGGTGCTGGCGCTTGCGGTAGCTGCGCTCTTCGCGCGGTTCCGGCTTGCGGCCGTAATCGTGGCCGATGGCCGCGCCGGCGCCGCCGCCCACCGCGCCGCCGATGATGGCGCCGTTGCGGCCGCCCACGGCCTCGCCTACCGCCGCGCCCGCGGCGCCGCCCAGCGCGCCGCCGACGATGGTGGACGTGTCTGCCTGAGCCGTCGCGGCCAATCCAGCCAGGCTCAGGGAAATGATGACAAATGCGCGCTTCATGCGGCTATCTCCGGTAAAAAACTGATGGCTTGCAGCATACTGGTTTGAGCGGCGGCCAACTGTATCAGATTGTTATTGAATGTAAATTCTATGTTAATGACAATTGTCGAATTGTTGCTGCAACGCGTTGACGCGACGCCGCGTGCTGCCGAGAATGGGGTTTCTTACCTTTCCCGGAAGGGCTGCGATGGCCGATCTGGCTTCCTTGTGCCCCGGCGCGGCATGGCCGGACTACCAGGGCGGCGGGCTGCTCAATCTGATGCAGACGCTTAGCCTTGAGTTGGGCGGACCCGACTTGGGCCATGCGCCGTTGGCGTCCGGCGCGCTGGCCGGCATCGGCGGCCACCGCCACGTCTGCCTAATCCTGATCGACGGGCTGGGCGACGCCCAGTTGCGGCGGCTGGGGCCGAACAGCCGCCTGCGCGCATTGCAACGCGCGACGATCAGCAGCGTGTTTCCGCCCACCACCGCAGCGGCCGTCACCACGGTGCTGACCGGCCGCTCGCCGGCCGAGCACGGCCTGATTGGCTGGCATCAGCTGCATGGCGAGGAAATCATCGCGCCCTTGCCCCTGTACGCCCGCCACCCGGCCGACGCCGGCGGGCAGGAGTCGCGGCGCGCGGCCACCCTGTACCGCGCGCGGCCGCTGTTCGACCGGCTGTCGCGGCCGGCGTTCCTTTATTTGCCGGACTTCATCGCCTATTCCCCATGCAGCTGCCACCATGCCGGCGGCGCGGAGCGCGTCGCCTACCGCGGGGGAATGGCCGACGGCTTCGCCCGGCTGGCGCGGCGGCTGGCCGACCCGCAGCCGGCCTTCCACTACTTGTACCTGCCGCAGCTGGACACGCTGATGCATGAGCAGGGGCCGGATTCCGACGCGGCGCGGACGCTGCTGGCGGAAATCGACGCCGCTTTCGCCGCGCTGCTGGGCGAGGCCGAACGTTGCGGCGCGGCGGTGGTCGCGATCGCCGATCATGGCTTCGTCGCCGCGCCGGACGCGCAATGGCTGGACCTGGACGCCGACCCGGAACTGTACGGCTTGCTGGCGCGACCACTGTCCGGCGAGACGCGGCTGGCTTACTGTCATCTGAAACCGGGTTGCGCCGCGCGCTTCATCGAACTGGCGCGGGAGCGGCTGGGCCATGCCTGTTGGGTGGTGGAAAGCCGCGAGCTGCGGACATCCGGCGCGTTCGGCCCGGGGCCGGCGCATCCGGACCTGGCGCGCCGCTGCGGCGATGCGGCGCTGATCGCCAAGCCCGGCTGGAATCTGCGCGACACGCTGCCGGGAGAGGAGACGCTGCGCCTCGCCGGCGTGCACGCCGGCGTCCATCCGGACGAACAGGCGATTCCGCTGATCGTCTACCGGGCCTGAGCATCACATTTATACAAGCGGGGCCGGTTGGGGCTGTAGCAGAATGGCCGCGGTTTTTTCTGGATATCGCCGATGCAGTCGCAACAACGCAGGCCCGATCCAGGGCTGGAGCCATGGATACACAGTTACCGCCGCTATTGTTTCGGGCCGGATGATCCCGCGGTCCTGACGTTGTTGCCGGGCACCGGCGCGGAGCTGTGGCTGGGCGCGGATGGCTCGGCGGGCTTGCTGTGTCCCCGCAGGCGGATGCTGCGGATCGCGCGGCCGGAGCGGCCGGTATTCGTGATCCGTTTCCACGCCGGCGCGTTGCCGCAATTCTGTTCGCTTCCCCTGTCTCAGCTGGTGGACCGCGTCACGCCGCCGGTGCGCGCGTGGCCGGAGGCGCACAGTTTGCGGGCGGGAATCGAACGGGCCGATTTCGACGAGCAATGCGAGCTGGCTGGCCGTTTCCTGCGCGGACGGCTGCGGGCGGAGCCCGAGTTGGAGCGGATGCGGCGCTTGTCGCGGCGGATGTTCGCCGACAGCGCCGGCTTCGCGCTGGGCGAATACGCGGCGGAGCAGGGCGTGGACCGGTTCGGCCTGTCCCGCCGCTTCCATGCCAGCCAGGGCGTGACCGCCAAGCTGTTTCACCGGTTGTGCCGGTTCGAGAAGTTTTTCCGCGACGCGGCGTTCCAGCCGCGGCCGGCCTTGGCCGGGCTGGCCTGGGAGCATGGCTATTGCGACCAATCCCATCTGCACCGCGACGCGCTGGCCTTCGGCGGGCAGCCGCCGGCGCGTTTGCTGCGCGATCCGGCGCTATCCCTGTTTTATTCTCCGTTGGCCGACGTTCAGGCCAGCTTGTCGCCGGAGCGGTGGCCGAGCAAGGGGTGAGGATCGAAGCGCACCGCGCCGACCGCGGCCAGTTCGCCGACCGCGGCGGCGACGATGGCGACGCCCTGGTGGCCGAAGCCGCCGCACAGCTCGATGGCGGCGCAGCCTTGCTCGGCCAATTCGCGGGCGACTTCGCCGGCCTGGCGGTAGCTGGAGACGGCGAGGGTGATGACCTCCACTTCCGGCGTCGCGGTGAGGGCGCGATGGCGTTGAGGGTCGCCGTGGGGAGCGATGAAGATGAAGGCGGCTTTCAGGGCCATGGCGGTTTCCTTTGTTGGGTGTGGAAGCCCGAGCTTAAGCGGCGCCTCGCCCGGCGATCTTGGAAAAACGTGCGGCGGCGGGCTTGAATATTCCAATGCGATTTTGCCGATGTTATGCTGATCGGTTTTGGAGGCGCTATGAAACATAGGATCGCGGCAGGCGTAATCGTCGAGCATGAGGGCAGGATTCTGATGGTCCGGCATTGCAAGCCGGGCGCCTACGATTTCTGGGTGGCGCCGCGAGGTGAAGATGGAGTTCTATTGAGATGGGCGGAGGGCTGCCGCCTGTCTGAGTGTTTGATCTCGCCGCCGAGATTTGGCCAGATTGATTGATCGCAATGGAGAA
This sequence comes from Chromobacterium sp. INPA-IVC, assembly GCF_059047085.1. Classification (NCBI taxonomy): domain Bacteria; kingdom Pseudomonadati; phylum Pseudomonadota; class Betaproteobacteria; order Neisseriales; family Chromobacteriaceae; genus Chromobacterium; species Chromobacterium sp. INPA-IVC. The sequence continues at coordinate 132,899 of NZ_JBTNLS010000007.1, read as the reverse complement.
AACAATGTTTCCCCTGATTGTGACCCTGGAGGCGATAACGGAAGCCGATGCGCCGGCCATCGCCGCCGCGCTGGCGCGGATGCGGCCGCTGTGCCTGGCCGAGCCCGGCTGCCTGTTGTGGGAGGCCTACCATTCCGAGGCCGATCCCAAGGTGTTCGTGCTGGTCGAGCATTGGGAAAGCCGCGCGCACTGGGAGGCGCACGGCAAGCTGGACGCGATCCAGACCATCTATCTGCCCGAGGTGCTGCCGCGCGCCAGGCGCGCCGCCCATCCATCCACGCTGCTGGGCGCTTAAGCCCGCGTCTGAAGAGGTCACGCCGATGCTGGACAAGACATTCGCCGAGGCGCTGGCGCGGGAATGGATAGACGCCTGGAACAGCCATGATCTGGCGCGCATCCTGGCGCATTACCGCGACGATTTCGAAATGAGTTCGCCGTACATCGCCGAGATGGCCGGCGAAGCGTCCGGCCGGCTGCAGGGCAAGCCGGCAGTGGCCGCCTACTGGGCGGAGGCGCTGCGGCGGCTGCCGGACCTGCGTTTCGAGCATCTGGCCACGCTGACCGGAACCGATTCGCTGACCATACATTACCGCGGCGCGCGCGGCCTGGCGGCCGAAGTGCTGTGGCTGGACGAGGCAGGCAAAATCCAGCGCGCGGCGGCGCATTACCAATGACCGCTTCATTGCCCGGCCGGGTGTTGATCATAGGCGGCAGCGGCGCCGGCAAGAGCACGCTGGCGGCCAGGCTGGCCGCCGCGTCGGGCGCGCCGCTGGCCGAGCTGGACGCCTTGTTCTGGGGACCGGGCTGGACGCGGCGCGATGCGTTCTCCTCCGATGTGGCGACGCTGGCGGCTCAGCCGCGCTGGGTGGCGGAAGGCAGCTACGCGTCGGCGCTGGAGCGCTTGCTGCCGCGCGCCGAGCTGGTGATCTGGCTGGATTATCCCCGCTCGCTGCTGGCCTGGCGCATCGTCCGGCGCAGCCTGCGCCGGGCCTGGAGGCGGGAGGCGCTGGCGCACGGCAACCGCGAGACGCTGCGCGGCGCGCTGTTTTCGCGAGACTCGCTGCTGCTGTGGATGTGGCGCGGCTACGGCCGCCGCCGCCTGGCGCTGTCTGACTTGCGGGATGCCCATGCCGGAGCGGCTTGGCTGGCGCCGGGCAGCCCGGCCGAGGCCAGGCGGCTGTTGGCGGGCATCTTGCCGGCGTGAGCCATCGTCCGTAGAATGCGCGCTTTCCCGCAAGGGGAAAGTTTCGCGTATTCAATGTGTTAAGGACGAGCCGTGGCCGACATCAACCGCCTGGAAACCTGGATCAAGTACAAGAACGGCCTGTGCGGCGACTGCATGGCGTCCTGTTGCACGATGCCGGTGGAAGTGAAGCTGCCGGATCTGGTGCGCATCGGCGTGGTGGACGAGTTCGAGCTGGAAGAGCCGATCAAGAACATCGCCAAGCGGCTGGAAAAGCAGCGGGTGATCCAGCATTTCAATTTCAAGAACAGCCTGTTCACGCTGGCGCAGCGCGCCAACGGCGACTGCCTGTATCTGGATGCGCAGACCCGGCGCTGCACCATTTACGAGCGCCGCCCCAATACCTGCCGCAACCATCCCAAGATCGGCCCCAAGCCAGGTTTTTGCGCCTATACCCGCGACAGCCGTCCGCGTCAGAAGTAATTCATTTATCATTGCTGGTCGCCCTGCTGCCGGCGTCGCGCAGCGGGCATGGACTGGACCGCGTTCCACGTGGAACAGCGGCATGGCATCGGCCCCGCCACGGGCGGCGGCCGCCTATCGTTATCGAGGAGCGCGGCGATGCAGGTGATCTTTCCCTTGCTGGCCTTTCTGGTCGGAGTGGTGGTGCCGCTTCAGGCGGCGGTCAACAACCAGTTGCGTTTGTTGCTGGGCAACAGCACCTTGCTGGCGGCGCTGGTGTCGTTCGGCACCGGCTGCCTGACCCTGGCGCTGTTGTCGCTGGCGACTGGCCAGCGTTGGCAAAATCTGGCGGCGCTGGCACGCGTCGAATGGTGGATGTTGCTGGGCGGAGTGTTGGGCGCGGGTTTCGTGTTCGGCACCACCTTGCTGGCGCCGCGCCTGGGCGTGGCGACCATGGTTTCCCTGATCATCGCGGGACAGGTGTTCACTTCGTTGTGCTTCGACCGTTTTGGCTGGCTGATGATGCCCTTGCGCGAGTTGAGCGCGGCCAAGCTGACTGGCGCGGCGCTGGTGGTGGCGGGCGTGTTGCTGGTCAATTTTGGCGAGCGCTGGTTCGGTCGCTGAAATGCGATCCCGCCGGGCGGGCCGGCGGGATCGCGGGGTGTTTACTGCTGGGTGGACGGCGCTTGCGGAGCCGGTGCCTGGACCGGCGCCGGCGGGGCCGGGTTCATGTCCTGCAGCGACAGCGGCACGCTGGGCGGCACGGCGGGATTATCGAAGGGGCGGACATTGGCGTCCTGGGCGCTGGCGAAGGCGCTGGCCAGCAATAACGCCAGCGAGGTCATGAGCAGTCTGAGCATGGCGGAATCCTTTGATGTTGTTGAACGGATCGCCCTCGGTTTTCCTGTTGCGGCCCCGGAAATGTATTGGGCGTACTTTCATTATTAATGCCAATTCGACCGAAGATGTTGCCGGCAATTCCCTTTTTGTTTCAATATGTTAAATGATTTGTTGCTTGAGTGATTTTGCCTGGATGGCATGCTCTCAATAGGGCGGCGGCGGCGGCAGGTAGGCGCGCCGCGCCGGGTATTGGCCCGGCAGCTGATTGCCTTTCGCGTACATGCATTGCTGGTAGGCGATGTTGTAGCGGGTTTGCGTATCGTAGCCGGCGTAAGCGCCGTTGGAGCCGCCCACCGCGGTGCCGGCCAAGAGGCCCATGCCGGCGCCGACGCCGGCGCCTTGGTGGTTGCCGCCTATCAGCGCGCCGGCCGCGGCGCCCACCACGGTGCCCAGCGCCATATTGCCGGCCAGCGTGGCGTTGGACGCGTCGGCGGCCGCCGCGCCGCTGTTGCCGGCGGCGTAGGCCCGGCATTGCTGCTCTTCCTGCGCGAACACGTCGAACGGCTTGCCCGGCGCCGGCATCACCGCCACTGTCGGGCCGGTGGGCAGCGTGGTGCAGGCGGCCAGCAGCGACGGCAGCAGCATCATGCAATAGCGTGCGTTCATGGTGTTTCCTTCCGGCTTATCTGGGCGGCTGCGCCGGCACGGTCTTCCAACCGCCCGGGCATTCGCTGACATACGGGTAGTACTGTTTGGCCGCCTTGCAGTAGTACCAGACCTGGGCTGATTCCTGCGGCGCGGCGGCGACCGGCGGCGCCGGCGGAGCCATCGGCACGGCGGGGACGACGGGCACGGCCGGCGCCACGGCGATGGCGGGCGGCGCGTACAGGCTGGGATAGGGATAGATGGGCGCGGTGTAGAAGTACCAGGCGCCGCCGACCACCCACCACCAACCCATCCGGCCATGGTAATAACCGTGGTTCCAGTAGCCGCCGCGCCAGACGTTGATGCTGATGTGCGGCCCGCCGTGGTGGTAGTACGCCTCGGCGGGGGCGACGGCGGCCACGGCCAGCGCAGCGGCTAGCAATGCGCCGCCCAAGCGGATGCAGGCTTTCATGATGGGCCTCTTTCGGTCGGTTGCCGCGCGGGGATCGATGGACGCCGCCGCGCGCAAATCAAGTCGCGGGATTAGCCGTTGGCCGGGGCCGCGCCTTCCGGTTTCTTATGATGCTGCCACTTGCCGCGCGGGCCGTGCAGATTGTCCATGGTCTTCTGCTGTTCCGGCGTCAGTTGCGCGTAGAAGGCTTTCAGCGCGTCCAGGTGCTGCTGCATCCGGGCTTGCTGGCGTTGCATCATGCTTTCCATTTTCTCCGGCGCGGTGGCGTTGGCGTCCATCGGCGGCTTTTCCCTTTTTTCCGGCTTCATCGACGCGGTGAAGGCTTGCCAGGCGGCTTCCTGCTGCGGCTGGATCTTCAGTTTGTCGTGCAGCGCCTGCAGATGCTTGGCGCGCATTTCCTCGCGCTTGGCCGGGTCCATATGCCAGCCCTTGTGGGCGGAAGCCGGGGCCGGAGCATCGTCGGCGTAGGCGGCGGCGGAGCCCGCGAACAGCAGGCCGGCGATGAGCAGGGGTTTGAGCAGCTGGGTCATGACGGTTTCCCTTCGTATGAGCTGTTGGTGGCTGCAGTATTGGATGCAAATGTCAGGCGAGTTTTGCCGTGGAAATCGCTTGTGTTTATGACTGTTAATCTGCAATAACTTGTTGATACTCTTGCCATCGAGAGGTGGGGGCGGCAGTGGTGGGCTACAGTGAAAGCTGCGGACAACCGGGAGATCTGCATGGCGGAAACCGACAAGGGGGGATGGTGGTCGCTGGGCCAGCACTGGGCCGACTACTGGACTGACGCGGTCCAGCGCGGCCTGCTGTTCTACGATGTGCTGCGCGAGCGCGGCGACACCTATCTGGACCACCAGGCGTCCGGCAATCCGCCGGTGCTGGTGTTCGATTTCGACATCATCGTCGACGGCCGCGAGCTGGACGAGCCGGTCAACTACGCGCTGGCGGCGATCCGCCCGCCGGCCAACTGCCCGCCGACCGATCCGGAGCTGCGCCCCTTCGTGGTGATAGATCCGCGCGCCGGCCACGGGCCCGGCATCGGCGGCTTCAAGATGGACAGCGAGATCGGCATCGCGCTGCGCCAGGGCCATCCCTGCTATTTCGTGATGTTTTTCCCGGTGCCGGTGCCCGGCCAGACCATAGAGTGCGTGTGGCGGGCGGAAAAGGCTTTCCTGCGCAGGGTGCGCGAGGCGCATCCGGGCAACGCCGGCAAGCCGTTCGTGATCGGCAACTGCCAGGGCGGCTGGGCGTTGACGATGGTGGCGGCCTCGGCGCCGGAAGACGTCGGCCCCATCCTGCTGGCCGGCTCGCCGCTGTCCTACTGGGCCGGCGTGGCCGGCAAGAATCCGATGCGCTACCAGGGCGGCATGCTGGGCGGCACCTGGCTGGCTTCGCTGACCGGCGATCTGGGCCACGGCCAGTTCGACGGCGCGCACCTGGTTTCCAATTTCGAGCAGATGGATCCGGCCAACACCTATTGGAAGAAGGGCTACCACCTGTACGCCAACATCGACAAGGAGCGCAGCCGCTTCCTGGAGTTCGAGCGCTGGTGGGGCGGCCATTACCTGCTCAACAAGGAAGAGATGGAGTGGATCAGCCAGAACCTGTTCGTCGGCAACCGGCTGAGCCGCGGCGAGGTGTATCTGGACGACGGCGCGGTGCGGATCGACCTCAGGCAGATCCGCTCGCCCATCATCGTGTTCGCGTCCTGGGGCGACAACATCACGCCGCCGCAGCAGGCGTTGTACTGGATCGCCGACCTGTACCGGGACGTGGAGGAAATCCGCGGCAACGAGCAGACCATCGTCTACTGCCTGCACGAGCAGATCGGCCACCTCGGCATCTTCGTGTCCGCCGGCGTCGCCAACAAGGAGCACAGCGAGCTGGCCAGCGCGCTGGACCTGATCGACGTGCTGCCGCCCGGCCTCTATGAGGCGGTGATCACCGACACCTACCCGGAAATGCCCGGCCTGCAGTATCTGCAGGGCCGCTACGTGATCCGCTTCGAGCCGCGCGAGGTGGCGGACATCCTGGCGCTGGGCGACGGCCGCGACGGGGAGCGCGCGTTCCAGGTGGTGAAGCGGGTGGCGGAGATCAACCAGCAGCTGTACGACAGCTTCGTGTCGCCTTGGCTGCAGGCCTGCACCACGCCGTGGACCGCGCACCTGATGCGGGAGATGCACCCGTCGCGCTTCGAGCGGCGCTGGTTCTCCAGCCGCAACCCCTTGTTGAACAGCCTGTCCGACTGGGCCGGCAAGGTGAGGGAGGCGCGCAAGCCGGTGGATGGCGACAACCCGTTCTGGCAATGGCAGCAGACCGTGTCCGACTGGACCGCCAGCATGCTGGACGGCTGGCGCGACCAACGCGACGCGATGAAGGAAATGACCTTCCGCGCCGTTTACGACGCGCCGCTGACCGCCGCGCTGGTGGGGCTGGATCCGCGCCGGCCCTACCGGGTGCGCAGCCACGGCGGCGGCTGGGAGCGCGAAGAAATGCTGCGCCTGAAGCGGCGCGAGCTGGAGGAGCACTATTCCGAGGGCGGCGCGGTGGACGGTTTCCTGCGCCTGCTGATCTACGTCGCCATCGGCAACGGCGTGGTCGACGTGCGGCCGTTCAACGCGATACGCCGGGTGATGCAGGACACCGGCCTGGGCGAGGAGCTGACGCTGGAGGCCTTCAAGCAGGCGGTGCGGCGCCAGACCTGGCTGGTGCGCAACGACGAGAAGCGCGCGCTGGCCACCATCCAGGACCTGTTGCCCGGAGAGGCGCAGCGGGCGATGGCGCTGGAGCTGGTGATGCTGTTGCTGGCGGCGGCCGGGCCGATCAGCGTGGAGAAGCAGCAGCGGTTGGGCCGGGTGGCGCTGGCGATGGGCGTGACGGCCGGCGAGGTGCCGGACGCCGGCGAGGCGGTGGTGCTGAAAAAGCCGCGCGCGACGCGCAGCCGCAAGAAGACGGCGGCCAAGTAGCTTTGCCAGCGGACGGGCGGCGGCTTACACTCGCCGCTTTTGCTTTTACAGGATGTTTTCGATGAGCGGCCAGGCCAATAACTCCACCCACGGCGTCACGCTGGAAATGATGCTGAACCAGCTGCACGCGCATTACGGCTGGGAAGGGCTGGCGGAGCGCGTCGACATCCGCTGCTTCCGCAACGATCCCAGCATCAAGTCCAGCCTGGTGTTCCTGCGCCGCACGCCATGGGCGCGCGCGCAGGTGGAGGCGCTGTTCGTCGAAATGAAGAGCCGGCCGGCGGATTCCCGGCCGCGTTTGTTCGGCAAGAAGGCCGGCTGACATCCGATCGCCCCTTGCCGCGTTATGTTGAACAAGGCGGCGGATGGTCCGGCGCCGGCCAAGGGGAACAATATGGAAGTCGAAATCAGCGTGGAAGCGGAGAAGAAGCGCCTGAACAGCTGGGTGGCGCTGACCGTGGTGGTGCTGTCGGTGCTGATGGGCCTGGGCAAGCTGAAGGACGACAATATCGTGCAGGCGCGCCAGCTGCTGAAGGCCGACGCGGCGGACGCCTGGTCCGAATACCAGGCCAAGAAGATCAAGCTGCACCTGACCGAGGCCGGCCTGCGCCAGGCGGAGCTGCTGGCTGCGGCGAACCCGGCCGGCGCGGCGGCGCTGAAGCCGCAGCAGGAGCAATTGCGGCATGAGCTGGCGCGCTACAAGACGGAGAGCGAGGCGCTGCGCGGCAAGGCCGAAGCCAAGGAAGGCTCGATCGAGCCGCTGAACGCGCGGCACGATCTGTTCGACATCAGCGACGCCGGCTTGTCGATCGCGGTGGCTTGCGCGGCGGTGGCGGCGCTGTCGGCCAACCTGTTGCCGCTGTTCGCGTCCTGGGGCTTCGGCGCCCTCGGCATCCTGTTCTGGCTGGCGGGTTTCGCCGGCTGGAACCTGCGCATCGAATGGCTGATCGGCCTGCTGGGCTGACGGCGAAACCCTGGCGGGAAGGGGGTTGCAATCGGCATGGTTTTGGATCAGGCTGGCGCGATTGCGGTTTGTCCCATCCTTCCCACAGGAGCATTGCGATGAAACTGTATTACTCGTCCGGAGCCTGCTCGCTGGCTTCGCACATCGTGTTGTTCGCCAGCGGCTTGCCGTTCAGCGCGGAGTCGGTCAGCCTGCGCGACGTGCCGCACACCACCGCCGGCGGCGCCGATTTTTCCGCCATCAATCCCAAGGGCTACGTGCCGGCGCTGCAGCTGGACAACGGCGAACTGCTGACCGAGGGCGTGGCCATCATGCAGTACATCGCCGACCAGGTTCCCGACAAGCAGCTGGCGCCGGCCAACGGCACGCTGCCGCGCTACCGGCTGCAGGAATGGCTGAACTTCATCTCCACCGAGGTCCACAAGAATTTCTCGCCAATCTTCTTCGGCAAGACCGACGAGATCAAGGAAGACGCCTGGGGACGTCTGCAGCCGCGGTTCGCGCTGCTGCAGGCTCAACTGGAGAAGACGCCCTATCTGCTGGGCGGCCAGTTCAGCGTGGCTGACGCCTATCTGTTCACCTGCCTGTCCTGGGCGCAATATCTGCAGCGCTCGCTGGCGGCCTATCCGGCGCTGCTGGCCTTCCTGAAGCGGGTGGCCGAGCTGCCGGCGACCCAGCAGGCGCTGAAGGCGGAAGGCTTGCTCAAGTAAGCCGGCTTGGTTTCGCCGCAATGCCCGGCCCGCGCCGGGCATTTTGTTTGGCGCGCCGCTCAGGCTGCCTGATCCAAATAATGCAGATAGGCGTCGGCGCTGGCATCGATTTCGGCGTCGCTCAGATCATGTTCCGCGCCGTGCAGCGTGAACGCCGGCAGCCAGCGGGCGCGGATGTAGCGGCAGGTGAGTTCGAATGGCCGCAACAGTTCGTCCATCTGGTAGCGGTAACGCCCGTCGGCGGCGAAGTCTTTGCCGCGGATGCCGGTGGATACCGCCACGCTGATCCGTTTGCCCGCCATCCGCCGGTCCTCCGGCCGCGATCCCACCGCGAAGCCCTCGTCCAACACCAGGTCCTGCCATTTTTTCAGCAGCGGCGGAGAACTGAACCAGTAGAAGGGGAACTGCAGCACGATGCGCGAGTGGGCCTCCAGCAGCGCTTGCTCGCGCGCGACATCGATGCGCTCATCCGGATAGGCGCCGTATAGCGAGTGAACGGCGTAGCGTTCGGGATGTCTTTCCAAGGCCTCGATCCAGCGGCGGTTGACGCGGGACAGGGCGAGGTCGGGATGGGCGACGATGATCAGCGTTTTCATGGCATCTCCTAGAAGTGAGCCGCCATGCTAGAGTTTTTTCAATTGGTTGATAAGTAAGCACTTTTTTGTTTCATGGGAACCTGAAGGTAATCTATGCGGGAGCGGGCGGGACTGAATTTTCCGATAGACGCGACGGTGCGGCTGGTCGGCGGCAAGTGGAAATGCGCGATCCTTTGCCATCTGATGGACGGCGGCGAGCTGCGCACCGGCGAATTGCGCCGGCTGTTGGACGGCGTGTCGCAAAAGGTGCTGACCGAGCAGCTGCGCGAGCTGGAGCGCGACGGCCTGGTTTCGCGCACCGTGCATCCCGAGGTGCCGCCGCGGGTGGAATACCGGCTGACCGAGCTGGGCGGCTCTCTGCGGCCCATCATCGACGCGATGTGCGAGTGGGGGGCCGGCTACCTGGAGCAAGCCCGGCCGGGCGTATAATGCGGACGCGATAAAAACACTCAAAAGGCCTCCCGTGATGAAATCCGCGCCGCTTTTCGCCTCTCTCGCCGCCGTGTTCGCCGCCACTGGCTGGGCCGCTCCGGTCCAACTGCGGGTACTGGAAACCTCCGACGTCCACATGAATTTGCTGGCTTATGACTATTACCAGGACAAGCCGGCGGCCGATTTCGGCCTGGAGCGCACCGCCAGCCTGATCGCCGCGGCGCGCGCCGAGTCGCCCAACAGCCTGCTGATCGACAACGGCGATCTGCTGCAGGGCAGCCCGATGGGTGATCTGGTGGCCAAAATCAAGCCGCTGAAGGCCGGCGACACCCATCCGGCCTACAAGGTGCTCAATGCCTTGAAGTACGACGCCGGCAATCTGGGCAACCACGAATTCAACTACGGCCTGCCTTTCCTGCAGCAATCGCTGAAGGGCGCGGCCTTCCCCTACGTCAACGCCAATGTGCTGGACGCCAGGAGCGGGCAGCCGCTGTTCACGCCCTATGTCCTGCTCAAGCGCGAGGTGAAGGACGCCGAGGGCAAGGCCCATGCGCTGACCATCGGCGTGATCGGCTTCGCTCCGCCGCAGATTTTGCAGTGGGACAAGAACAATCTGCAGGGCAAGGCCACGGTGCGGGACATTCTGGAAACCGCGCGCGATTACGTGCCCAAGATGCGCGCCGCCGGCGCCGACCTGGTGATCGCAGTGCCGCATTCCGGCTTCGAGAAGGGCGAGCTGCCGCGCTTCGCCGAAAACGCGGTGTCGGGGCTGGCCGAGGTGCCGGGCATCGACGCCATCCTGTTCGGCCACGCGCATGCCGAGTTTCCGTCCGCCGCTTTCGCCGGCTATCCCGGCGTGGACCTGCAGGCCGGCACCATCCATGGCGTGCCGGCGGCGATGCCGGGCCGCTGGGGCGACCACTTGGGCGTGATCGACTTGACCCTGGAGCAGTTGGACGGCAAGTGGCGGGTGGTCGGCAAGCGGGCGACGCTCAGGCCCATTTTCGACAAACAGGCGAAGAAGCCGCTGGCGGACATCGATCCGCGGGTGAAGGCGCTGATCGGGTCGGAGCACCAGGCGACGCTGGATTACGTGCGCGGCGAGGTGGCCGCCACCCGCCGGCCGATCTACAGCTACTTCGCTCAAGTGGCCGACGACCCGTCGGTGGCCATCGTCGCCGAGGCGCAGCGCTGGTATATGCAGCGGGCGCTGCAGGGCACCGAATACGAAAAGCTGCCCATCCTGTCCGCCGCCGCGCCGTTCAAGGCCGGCGGCCGCCAGGGCTGGAACTACTACACCGACATTCCGGCCGGCAAGCTGGCCATCCGCAACCTGGCCGACCTCTACATCTACCCCAACACCATCAAGGCGGTGAAGATCACCGGCGCCGACGTGCGCGAGTGGCTGGAGATGTCGGCCGGCCAGTTCAATCGCATCGACCCCAAGGGCCCGGCCGCGCAGGCGCTGATCAATCCGGAGTTCCGCTCCTATAACTTCGACAGCCTGTACGGCGTCAGCTATCAGGTCGACGTCACCCAGCCGGCGCGCTACGACGGCGACGGCAAGCTGGCGGCGCCGGACAGCCACCGCATCGTCAACCTGAGCTTCAAGGGCAAGCCGATCGACCCCGCCCAGCGCTTCATCGTGGTGACCAACAATTACCGCGCCAGCGGCGGCGGCAACTTCCCGGGCATCACCGCCGACAAGATCGTGGTGGACGCGCCGGACGAGAACCGCGCCGCGCTGGCGAGTTATCTCGCCAGCAAGAAGGTGATCGACCTGGGACAGGGCCGGAACTGGCGCGTGCTGCCGGTGGCCGGCGTCGGCTTGCGGTTTACCACTGGCGCGGGGGCGATGCGCTATCTGCCGGAGCAGAAGCAGTTCAAGCTGGCGCGGGACAATGGCGACGGCTCGGTGACGCTGGAGCTGGCGGAGTAAGGCGGTCGCGAACCCGGTTTTGCCGGCCGCGGGCAGCGGCTGGCGTTCCACGTGAAACGAGAAAGTGACGATGACTCAAGACAAGCTGATCGATGTCGGCGGGCTGACCGCCGCCTTGCAGCGTTTCGCCGACGAGCGGGATTGGAACCGGCATCATTCGCCGCGCAATCTGTTGTTGGCGCTGGTGGGCGAAGTGGGCGAGCTGGCCGAGATCTTCCAGTGGCTGGACGACGACGCGGCGATGCGGCTGCGCGAAGATCCGGCCAAGTTCACCCATTTGAAGGAAGAGATCGCCGACGTGCTGTTGTATCTGACGCGGCTGGCGATGGTGACCGGCGTCGATCTGGACGAGGCGGTTCGGGATAAGATGGTCAAGAATGCAATAAAATATCCTGCGTCTTGACCCTTACGCTATAGTGGCCATGGGGCATGGCCCGGCGGCAAGGAAGCGGTGGATGAGCGTGACGGAAAGGCAATTGCAGTATCTGCGGCAACTGGTGGACGGCGCGCGGCGCATCGCGGTATTGACCGGCGCCGGCATGAGCACCGAATCCGGCATCCCCGACTTCCGCTCCGCCGACGGCTTGTGGTCCAGGGACATGAGCCTGGCCGACGCGGTATCGGTGGACTACTTCCGGCGCGATCCCGCCGCCTTCTGGCGGGCCTTCCGCGACATCTTCCATATCAAGCTGGTGGGCGATTACCAGCCCAATGACGGCCACCGCTTCCTCGCCGCGCTGGAAGCGGAGGGAAAGGAAGTCACCATCCTCACCCAGAACATCGACGGCCTGCACGGCCGGGCCGGCAGCCGCCGCGTGCTGGAGCTGCACGGCACGCTGCTGACCGCCAGTTGCCCCGATTGCCGCACGCCGCATCCGCTGGATTACGTGCAGCGGCATGAGCTTCCGGCCTGCCGCCGCTGCGGCGCGGCGTTGAAGCCGGACGTGGTGCTGTACGGCGAGGCGGTGCCGATGATAGACGTAGCCTTCCAGGCGGCGCTGAACGCCGAGCTGCTGCTGGTGATGGGCTCGTCCCTGGAAGTGTCGCCGGTCAACCTGATCCCGGTGGAGGCAGCGCGGGCCGGCATTCCCTGCGCGCTGATCAACTACACGCCCACCCGTTTCGACGCCTTGTTCGATCTGTGCGTCCACGCCGGCATCGGCGACACCTGCCGCCAGCTGCGTTCCTGATCCCTTTGGCATGATTCCGGGCCAGCGCCTATTTTGAGAAGGCCGCCGTTTGCGGCTTTCAAGGGGATAGGCAATGGATCGCATCAATTGGAATCACTGGCTGGACCTGGGCGCGGGTTTCGCCGGCAACATCGTCGCCGCCATTCTGCTGTGGCTGATCGGCCGCTGGCTGATCGGCCTGTCCACCCGGATGCTGGACGAGCAGCTGAGCGCGCGCCAGCTGGACCCGACGCTGCGCCGCTACGCGCATTCCTTTTTGTCGGTGACGCTGACCGTGGTGCTGGTGATCGGCATCCTCGGCTTCTTCGGCGTGCAGACCACCACTTTCGCCGCGGTGATCGCCGCTGCTGGCGTCGCCGTCGGCATGGCCTGGAGCGGTTTGCTGGCCAACTTCGCCGCCGGCATCTTCCTGGTGGTGCTGCGTCCGTTCAAGGTGGGCGACGCGGTGTCGGTGGCCGGCGTCACCGGCCAGGTGCGCGAGATCGGCCTGTTCGCCACCACGCTGGACACGGCGGACGGCGTGCAGACGCTGGTGGGCAACAACAAGATCTTTTCCGACACCATCCAGAACTACAGCGCCAACGCCGTGCGCCGCGTCGATCTGAAAGCGCAGTTGGCCAGCAGCGCCGATCACGCCCAGGCGATGAGCCTGCTGCGCGACGCGATCGGCCGCATTCCCAATGTGCTGGCCGCGCCGGCGCCGGACATCGGCCTGCTGGAATTCACCGCGCTGGGCCCGGTGCTGGCGGTGCGTCCCTATTGCGCGCCGGAGCACTACTGGCAGGTGTATTTCGACGCCAACCGCGCGATTCGCGAGACGCTGGGCGCGGCCGGCTTCCCGACGCCGGAACAGGCGATGGTGGTGCGCCAGGGTTAATCCAGCCGGCCCAGCCGGTAAGTCTGGCCGGTCTGCGCGCCCTCTATGCTCAGGCTGTAGGCGCGCGCCACCTGGCGCGCCTCCACCAGCGGCACGCCGCGGAACAGCGGACCGTATTCGGCCTCCGATTCCGCCAGCAGCAGCGGGCTGACCAGATTGATGCGCAGCCGGCGCGGCAGCTCGACCGCGGCAGCGTTGACGAAGCCCTCCAGCGCGGCGTTGGCCATGTAGACGTTGCTCAGCAGCGGCACGATGGCCTGCGGCTGCCAGGCGCCGCCCACCAGCGTGAACGAGCCGCCGTCGGCCAACTGGTCCAGCCCGCGCAGCACCAGGTTGACCTGGCCCATCAGCTTGGAGTCCAGGCCGACGCGGTAGCGCTCGGCGTTCATCTCGGCCAGCGGGCCGACGTGGCCGTTGCGGCCGCCGGTGGCCACCGCCACCGCGTCCAGCCGGGGCAGCTGTTGATACATGGCGGCGATGCTTTGCTCGTCCTCGATGTCCACGCGCATGTCGCCGTGATGGCGGCCGGCGGCGATGATTTCGTGGCGGCCGGACAGCTCGGCGGCGATGGCGCGGCCGATGTTGCCGCTGGCGCCTATCAGCAGGATTTTCATATCGTCTTCCTTGCAGCTTGAGTGGAGGAGTCGTCAGCTTAGGCGCGCGCGCGGCTTGGAAAAACCGGGCAAACGTGGAAGTATTGGAACCAATATGGAAACAATCGAACCCTCATCCGAACTGGCGCTGGTCTTCCTCGAAGTGGCGGAGGCCGGCAGCATCACCGCCGCCGCCGAGCGGCTGGCCACGTCCAAGTCGCAGGTCAGCAAGCAGCTGAGCCGGCTGGAGGCGCTATTGGGCGCGCAGCTGCTGTTTCGCAGCACCCGCAAGCTGACGCTGACCGAGGCCGGCCACGCCTATCTCGGCTACTGCCGGCGGTTGCGGACGCTGCTGCGGGAGTCGGCCGCGGCGGTGCGCGGCCTGAGCAGCGATGCGGACGGCACGGTGAGGCTGACGGTGCCGCAGATGTTCGCCGGCGCGTTCGGCGCCGAGCTATTGTTGGCTTTTCATCAACAGTATCCGCGCATCTCGGTGGAGCTGGACGTCAGCGTGGCCGAGCGCGACCTGGAGGAGGACGGCTTCGATCTGGCCATCCGCTCCAGCCGGGAGCTGCCGCCGCAGCTGGTGGCGCGCCCGTTGTTCCAGACCCGCGACTGGGTGGTGGCGGCGCCGTCGCTGCTGGCCGAACGCGGCGCGCCGGCCGAACCGGCCGATCTGGCGCGGCTGCCGTGCGTGGTGCACAGCCGCTACCACGGCGGCGGGCGCTGGCGTTTTGAGCGCGAGGGGCGCGTGGAAGAGGTGGAGGTGCCGCATTGGCTGCAGGTCAGCGATTACAGCCTGAACCGCAAGCTGGCCGAAGCCGGCGCCGGCTACGCGCGGCTGCCGGATTTCGTCGCCGAGGCCGACTTGATCGGCGGCAGGCTGGTCAGGGTGCTGGCCGGCTGGGAGACGCCGGCGCGGCCGGTCTATCTCGTCTATCCAAAGAAAACGCCGCAGCCGGCCAAGTCCCGGGCACTGATCGATTTCTGCGCCCAGTGGTTCGCCGCCAAGCCAGGCCGGGGCTGAGGGCGCCGGCCTGGCCGGGCGCTCAGCGGCGCGACAGCTCGTCCAGCCCCGCCGGCTTCAGCCGCGGCGGGCCGGACAGCGCCCGCAGGAAGGCTTGCAGCGCCTGTTTTTCCGCCTCGCCGAGGCCCAGCGGTTTGAGCAGCGGCGACGGCTTGGGTTGGGTGTATTTGTCCAGCCCGGCCGCGGCCACCTCGTTGCCGCCGTTGTTGTAGAACTCCAGCACGCCGCCGCCGTCGTCGGCGAACAGTGGCATGTCGCCGTTGTGCATATAGCCGCCGGTGTACAGCAGCTCGCGCAGGCCCGGCGTGCGGAAGGCGCCCATGTCCTCGGCGCGTCCGGTGATCGTGCCGCGGCCCCGATCCTCGCGATCGCGGCCGATGAAGTGCAGGCCCAGATTGTGGAAGCGTTGGTCGGACAGCTCCGGCCCGTTGTGGCAGTTGAGGCAGCGCGCCTTGGTGCGGAACAGCTGCAGGCCCCATAGCGCCTGGTCGCTCAAGGCCTGCGCATCGCCCTTCAGGAAGCGGTCGAAGGCGCTGTCGTGGCTGATGAGCGCGCGCTCGAAAGTGGCGAGCGCCTGCGCTAGCCGTCCGCTGTCCACCGCGGCGTCGCCAAAGGCGGCGGCGAACAGCGGCGCGTACTTCGGCGCGGCGGCGATCTTGGCCACCGCCGCGGCCAGCGGCTGGTGCATCTCCAGCGGATTGGCGATAGGCCCCAGCGCCTGCTGTTCCAGGCTGGCGGCGCGGCCGTCCCAGAACAGGCGGGCGAAGTAGCCGCTGTTGATCACCGGCGGCGCGTTGCGGCCGCCCAGTTGGCCGACGTGGCCGGAGGAGACTTCGCGCGGATCGGCCCAGCCATGCTGCGGATCGTGGCAGCTGGCGCAGGCGATGCGGTTGTTGCGCGACAGCCGCGCATCGAAGAACAGCTTCTCGCCCAGCGCCGCCTTGGCCGGCGAATAGGGATTGTCGGCCGGGAACGGCATCGCCGGCAGCAGGCCCAGATCGCGGAAGCCGTCGCGGGCGGCGGCTTCCAGCGTCGGCGCCGGCCAATCCGGCTGCGCGGCCTGGCCGGGGCGGTAGCGCAGGTAGCGCTGGCGCCAGTCGGCCAGCGTGGCGGCGTCGGGCGGCGTGTCGTCGTTGTCCGGCATCGGCGGCTTGGCCGCGCGTTTGCTGATGGCCAGCAAGGCTGCGGCGCCGGTGTCGGCGAACTGGCCGTCCGCGCGCAGGATGCGCGCCTTGCCGGCATTGTCCCGCACCCAGATCGCCTGCGTCGCGGCGGCGGTTGGGAAGGCCGCGCGGAACGCGGCGTCGCCCGCCAGGCGCAGCTGCAGCCAGCGGCTGCCGTCCACGGCATTGGGCAAGGTCCAATCGCGCTGGCCGCACCAGGCCTGGCCGTTGGCCTCGCCTAGCGCGGAAGAGATTTGTCCGGGCTGGATGTCGCGCGGGCGCGCCTGCCACAGCACCACATTGAGGAAGGCATCCGGATGTTCGCCGTCGTCGACGCAGGCGGCGGCGTCGCCCGGCTTGGCCAGCTCGCCGGCGCGGTCCACCGGGATGTAGGGCGGAATCGTCTGCGGCAGGTCTTCCGGATTGGGCGCGTCGGGCAGCGCGGGGCCGCGCACCAGCCGTATCTTGGCCGGCATGCCCAGGCTGAGGCTGACGTGGGGCAGGGTGCGGTGGGTGTCGTCGAAGGCGACGGCCAGCGAACCCCGCGCCTGGCGGCTGGTGGCGGTCCAGTAGAACGCCGGCTCGGCGTCGGGGAAGGCGTGGCGGTCGATCGCGGGCAGATTGCGTTGCGGGTCGAGCTGGCTCCAGTCGAGCAGCGTTTTCAGCTCGCGCTCGCTGGGCAGCCGCCAGTCGTCGTGGCCGCACAGCTTCTGCTGATTGACCGCGTCGACATAGGTGACGGCCAGGCAGTCTTCCTGGCCCGGCTCGCACTGGGCCGGGCGCTCGGTTTCGCGGCTGGCGCTGGCGTAATAGCTGTGCAGGCGGCTGCGCAGCCCGGATTCCGCCTTCACTTCCCAGCTGAGCCCGGTCTGGCTGTCGTCCGCGCAGCCGGCGGCATCGCCGGACGCCAGCGGGCGGCCGTCGGCGGCGTCGCGGGCTTGGAAGCGGGCGGTTTGCTTGGCGTCGAGCGCGGCCAGGCTCAGCTGCAGGTGGGCCTGCGCGTATTCGGCGCTGACCAGGCTGCGGCCGATGCCCAGCTGGTCGAGCAGGGCTTGCGCGTCGCCGATCTCGGCCAGTTTTTGCGGCTGCTGGAAGCGGGCGGCGTCGGCCGGGGCTATCTGGATGCCGTTGGCGGGGTTGTCGTCGCTGTCCAGCGTCAGCAGCAGGCGGGCGATCTTCAGCGCGGCGGGATCGCCGGCGTCTTGCGCGCCTGCCAGGCTGAGCGGCGTCAGCACCGGCGAGCCGGCGGCGGCGCCGATCTCCAGTTTGCCGATGCGGAAGGCGACGGTTTCGCCGCTCAGGTATTGGAATTCGCCGGCGGCGGTGGTTTTGCCGGCGCGGGTGGGGGTTTCGTAATCCAGGCCGCTGACGGCGCTGTCGATGAAGCGGCCGGTTTGCGGCGGCGAGGCGGCGGGGCCGCCGCCGCAGCCGGCGAGCAGCAGGGCGGAGGCGAAGGTGCGGGCGAAGCGGTGCATTGTAATGAGAATTATTTGCAAAATTCTCGATTATGCCCCGCCGCGGTCTTCCGCGGCAAACCATTACATCGCCGGCGGAAATGCCCCTTGGTCTTCGCAGTTTTCCACCTGGATGTCGTCCGGGCTGGTATTGGGCACGTAGACCTGGTTGACCGGCGACGGCGGGAAGTCGGGATCGGGCGCGCAGTCGGCGCTCTGGCCCGGGCCCACCGCCACCTGGACGCCGGCTTTCAGCTGGCAGCGCACCACGCTGTTGAGCTGGCTCCAGGCCGGGCAGATGGCGTTGGCTGCCTGGTATTGCGCGACCGGTCCCTGCGGCTGGCTGAACGACCACCAGCGGCCCAGGCGGGAGCCCGGCTTGGCGTTGTCCCACACCCGGTAGACGATGACGTCGGCGGCGGCGTCCTGGCGGTAGACCGCGCCCTCGCACAGGCCGCCCTTGCCCGGCGCGCCGACTGCCTTGGCCAGCAGCTCAGGATTCTGCGCCGCGCTCATGCCGGCCGGCGGCGGCAGCACGCCGCCGACGCAGCCGTTGGCGGACAGGCCGGGTTTGGCGGGAGGGGTGGAGCAGGCGATCAGGATCAGGCTGAACGAAGCGACGGCGGCGCGGCGCAGCAGGGCGGACATGGCGAGTCTCCAGTCGGTGGAAAAGCGGTTCGCATACTGGAAAACATAGTTGATACGCATGTCATTTTCAGCTGCGGACGGAAAAAAGGCGTCGACCGGAGTCGACGCCCAAAGCTGCGGAAACAATCGTGATCAGGCCACGGCGGCGTTGGCGGCGGGCTTGCCGGCCTGGGCCGGACCGCCTTGCAGCTCGGCCTGGCGGGTCTTGGCTTGCCGGTAGTTGGCCAGCTTGATGTGGCCGAAGCCGCGCACGCCTTCCCAGGTCTTCATCCATTCCACCGCCCGCGGCAGCGCGTCCGGCGACAGCTTGGCCAGCAGCGCCGGCAGCTCCTGCTCGAACTCGGCGATCAGTTGCCGTTCCAGCTTGCGGTCGTCCTGCCAGGCGAAGGGGTCCAGCGCGGTGCCGCGCAGGAAGCGCAGCTTGGCCAGCACCTTCATCGCCGGCATCAGCCAGGAGCCGATGGCGATCTTGCGCGGCTGGCCGCGGGTCAGCCAGGCCACGCCGATGTGGAAGCGCAGCTTGTAGTCGCCGTCGAACTGGGCGGCCACTTCGCGCTGGAACTCGCCGTCGCTGTACAGGCGCGCCACTTCGTACTCGTCCTTGTAGGCCAGCAGGTGGTGGTAGGCGCGGGCGGCGGCCAGCGTCAGCGCGGTGCTGCCTGGCTGGGCGGCTTCCTCGGCCTGGCGCACCTGTTGCACCAGCGCCTTGTAGCGCTCGGCCAGCGCGCCGTTCTGGTAGGCGGCGAGCAGGGTGGAGCGATGGTGGACCACGGCGTCCGGGGTTTCACGTGGAACGAAAGCCACCACAGCGGTCGGGCTGACCAGCGCTTCGACGCGGGCCAGGTCCTGGGCGGCGTGGCGGCCCCAGGTGAAGGCGTCCTGGTTGAACTTGACCGCGGCGCCGTTCAAGCGCACCGCTTCCATGATCGCCTCCAGCGACACCGGCACCAGGCCCTTTTGCCAGCCGTAGCCGAGCATGAACATATTGGCGGCGATGGCGTCGCCCATCAGCGCGGTGGCCAGCTTGTTGGCGTTGACTTCGCTGAAGCGGCCGGCGCCGACCGCCTCGACGATGGCGTCCTTCATCGCCTTGGCCGGGTAGCGGAGGTCCGGGTTCTTCAGGAAGCCGCTGGTCGGCGATTCGTAGCTGTTGACGATGGCGTGGCTGAAGCCGTCGCGCATCTTGGCCAGCGCCTCTTCGGCCGCCGTCACCACCAGGTCGCAGCCCAGCACCAGGTTGGCGTCGCCGGCGGCGATGCGCACCGCGTGCAGTTTGTCCTGGGAGTCGGCGATGCGCACGTGCGACCATACCGAGCCGCCCTTTTGCGCCAGGCCGGCCATGTCCAGCACCGTCACGCCCTTGTTGTCGAGGTAGGCGGCCATGCCCAGCACCTGGCCGATGGTGACCACGCCGGTGCCGCCGACGCCGGTGACCATGATGCCGAACGGCTCGTGCAGTTCCGGGATCTTCGGCATCGGCAGCGCCGGCATCTTGGCGAGGTCGGCGCTGGCGCCGGCCGGCTTCCTCAGCTTGCCGCCTTCCACGGTGACGAAGCTGGGGCAGAAGCCCTCGACACAGGAGTAGTCCTTGTTGCAGCTGGACTGGTCGATCTTGCGTTTGCGGCCCAGCGGGGTTTCCACCGGCAGCACCGACAGGCAGCCGGACTTCTTGCTGCAGTCGCCGCAGCCTTCGCACACGCGCTCGTTGATGAAGGCGCGCTTGGCCGGGTCCGGGAACTCGTTGCGCTTGCGGCGGCGGCGCTTTTCGGCGGCGCAGGTCTGATCGTGGATCAGGATGGTCACGCCCTCGATGCCGCGCAGCTCGCGCTGCACGCGGTCCAGCTCGCGGCGGTGGAATACGTCGATGCCGGGCGCCAGGCCCTGGGCGTTCTGGTACTTGTCCGGGTCGTCGCTGGTGATCACGATGCGCTTGACGCCCTCGGCCGCCAGTTGG
Organism: Chromobacterium sp. INPA-IVC; assembly: GCF_059047085.1. Taxonomy (NCBI): domain Bacteria; kingdom Pseudomonadati; phylum Pseudomonadota; class Betaproteobacteria; order Neisseriales; family Chromobacteriaceae; genus Chromobacterium; species Chromobacterium sp. INPA-IVC. The sequence continues at coordinate 112,787 of NZ_JBTNLS010000007.1, read as the reverse complement.
CGGGTCATCATCGGCACGTCCAGGTAGCCGTCGACGTGCTGGCCGCCGGTCATCGCCACCGCGTCGTTGTACAGGATCTTGTAGGTGATGTTGACCTTGCCGGCCACCGCGGCGCGGATGGCCAGGATGCCGGAGTGGAAGTAGGTGCCGTCGCCCAGGTTGGTGAAGATGTGCTTGGTGGTGGTGAACGGCGCCTGGCCCAGCCAGGTGATGCCCTCGCCGCCCATCTGGGTGAAGGTTTTGGTGGTTTCCGGGCTGATCCAGTGCGCCATGTAGTGGCAGCCGATGCCGGCCACCGCGCGGCTGCCTTCCGGCAGCTTGGTCGAGGTGTTGTGCGGGCAGCCGGAGCAGTAGTGCGGCACGCGGGCGATGGATTCGCGCGGCTGCACCAGCTGCGCCTCTTTATCGTCGTAGAACTTCAGCCGGTCGTGGATCACCGGGCTGTCGAAGATCAGCGCCAGCCGGCTGGCGATGGCGCGGGCGATCATCGCCGGGGTCAGCTCGCCGGCGGCCGGGAGCAGCCAGTCGCCGTGCGGCAGCGCCCATTCGCCTTTCTCGGCGAACTTGCCCACCACGCGCGGGCGCATGTCGTCGCGCCAGTTGTACAGCTGTTCCTTCAGCTGGTATTCGATGATCTGGCGCTTTTCTTCCACCACCAGGATTTCTTCCAGGCCCTGGGCGAACTGGCGCACGCCTTCCGGCTCCAGCGGCCACACCATGCCCACCTTGAAGATGCGCAGGCCGATGTCGGCTGCTTGCGCTTCGCTGATGCCCAGGTCGTCCAGCGCCTGCATCACGTCGAGGTAGCTCTTGCCGCAGGTGATGATGCCCAGGCGCGGCTTGGGCGAATCCAGCGTGATGCGGTTGAGCTTGTTTTCGCGCGCGTAGGCCAGCGCCGCGTACAAGCGGTGGTGCAGCACGCGCTTTTCCTGCGCCAGCGGGGTGTCCGGCCAGCGGATGTTGAGGCCGTCCTCGGGCAGCGGGAAATCCTTGGGAATCTTGAATTCCAGCCGTTCCGGCGTGATGTCGACGATGGCCGAGCTCTCGACGGTGTCGGTGATCGCCTTGATCGACACCCAGCAGCCGGAATAGCGGCTCATCGCCCAGCCGTGCAGGCCCAGGTCCAGCACTTCCTGCACGCCGGACGGGCTCAAGACCGGGATCATGCTGGCGGCCAGGATGTGGTCGGACTGGTGCGGGAAGGTGGACGACTTGGCGGCGTGGTCGTCGCCGCAGACCAAGAGCACGCCGCCGTGCTTGGAGGTGCCGGCGGCGTTGCCGTGCTTGAGCACGTCGCCGGAACGGTCGACGCCCGGACCCTTGCCGTACCACAGCGAGTAGACGCCGTCGTATTTGGCGCCTTCGAAGATATTGACCTGCTGGGTGCCCCATACCGCGGTGGCGGCGAGATCTTCGTTGAGGCCGGGGTGGAACACCACGTTGTGGGCGTCCAGATGCTTCTTGGCCTTGATCATGGTCTGGTCGACATTGCCCAGCGGCGATCCCCGATAGCCGGTGACGTAGCCGGCGGTGTTGAGGCCGGCGGCGCGGTCCAGTTCCTGCTGCAGCATGGGCAGGCGCACCAGCGCCTGGATGCCTGTCATCAGAACCTGGCCGGTGGGGGCGGTGTATTTTTCTTCCAGGTCTGCGTGGCGGATTGACATGGTTTCTCCTCCTGTCGTGCTCGCTTGTGGCGATCAGCCCGCGGCTGCCTTGTGGGCGGCTGGTTCCGGGCGCTTGCTGTGCTGGCGGGCGCCGGGGACACTTTATTTTTATACCTTGTGCCCTGGGTATGCGCGGCTGTCGCAGCTTAGAGTGTTAACCCTAATGCCGCCGACTATAGTTTACGTTTACGTCAACGTCAAAGGGATCGCGACAAGGCATGTCCGGGTGCGGTTTATGTGCCAGTGCAGCAAAATATTGCTTGTTAAGTGTTTGTAAACCGACTGTATAGGTAATGATGATTTTTCCGGCGGAATAAAGCGGGTAAGCTGGATGTTGGAATATTCCGTGTCGCAGAGAATCGCATGTCTTCCTCATCTTCCGCCGGCGACAGCCGCGGCGTGCTGTACACCGTCGGCGCCTTCATCTGCTGGGGCCTGTTTCCGCTGTACTGGAAGCCGCTGCACGAGGTGCCGGCTTTGCAAATTCTGTGCCACCGCATCGTGTGGTCGGCCCTGTTCGTCGCGTTGGTGCTGACCGCGCTCAGGCAATGGGGCGACGTGCGCGCCGCCTTGCGCCAGCCGCGCCAGTTGGGCGTTTTCGCGCTGTCGTCGACGGTGCTGTCGCTGAACTGGCTGATCTACATCTGGGCGGTGAACGCCGGCCACGTGGTGGAGGGCAGCCTGGGCTACTTCATCAATCCGCTGGTCAACGTGCTGCTGGGGCGGCTGGTGCTGTCCGAGCGTCTGAGCCGGCCGCAGAAACTGGCGGTGGGGCTGGCGGCGGCCGGCGTGGCCTGGCTGACCTTCAGCGCAGGCTCGCTGCCGTGGATCGCCTTGTCGCTGGCCGCCACCTTCGGTTTTTATGGCCTGCTGCGCAAGATGGCGCCGCTGCCGTCGCTGCCGGGCCTGGCGGTGGAAACCTTCCTGATGTCGCCGCTGGCGTTGGCGGCGCTGCTGTGGTTCGAATGGAGCGGGCAGGGCGCTTTCGGCCATGTCGACGCGCTGCGCAACGGTTTGCTGATCGGCGCCGGCGTGGTGACGGCGGTGCCGCTGTTGATGTTCGCCGCCGGCGCGCGCCGGCTGAAGCTGGCCACCGTCGGCTTGATCCAGTACATCGGCCCCACTATCCAGCTGGCGCTGGGCGTGATGCTGTACAACGAGCCTTTCGGCGCCGACCGCGCGCTGGGCTTCGCGCTGATCTGGGGCGCGCTGGCGTTGTATTCGGCGGTGGGCGCGCGCGAGTTGTGGCGCGGCAGGCGCCGGCAGCCGGCTTGAGCCGCCTGGTCCATCAAAGCAAAACGGCCATCCCGAAGGATGGCCGTTTTTTTCATGCGCGACGCGCTGTTTCAGTGCGCGGGCTGGGTCAGCTTGAGCAGCAGCTGGAAACGGTCCTCGACGCCGAACTTCTGGAAGATGGCGGTGAGATGGGCCTTGACCGTGCGCTCGGTGATGTCCAGCTCGCGGGCGATCTCCTTGTTGGAGCGGCCCTGTTTGAGGATGGCGATCACCTCGGCCTCGCGGCCGGACACCCGTTCGCGCCAGCCGGCCTGCTCGGGCGGCGGCACCAGCGCGCCGAAGCGCTGGCACAGCTGCAGCAGCAGGCTGCGGCCCAGCCAGGTGCCGCCGGCTGCGACGCTGGCGGCGATCTGGCGCAGCTCGTCGGCGGCGGCGTAGGCGTGGGCGTAGCCGGACACGCCCAGCTGCAGCCAGTGCATGCCTTCGGCGTCGTTGGGCGAGGAACTGAGCGCCACCACCCGGTAGTGGCGGCACAGCGTCGGCCAGTCGGCGTCGCGCTGGCCGGCGTCCAGGCTGGCCAGATCCAGCCACAGCACGGCGTCCCGCTCCGGCGGCGGCAGGCGCGCGCAACGGCGCGCCTCCCCCAGCGCCTCCTGCCAGTAGCCGGCCAGCACCGAGCTGGCGGAGAACAGCAGGTGGACCATGTCAGCGCTCCCGCAACGCTTCGGCCTTGGCGCGCAGCACCGGCTTCAGCAGATAGGACAGAATGCTCTTCTTGCCGGTCATGATGTCCACCTGGGCCACCATGCCGGGGAAGATGGGCAGCTTTTCTTTGCCCAGCAGCGAGCCCTGGGTCTTCACCTTGACGATGTAGAAGGCATTGCCCTTCTCATCGGTGATGGTGTCGGCGCCGATCTCGGCCACGCTGCCCTCCATGCCGCCGTAGATGGTGAAGTCGTAGGCGGTGAAGCGCACCACGGCGCGCTGGCCGGGATGGAGGAAGGCGATGTCGCGCGGGGTGATCCTGGTTTCCAGCAGCAGCGAGTCGTCGATCGGCACGATCTCGATGATGTCCTTGCCCGGCTGCACCACGCCGCCGATGGTGTTGATGAACAGCCGCTTGATCTGGCCGCGCACCGGCGAGCGGATCTCGGACAGCTTCACCTTGTCGGCCAGCGCCACGCTGCCGGCGGACAGGCTGCTGGCTTTGGCCATGGTGTCCGACAACTCGGCGCTGGCGGTGTTGCGCATCGTCAGCTCCACCTCCTGGATCTTGCGCTGCGCTTCGCCGATGGCGGCCTGGATCTTGGGCATCTGGGCGGCGGCCTGGTCGCGCTCGCCGCGGAAGCGGGCGACGTCGCGCTCCAGGCGCAGCAGGTCGACGTCGGACACCGCGCCGGATTCCTTCAGCGGCCGGGTGACGGTGAGTTCCTTCATCGTCAGATCGTAGCTGGACAGGGCCTGGGCATAGCGGGCGCGCACCTCGTTCAGTTCCTGGCTGCGCTGCGCCAGCTGCTGGCGGGCGATGCCGACGCTGGCGTTCAGCTCCATCTGCTTGGAGTTGTACAGGTCCATTTCCTGCTTGGCGATCTCCGGCGCCAGCTCCAGCACCTTGGGCGGCAGCGTGAACGGCGTGCCGTTGGCCAGCGCCTTCAGCCGCGCGGTCTTGGCCTGCAAGGCCAGGTACTGCGCCTGGTTTTCCTCCAGCGAGGAGACGAAGCGGGTGTTGTCCACCTTGAGCAGCAGCTGGCCTTTCTGCACCACCTGGCCTTCCTTGACCAGGATCTGCGATACCACGCCGCCGTCCAGGCTCTGCAAGTGCTGGTTCTGGCTGGACGGAATCACCTTGCCCTCGCCGCGCGAGACTTCGTCCACCTTGGCGAAGGCCGCCCACAGGAAGGCGACGATGAACACGCCCAGCATGCTCCAGACGAAGATGCGGGGCCGGCCGGGGCTCTGCTGCAGGATCGCCCAGTCGGCGTCGGCGGCGAAGTCGTTGCGGTCGGCCAGGTCTCGGGCGGAGGCCCAGTCCATCAGTTTGTCCCAGTACGGACCGGTGCGCTCCTGACCGCGCTCCACCCAGCCGTTGACGCGTTGTTTCCAGTTCATTTCCATCTCAGACGCCCGCCTTTCCGATCTTGCCCTGTTGCAGCGCCTCGATCACCTGTTGCTTGGGACCGTCGGCGACGATGGCGCCGTGGTCGACCACGATCAGCCGGTCCACCAGGTCCAGCAGCGCGTTGTGGTGGGTGACCAGCAGCATGGTCTTGCCGGACGACGCCCGGGCCAGCGTCTGGCGGATCTGGCCTTCGCTGCTGTGGTCCATATTGCTGGTCGGCTCGTCCAAGAGCAGGATGGGCGGCGCGTTCAGCAGCGCGCGGGCGATGGTTACCGCCTTGCGCTGGCCGCCGGACAGCGATTCGCCGCGCTCGCTGATCAGCATGTCGAAGCCCTGCGGATGGCTGTTGACGAACTCGGTCAGCCCGGCCTGCTCGGCGGCGGCGGCGATACTGGCGTCGAAGGCGTGCGGCGAGCCCATGGAGATGTTCTGCCGCATGGTGCCGTAGAACAGCACCGGGTCCTGCGGCACGTAGCCGATCTGGCGGCGCAGCTCGGCCGGGTCGATCTGCTTGATGTCCATGCCGTCGATGCGGATCGCGCCCTCGGTCGGCTGGTACAGGCCGAGGATCATCTTCTGGATGGTGGTCTTGCCGGAGCCGACGCGGCCGATGATGGCCACGCGCTCGCCGGCGCGGATCTTGAACGACACCTCGCGCAGCGCCACCATCGGATTGTTCGGATAGTTGAACGACACGTTGCGGAACTCGATCTCGCCCTTGAAGCTGGTGCGGTGGAAGAAGGCGGCGTCCTTCTCGCGCTCCACCGGCATCTTCATGAAGCCGTCCAGCGAGGCTAGCGAGGTCTTGGCGTTGTGGTACTGGGTCAGCAGGCTGACCACCTGGCTCAGCGGCGCCATCGCGCGGCTGGACAGCATCACCGCGGCGATCACGCCGCCCATGGACACGTTGCCGGCCATGATCTCGTACACGCCCAGCACCAGCATGGCGATCGACAGCAGCTGCTGGATGAAGCCGGCGAAGTTCATGGTGGAGGCGGCCAGGATCTTCAGCCGCGAGCCGACCTGGGCCAGGAACAGCGTGGCCTGCTCCCATTTGCCCTGCAGCACGCCCTCGGCGGCCAGCACCTTGACGGTTTCCAGCCCGGACAGGCTTTCCACCAGGTAGGCGTTGCGCTGCGAGCTGGCGCGCAGCGTGGTCTCGGTCAGCGCCTGCATCCGCTCCTGCACCAGCAGGGCGAAAGCCAGCATGATGAAGATGGCGATCACCATCGGCACCGCCATCAGCGGCGAAATCCACAGGATGGCCACCAGGAAGATCAGCACGAAGGGCACGTCGATCAGCGCGGTGATCGACGCCGAGGCGATGAAGTCGCGCACGGTTTCGAAGGCGCGCAGATTGGCGGCGAACGCGCCGACCGAGGCCGGCCGCGCCTCCATCCGGATGCCCAGCACCCGCTCCATGATCAGCGCCGACAGCGCGACGTCGACCCGCTTGCTGGCCAGGTCTATCAAATAGCCGCGGGTCAGCTTGAGCAGGAAATCGAACACCAGCACCAGCGCGGCGCCTATCGCCAGCACCCACAGCGTTTCCAGCGCCATGTTCGGCACCACGCGGTCGTAGACCGCCATCGACACGATGGGCATCGCCAGCGCGAAGACATTGATCAGGAAGGCGGCCATCAGCGCGTCGCGGTACAGCGACTTGCTGCCGTAGATGGTGCGCCAGAACCAGTGGCGCGCGCGGATCTCGGCCAGCTCCGGCGCGCGCTTCTCGTACTGGAAGCGCGGCTTCACCAGGATGGCGATGCCTTCGAAGCTGTGGTCCAGATCTTCCAGCGGAATCTCGACGACGGCGTCCGGCAGCTCGGACATGCTGAGGAAGGCGACGCCGTCGCGGATCTCGCGCAGGATGCCGGCGGTGTTGTTCTCCAGCAGCAGCACGGCGGGTAGCAGTTGCTGGCGCAGGCTGGACAGCGGCTGGCGCACCACGCGAGTGGACAGGCCGATGCGGCGCGCCGAGCGCGCGAACATCGACGGCGACAGCCGGTTGTCCACCAGCGGAATGCCGGCCACCAGCGATTCGCGGGTGGCGGTGATGCCGTAGCCGCGGGCCAGCGAGAACAGGCAGTCGAGAAGAGGGTCGAGATGGGTCGCTTGCTCGCTCAGCGGCTGCGCGGTTTCAGGATTGGATATTTCGGAAGCCATGCTTCCACTCCCATGGATATTGTCGGCAATCGTGCCGGGTCTGACTATGTACGGTCCGTCGCAGGGACGCGCGAACGGCGATCAGCCATCGTTCCGCGCGAGCCCCGGCGCCGGCAAGGCGCCACAATGGCCAAAAGACCCGCATTGCGGGTCTTGCCTGGTTGCGGCGGCCGGTGTTTTAGCGCTTGGCCTTGCCAGTCTTCTTCGATGGCGCGGCGTCTTCCGCCATCGTGGTGGACACATAAGGATGGATGGGGATGCCGGCGGTGCTGAACGGCTGCGGCGGCGTGTAGGCGGTATTGCAGGCGTCGCGCTGCGAGTCGTCGCTGTCGGATTCGAAGCTTTGCTCTTCGATCGGCTTCAGCTGCAGGCTGGGCAGCAGCAGGCCGGATGCGGCCAGCACGCGGGCCTGGGCCAGCTTGTTGTCGTAATCGGCGTTGGCCAGCGCGCGCTTGGAGTCGTACAGCTCGTTCTCGCTGTCCAGCACGTCCAGCAGGGTGCGCTGGCCGATGTCGAACTGCTTCAGGTAGGCGTCGCGGGCCTTTTCGGTGGACAGCGCGTGCTGGCGCAGATAACCCATCTGCTCGCTCAGCTTGTGGGCGTCGTTGCTGGCGATGCGCACCGTCTGCTGCAGGTCGCGGCAGGCCTTGTCGCGCAGGTCCAGCGCCGAGTTGTAGCGCTCGGCGGCCACGCCCAGGCGGGCCTTGTCGGCGCCGCCGCGGAACAAGTTGATGTTGAACACCAGCGCCACCGACTGCTTGTCGTGGGTGCCGTAGACGCTGTTAAGGTTGTCGGTTTTCTCGGCGTGGGCGCGTAGATCCAGCGTCGGCGAGAAGGCGCCGCGTTTGACCTTCAGGTCGCTCTGGGCGGCGCGCACGCTTTCCTGCGCGGCCAGGTAGGCGGGGCTGCTGCGCACGGCGGAGACCAGCAGGTCCTTGTCGCGCGGCAGCTTGTCCTGCATCGCCGGCGCCGGCGCCAGGTCTGTCGGCGGCTCTTCGCCGATCAGCCGCGCGTAGCGGGCGGACACATCGTGCAGATTGGAGGACTCGTTGATCATATTGGTTTCGGACAGCGCCAGCCGGCCGGCCGCCTGTTCCAGGTCGACGCGGCGGCCGACGCCGGCCTTCACCTTTTGTTCGATCTGATCGTAGATGCCCTTGTGGACGCCGTAGCTTTCCTTGGCGTAATCCAGCAGCTGGCGGTAGCGCAGCACGTCCAGATAGGTACGGGTGGCTTCCAGGCCCAGCTGCTCGGACGCGTCGACGAATTCGTAGTACTTGCCGCGCTTGCCAGATTCCAGCTGCTTGACCGTGTTCATGGTCTGGAAGCCCTGGAACAGGTTCTGGCTGAGGTCGGCGGACCAGCCTTTGCGGTTGAAGTCGCTGGTGATCTGCGGGCCGTAATTGACCAGCGGCTCCTTGTTGTCTTCGCGGGCGTGGGTGTAGGAGACGTCCACGGTCGGCAGGTAGCCGGAACGGCCGATGCCGACCTCTTCCGCCGACGAGCGGAATTCATGGAAGCGGAAGCGGACTTCTGGGTTGTTGGCGATGGTTTTTTCCACGACTTGACGCAGGTCGGTGGCCTGCGCCGATGTGGCCGCTAAACTCATCAACGCGGCCACGGTCAGGCGAACGCTGCATTTTTTTAAGCGTTTCATGGTTAATCGTCTCCGGGTGCAAGGGGCTGATATTATTAAATATTTCAATAAATAGATTAAACAATTTTTCTTTAAATGGCAAGTGAATATTCCGCGCCAAGCGAATATCATTCGTCAATCTGCTACAGTTGCGATCATTGATCGGCATGGAATGACCATGAAGCTTGCCTCGCTCGTTTCGGGACGGCGTTTGCGGCGCTGCCTGATGTCCGTCGTGCTGTTGCTGGCCGGCTTGTGCGTCACCGCCGCCAGCCTGCCGACCGAGCGTTCGGCCGCCCGCTACGGCCCGCGCGCGGTCGCGCTGTTCCGCGAATGGAACCAGCTGCTGGGCAGGCTGCAAGGCGTGGACGAGCGGCAAAAGCTGGCCGAGGTTAACCAGTTTTTCAACCGGCGCATCCTGTACCGCGAGGACATAGACAACTGGGGCGTTCAGGATTACTGGGCGACGCCGTTGGAGATGTTCGGCAAGGGGGCGGGCGACTGCGAGGACTTCAGCGTAGGCAAGTACATCTCGCTGCTGGTGCTCGGCGTGTCGCCGGACAAGCTGCGCATCACTTACGTCAAGGCGCGGATCGGCGGGCCGGACAGCACGATCAGCCAGGCGCACATGGTGCTGGCCTATTATCCCACGCCCAGCGCGGAACCGCAGATTCTGGACAGCCTGGTGACCTCGATCGAGCCGGCTTCGCAGCGAACCGACCTGCTGCCGGTGTTCAGCTTCAACGCCCAGGGCCTGTGGGTGGGCAACCGCAGCAGCAATGTCTCCAAGCTGACCCGCTGGCGCCAGGTGATGGACAAGATGAAAAACGAGGGCTTCACTTTTTGAGATGGGCGACGCGATGAAAAACCTTTCCTTGATCCAGCGGTTGTGGCTATTGCTGTTGCTGTTGGTGTTCATGTCGCTGTCGGGCGCGTTGCTGGCCAATCTGTACAACGCCCGCAGTTATTTGGAACAGCAGCTGACTGGCCAAAATGCCAATGCCGCCAACTCGCTGGCGCTGATGATCACCCAGAACCAGGCGGACAAGGCGATGGCCGAAACCTTGATCAACGCGACTTTCGACCAGGGATATTTTCATCACATCCGCTGGCAGGGGGCCGACGGCAAGGTAGTGGTCGACCGCGTCAACCAGGCGGTTTTCCCGGCGGCGCCGGACTGGTTCCGGGCCTTGCTGCCGCTGTCCCCGCAGCCGGGCAGCGCGCTGGTCACCGCAGGCTGGCTGCAGGCCGGAGAGATACGCGTCGAGGCCGCGCTGGGCTACGCCTACGAGTCGCTGTGGATGGGCGCGCTGCAGACCATGCTGTGGCTGCTGGGGGCCGGCTTGCTGGCCGGTCTGCTGGGCTCCATCGACATCTTCAAGCTGCGGCGCGATTTGCAGCGGGTGGTGAACCAGGCGCGGGCGATCAGCGAACGCCGTTTCCAGCGCATGACCGAGCCCAAGGTGCCGGAGCTGGCGCGGATGGTGGGCGCGATGAACCACATGGTGGAGCGGCTGCAGTCTTATCTGGGCGAGCAGTCGGCGGAGGTGGAGCAACTGCGGCGCGAGCGCCATACCGATCCGGTGACGGGCCTGCCCAACCGCGAAGCGCTGGAGCAGGCGGTGTCCAGCACGCTGGCCGAGGAGGAGGATGTCCGCGGCTGCCTGCTGCTGCTGAGGCTGGCCGGGTTGGCCGAGCTGAACCAGCGTCTGGGCGGCGAGCGCGCGGACGCGCTGCTGGTCCGCCTGGCGGCGGATCTGGAAGACCTGGCTTCGCGGCGCAAGGGCTGGATGGCGGCCCGGCTGCGCGGCGCCGACTTCGCCGTGTTCTGCCCGGAGCTGGGGATGGACGGAGGCCGGCAACTGGCGGAGACGCTGTGCGAGCAACTGGCGCTGTACCGGCAGATGGCGTTGAGCGACCGGGACGGCATCGGCCACATCGGCGTGTGCGGCATTGTCGAGGGCGACGAGCTGGCCAGCCTGCTGGCGCGCGCCAGCCAGGCGCTGGCCGAGGCGGAGGCGGCCGGCGACAACCAGTGGCGGGTCGATGACGGCGCCGGCCCGGAGGTGGGCAGCGAATGGGACTGGCGCGAGCTGATCGAAGCCAGCTGCCGCGAGCGCAGCTTACGGCTGCGCTGGTTCCCGGTGGTGGATGCGCAGCGCGCGCCGCTGTGGCAGGAAGGCATGCTGTATCGGCCGGCCGCCGGCGGCCTGCCGGCGATCAACGCGATGCGGCTGGTGTCGCACAGCTTGCGCCTGGGCCTGAGCCATCTGCCCGATCTGGAAGCGCTGCGGCTGGCGCTGGCCGACGCGCCGGGCCTCGCGCTGGCGGTGAACCTGTCGCCGGCCTCGCTGGCGGCCCAAGGCTTTCAGCCGCAGGTGATGGAAATGCTGGGCGGCAGCCGGGCGACGGTGTCGTTCGAGTTCGACGAAGCGGGGCTGGACGAACACTGGGACGCCTTCCTGGCCTTCGGCGAGGCGGTGAAAGGCGCTGGCCACCGGCTGGCGGTGGAGATCCGCGGCCATAGGCTGGAGCTGGTCGCCCGATTGAACCAGGCCGGCATCGATTACCTGGTGCTGGACGGCGCGCTGACGCGCGGCATCCATCAGGACGAAGGCCGGCAGGTGCTGGTCAAGGGCGTGCAGCGGATGACATCGCTGATGGGCGCCAGGCTGATCGCCAAGGGCGTGGTCAGCGAAGCCGACGCGAAACGGTTGCTGGAGCTGCGCGTCGATGGCCTGACCGGTCCCGCCGTGGCGTGACGCCGGTTTTCCGGCCGGGGCGATAGGCAACGTCCGCCGCTGTTCAGCGGCGGACAGCCGCCGCCAGCCGGGTCGTTTTCATGCCGGACATCTCTGCCGGCGCGACATTTCCCTTCCTCTTCTTTCATTCCACGGGTCCGCCAGGGGACGGCAGCGCCGCGCTCCGCCGACGCGGACATGGATGGCGTCTGCCCGTCATGCCGCCGTGGACGCAAAAAAGCCCCCCGCGCGGGCGGGGGGCTGCCGACATCGGGCTGCGCGCCTCAATCGGTATGCAGCTGGCCGTGGTTCAGCAGGTTCTTCAGCACCTGCGCGTCGCTGAGCGTCGCGCCCTGGGTCAGATCGACATTCTGCAGCACGATCTGCTGGGTGACCGGCGTGCCCTGGCCCTGGTGATGGACGTCTATCACCGTGTTGGCGCCTTCCTTGTGGAAGTTCAGGTAACCCTCCAGGCTGGCCGCGTTGTGGCTTTCGCCCTGCAGCAGGTCCTTCAGGTCGAGCACGTCTTTCTCGCCATGCTGGCCGAAGTCGGTGATCACGTCCCGCGCCGGCTTGGCCGCGGTGCCCTGATCGCCCAACGACCACTTGAAGGTGTCGACGCCGGCGCCGCCGGTCAGGATGTCGTTGCCGGCGCCGCCGCGGATCAGCTCGCTGGCGTCGGTGCCCGTCAGCCGGTTGTCGCCGGCGTCGCCCTGGATCAGGCGCTGGTTCGGATCCAGCGTCGACAGGTCGACGTGCAGCCTGGCGCTGGACAAGTCGCCGTCGGCATCCCGCACCGTATAGGTGAAGATGTCCGTCTGGCCTTTGCCCAGCAGCTTGCTGTCGCCGGTGAAGGTGTAGTTGTAGCTGCCGTCCGCGTGCATCAGCAGGTCGCCGAACTGGCCGTGCAGGATGGCCTCCACGCCGCCGTTGCCGGCCTGGTTTCCGCTGGCGCAAGCCACCACCTTCAGGCCGCCGTCGGCGCCGGCGGCGTCGTTCTGCAGCACGTCGCCGCCGGTGGCCGGATGGTGGAAGTCGCTGCCTTCGACGATGCGCGCCATGATGCCGAAGGTGGAGTTGGCGTTCTCGGCGGTGTGGATTTCGTTGCCGATATGGCCCTTGCCATCGTCAAAACCCAGGATCTGCAGGATGTACTGCCGGCCGTTGTACTCGAAGGTCTGGCTGGCGTTGTCGATGGTGACGATGTCCTTGCTGGCTTCGTAGTCGCGGCTGTTCGGCGTCTCCTGGTGGTTCAGGTGGACGAAGAACTGCTGCGGCTGGACGCCCAGCATGAACGACAGGCCCAGCGTGGCGTTGCTGATGCCGGAGTTGCCGCTGATCTCGTAGTTCAGGTGGGTGAGATCGCCCAGCTTGAAGGTCTGGTTCAGCGGCAGCGTGTTGTTCAGCTGGAGGTCGTTGTCGCGGAAGCTGTAGCCGGACTGCTGGCCGTAGGTATCGCCCCAGCGCAGCTGGTTCCGGCCGTCGTCGTTGCCGCCCTGGTTGAAGGTGCTGACGCGGTGGCCGCCGTCCCAGTCCACCCAGTTGCCGACGATGCCGTTGCTGCTGATCTTCAGATCGCCGCTGAGCACCGCCAGGCTGGCGCGGTCGTCGGCCGCCAGCGGCGCGTCGTTGACGATGGCCACGTTCAGCTTGTCGCTGGCGCTGCTGCCGTCGCGGTCGCGCACTTCCACGTTGAGGCTGTCGCTGAAGCGCTCGCCCGGGTTGGCGCCGGCGTGGCCCAGCGTGTACTGGTAGCCGAGCTTGCCGCTGGCGGCGTCGAAGGAGGTGACCTTCAGCGCGCCGTAGGCGGTGTTCAGAATGCTGCCGGTGAGCCTGCCGTCGGCGCCGACCACTTCCACGCCGCCGATGCGGATGCTGGCCACGCCGTCCGGCGCGTTCACCACGAAGCTGCCCTGCTGGGTCAGCTGGGCGGCGTCCGGCGCGGTGCCGGCGGCCAGATGGCTTTCCAGCACGATGGCGTCGCCGCCGCCGTCCAGCGCGTGCAATCCAGACAGGGTGACTGGATGGTCTACCGCCTGGATGGAAACGCTCAGGTTCTGGCTGCTGCTGGCTTGGCTGTGGTTGGATTGCTCGGTGGCCGTGGCGGTGACGGTCAGGTTCAGCTGGCCGTGGTAGCCGGCCGGGCCCTTCAGCTGCAGGCTGTCCAGGCTCCAGTTGCTGACGTCCAGCCGGCCGGAGCCGTCCACCGTCGCCTGGTGGCCGGACGCGTCTTTCAGCACCGCGCCGCTGGGCAAGCCGGACAGGGAGACGTTCAGCGTTTCCGAGCCGTCGCGGTCGACCAGCGAGGCGCTGATGCTGCTCAGCTTGATGAAGTTGCCCTCATAGCCGGCGTTGTCCATCGCCTTGAAGTTGAGGTTGTCGAGAATGGCGCCGTAGGAGTCGCCATCCTTGGCCTCGAACATCAGCCGGTATTTGCCGTCTTCTGCGATCGGCAGCGCAACTTGCTGGTCGCGCAGCCAGCCGGTGCTGGCCGGGTTGAAGTCGTACAGCACCGTGGCCTTGCCGGTGGGGTGGCCGCTGGCGTCGAGCGCGATCAGCTTCACCTGCAGCTGCGAGCTGGCGACCCAGCCGGGACGCGCGGCGATGTCGAAGCCCAGTTGGTAGAAGCGGCCGGCTTCGCACTGGATGTCGGTGTACAGCGTGCGGTCGCCGGGGCCGTTCTCGATCTCCAGCACCTTGTTGGTCGAGCTGCCGCCGGTGTAGGTGCGTTCGGTGCCCACTTCGATCAGGCCGCGGCCGTTGTCGGTATTCCACACGCCGATGGTGTTGGCGCCGCCGATCTTGTTGACCGCCACGTCCTGCCGCCATTCGCGGCCGTTCAGATTGACGTCCTCGAAGTTGAGCGAGGCCAGCGACGAGTAGCCGCCCAGCGACAGCTGTGGCGCGTCGGCCACGGCTTCGACGTGGATGGAGGCCTTGGCCGGGCTGGCGTCCACCGCGCCCTGGTTGTCCTTGGCCGCGTAGCCGAAGCCGGTGTCGCCGCTCCAGTGGCCCGCCGGCTTGAAGTAGACGGCGCCGCCCACGGTGTCGCCGGCCTTGACGATCTGGGTGCCGGCGGCGTCGCTGTACAGCGTGCCGTTGGTCGGCAGATCCTTGATCACGAAGCCGGAGACGCTGCCGTCGCCGTCCTTGCCGGACAGCGCGACGCTGATCAGCGGCTGGTCTTCCTGGCCGGACGCGGACACGTCGAAGGTCTCCGGCGCCATATTGGCGGCGTTGGCGCCGGCATGGCCGGTCGCGGTATCGCCGTTGCCGGTTTCACGTGAAACAGCGTCGACGCCGATGGACAGCGCGCCCTTGACGTTGCCGGGCACTTCCAGCTGCAGACCGGACAGCTTCACGTCCAGCGCTTTGGCGTCCCAATGGCCGGCCTGGGCTATGGTCAGCGAGCCGTCCTTGCCTATGGTGCCGATCAGGTTGTGCTGGTTGTCGAACAGCTGCGAGCCGGCGTACTTGGCGTCCAGCCGGACGACGATGCTGTCCAGCACTTCGCTGCCGTCGCGGTCCACCAGCGAGGCGCTGATGTCGATCGGGTAGCGGGTGAGGTCCGGCCCTTCCTTGGCCCAGTCCTTGCCGTTCCAGTAGTAGGTGCCGTCCTTGAACTGCAGCCGCTCGATATCGTACAGGCTGTCGTGGCCTTCGCCGGCGTAGGGGTTGGCCGCGGTGGTCTGCTTGTCGGTGACCTCGAAGAACACGCTGCCGCCGGCGCCGATGACCGGGCGGGTGACGGTGTAGTCCTTGAAGTTGCCGGCGTAGACCGCGGTGTCGACGCCGTCGCCGCCGTACAGGCTGTCGTCGCCCTTGCCGCCGATCAGGATGTCGTTGCCCTTGCCGGCGTACAGCGTGTCGTTGACTTCGTTGGGCTTGCCGCTCAGCTGGTTCAGGTTGCCGTCGTCGCCGATCAGCACGTTGTCGGCCTTGCTGGTGTCCAGATAGATGGCGTCGTTGCCGCCCATGCCGCGCACGGCGAAGCCGGTGTCGGTTTTGCCGCGCAGGTCGGCGAACGAGTTGTTGCCGTCGTCCAGTGTGATCGCGTTCTTGCCGTATTCGGCCGCGGTCTTTTCCCACGATTCGAAGTTGCGACCGCCGACATAGGGGCTGCCCGGCTGGAAGCTGCCCTGGCCGATCTGCACGCCGACCATCGGCGCGTCGGCGACCGGGGTCATGGTCAGCGTCAGCGTCGAGCTGCTGCCGGTATTGGTGGTGTAGCCGATCTGCGGCAGCTCGCCGGCGTAGTGGGCCGCCGGGGCGAAGCTGTAGCTGCCGTCGGCGTTGACGTGCAGCACGCCCTTGCCGTCCAGCGCCACGTCCACGCCCTGTTTGCCCAGCTGGTAGGTCTGGCCTGCCACGGTGACGCTCTGCACGCTGAGCTTGCTGTCCACGTCGTAGTCGTTGGCCAGCAGGCCGTGGGCGGCGTCGACCGCCAGCGGCTTGTCTTCGACGACGTTGCCGTTGTCCGGCTTCAGCACCGACGGATCGTCCACCGGCGTGATGCCGACGTGGATGGTGATGGTGTCGGTGGCGCCGGCCTTGTCGGTGACCGTCACCTTGAAGCTGTCGCTGCCGTTGTAGTCCTGGTTCGGCGTGTAAGTCCAGCTGCCGTCCTTGCCCAGCAACAGGGTGCCGTGCTGCGGGTTGCCGCTGGCGGCGTAGCTCAGCTGGTCGTTGGCGTCCACGTCCTGCGCGTGCAGCTGGCCGCTGACCGGGGTGTCCTCGGCGGTGGTGACCTGAATGCCGCCGTCCTTGGCGAAGCCGTGGGTCTGGTCGCCGACGAAGACCGGCGCGTCGTTGGCGCCGTGAACGTCGACGCTGATCTTGTGCTCGGTGCCGTCCTTGGCGTAGACGGTGAACACCTCGGTACGCGTTTCGTCCTGGCCCAGGTGCTGCACCTTGTCGTTGTCGACCTGGTACTGCCAGTGGCCGTCCTTGTCTATCGTCAGCGTGCCGTAATTGCCGGCATGGCTGTCGACGCGGCCGGTGTCGAACGCCGCGCGGCCCTTGTCCGGCGTGGCGATGTCGAGTTTGCCGCTGTGGACCAGCATGCCGTCGGCGCCGACGGCGACATCCTCGGTGACGGCGCCCTTGTCGTTGCCGGTGATGACGGCGAAGTTGTCGGTGCCGTAGACCGTGATGTTGACGTTGTGCGAGGTGCCGTCCAGCGATTGGACCGGGAAGGTGTAGTTGATCTTGTCCTGGCTGGTCAGCTCCTGGGCCGCGTCGTTCAGGGTGAACGTCCACTGGCCGGTGGCGCTGTCGAAATGGAAGGTGCCGTATTTGACCAGCACGTCGGCTTGCGGGCGGAAGCCAGCCTCGCCGGCATCCACATCCCTGACCAGCAAGGTGCCGGTGGCCGACGGGAAGGTGCCTTCCACCAGGGTGGCACCGTCGGTGCCGCCGAACACGGCGGGATCGTTGACGCCTTTGATGGTCACGGTGATGTCGTGGGAGGTGCCGTCCTTGGAGTAGACGGTGAACACCTCGGTGCGGGTGACGTCCTGGCCCAGGTATTGGACCTTGGCGTCGTCGACGCTGTAATGCCAGTTGCCGTTGGCGTCGATGGTCAGCTTGCCGAGATTGGTCGTCTTGTTGTCGACGCGGGTGATGTCGAACACCGATTGGCCCTGATCGACATCGGACACGTTCAGCTTGCCGCTGTAATCCAGGGTATTGGTCGAGGAGACGTTCTGGTCCTCGGTCACGCTGCCGGTGTCGTTGCCGGAGAAGGTGGCGGTGTCGTTGGTGCCCAGCACCTGGATGGACACCACCGAGCTGGCGGTGCCGTCCTTGGACCACACGGTGAACTGCAGCGGAACCTTGTCGTCTTCGCCCAGCGCCTGAACCTTGGCGCTGCTGTTGTCGATGGTGAAGGTCCAGGTGCCGTCGGCGTTGGCCTGGAAGGTGCCGTAGTCGGTCACCTGCTGGTAAGGCTGCAACTGGGCCTGGCCCTGGTCGACATCCACCACGGTCAGCTTGCCGTTGGCGACGGTCTGGGCCGCGGTGTCTTCCTTGACGATGCCGGAGCCGATGTCGCCGGCGCCGTGGCCGACGTCGGCGGTGTCGTTGACGCCGGTGACGACGATGGTGATGTCGTGGGCGGTGCCGTCTTGCGAGTAGACGGTGAAGACTTCAGTGCGGGTATCGCCCTGGCCCAGGTACTGCACCTTGGCGTTATCGACGCTGTAGTGCCAGTTGCCGTTGGCGTCGATGGTGATGGTGCCGAGATTGGCGGTCTTGTTGTCGATGCGGCTGGTATCGAAGCTGGATTGGCCCTGATCAACGTCGCTGACGTTCAGCTTGCCGCTGTAGTCCAGCGTATTCGCCGCCGAGACATTGGCGTCTTCGGTCACCGCGCCCTGGTCGTTGCCGGAGAAGGTGGCGGCGTCGTTGACGCCGGTGACGACGACAGTGATGTCATGGGCGGTGCCGTCCTGAGAATAGACGGTGAACACCTCGGTGCGGGTGTCGCCCTGGCCCAGGTATTGCACCTTGGCGTTGTCGACGCTGTAGTGCCAGTTGCCGTTGGCGTCGATGGTGATGGTGCCGAGGTTGGCGGTCTTGTTGTCGACGCGGGAAGTGTCGAACGAAGACTGGCCCTGGTCGGCATCGGTTACGTTCAGCTTGCCGCTGTAGTCCAGGGTGTTCGCCGCCGAGACGTTGGCGTCTTCGGTCACCGCGCCGGCGTCATTGCCGGAGATCACCGCGGCATCGTTGACGCCGGTGACGACGACGGTGATGTCGTGCGAGGTGCCATCCTGGGAGTAGACGGTGAACACCTCGGTGCGGGTGTCGCCCTGGCCCAAGTACTGCACCTTGGCGTTGTCGACGCTGTAATGCCAGTTGCCGTTGGCGTCGATGGTGATGCTGCCGAGGTTGCTGGTCTTGTTGTCGACGCGGGAAGTGTCGAACGAAGACTGGCCCTGGTCGGCATCGGTTACGTTCAGCTTGCCGCTGTAGTCCAGGGTGTTCGCCGCCGAGACGTTGGCGTCTTCGGTCACTGCGCCGGCGTCATTGCCGGAGATCACCGCGGCATCGTTGACGCCGGTGACGACGACGGTGATGTCATGGGCGGTGCCGTCCTTGGAGTAGACGGTGAATACCTCGGTACGGGTGTCGCCCTGTCCCAGATATTGGACCTTGGCGTTGTCGACGCTGTAGTGCCAGTTGCCGTTGGCGTCGATGGTGATGCTGCCCAGGTTGGCGGTCTTGTTGTCGACGCGGGAGGTGTCGAACGAAGACTGGCCCTGGTCGACATCGGTCACATTCAGCTTGCCGTTATAGTCCAAGGTATTCGTAGCCGAGACATTGGCGTCTTCGGTCACCGCGCCCTGGTCATTGCCGGAGAAGGTGGCGGCGTCGTTGACGCCGGTGACGACGACGGTGATGTCGTGGGACGTGCCGTCCTGAGAGTAGACGGTGAAGACTTCGGTGCGGGTGTCACCCTGGCCCAGGTACTGCACCTTGCTGTTATCGACGCTGTAATGCCAGTTGCCGTTGGCGTCGATGGTGATCGAGCCCAAATTGGTGGTCTTGTTGTCGACGCGGGAGGTGTCGAACACCGCCTGGCCCTTGTCAGGATCGACCACGTTCAGCTTGCCGCTGTAGTCCAGGGTGTTGGCGGCGGAGACGTTGAGGTCTTCGGTGACGGCGCCCTGATCGTTGCCGGTGATCACTGCCGGATCGTCCTTGCCCTGGATGGTGACAGTGACGGTATGGGTCGTGCCGTCCAAGGACAGTACGGTGAAGGTGCGATCGAAGCGATCGGCGCTGGTCAGCTCCTGTGCCTTGGCATTGTCCAGCGTGAAGGTCCACTGGCCGGTGGCGCTGTCGAAATGGAAGGTGCCGTAGTCGACCTGAACGTCGGCCATCGGCTGGAAGGCGGACTGGTTCTGATCCACATCCTTGACCAGCAGGGTGCCGCTCACCTGGGTGATATCGTCCTCGACCACGACGCCGTGATCGGTGCCGGAGATCACCGCGGCGTCATTGACGCCAGTGACGACGACAGTGATGTCGTGGGACGTGCCGTCTTGCGAATAGACGGTGAACACCTCGGTGCGGGTGTCGCCCTGGCCCAAGTACTGCACCTTGGCGTTGTCGACGCTGTAGTGCCAGTTGCCGTTGGCGTCGATGGTGATGCTGCCGAGGTTGCTGGTCTTGTTGTCGACGCGGGAAGTGTCGAACGAAGACTGGCCCTGGTCGGCATCGGTTACGTTCAGCTTGCCGCTGTAGTCCAGCGTATTCGCCGCCGAGACGTTGGCGTCTTCGGTTACCGCGCCGGCGTCATTGCCGGAGATCACCGCGGCATCGTTGACGCCGGTGACGACGACAGTGATGTCGTGGGCGGTGCCGTCTTGCGAATAGACGGTGAAGACTTCGGTGCGAGTCTCGCCCTGGCCCAGGTACTGCACTTTGGCGTTGTCGACACTGTAGTGCCAGTTGCCGTTGGCGTCGATGGTGATGCTGCCGAGGTTGGCGGTCTTGTTGTCGACGCGGGAGGTGTCGAACGAGGACTGGCCCTGGTCGGCATCGGTTACGTTCAGTTTGCCGCTGTAGTCCAGGGTGTTGGCGGCGGAGACGTTGGCGTCTTCGGTTACCGCGCCGGCGTCGTTGCCGGAGAAGGTGGCGGCGTCGTTGACGCCGGTGACGACGACGGTGATGTCATGCGAGGTGCCGTCCTTGGAGTAGACGGTGAATACCTCGGTGCGGGTGTCGCCCTGGCCCAGGTACTGCACCTTGGCGTTGTCGACGCTGTAGTGCCAGTTGCCGTTGGCGTCGATGGTGATGCTGCCCAGGTTGCTGGTCTTGTTGTCGACGCGGCTGGTATCGAACACCGATTGGCCTTTGTCAGGGTCGACGACATCCAATTTGCCAACATAGTCCAGCGTATTCGCCGCCGACACATTCAGATCTTCGGTAACGGCGCCCTGGTCGTTGCCGGTGATGACTGCCGGATCGTCCTGCCCCTGGATGGTGACGGTAACGGTATGAGCTGTGCCATCGACCGAGTACACGATGAAGTTGCGGTCCAGGCTGTCGGCGCTGGTCAGCTCCTGTGCCTTGGCGTTGTCCAGCGTGAAGGTCCACTGGCCGGTGGCGCTGTCGAAATGGAAGGTGCCGTAGTCGACCTGAACGTCGGCCATAGGCTTGAATGCGGACTGGTTCTGATCCACATCCTTGACCAGCAGGGTGCCGCCGACCTGCAGGATGGTGTCTTCGACCACGATGCCGTGATCGGTGCCGCCGATGATGGCAGGGTCGTTGACGCCATTGATGGTGACGGTGATGTCGTGCGAGGTGCCGTCCTGAGAGTAGACGGTGAAGACTTCGGTGCGGGTGTCGCCCTGGCCCAGGTACTGCACCTTGCTGTTATCGACGCTGTAGTGCCAGTTGCCGTTGGCGTCGATGGTGATGGTGCCGAGATTGGCGGTCTTGTTGTCGATGCGGCTGGTGTTGAACACCGCCTGGCCCTGATCGAGGTCGCTGACATCCAGCTTGCCGTTGTAGTCCAGGGTTTTAGCCGCCGAGACGTTCTGGTCTTCGGTGACGGCGCCTTGGTCATTGCCGGTGATCACCGCGGCGTCATTGACGCCGGTGACCACGACGGTGATGTCGTGCGAGGTGCCGTCCTGAGAGTAGACGGTGAAGACTTCGGTGCGGGTGTCGCCCTGGCCCAGGTACTGGACTTTGGCGTTGTCGACGCTGTAGTGCCAGTTGCCGTTGGCGTCGATGGTGATGCTGCCGAGGTTGGCGGTCTTGTTGTCGATGCGGCTGGTGTTGAACACCGATTGGCCCTGATCGGCATCGGCCACGTTCAGCTTGCCGCTGTAGTCCAGGGTGTTGGCGGCGGAGACGTTGAGGTCTTCGGTCACCGCGCCCTGGTCATTGCCGGAGAAGGTGGCGGCGTCGTTGACGCCGGTGACGACGACGGTGATGTCGTGGGCGGTGCCGTCTTGCGAATAGACAGTGAAGACTTCGGTGCGGGTGTCGCCCTGTCCCAGGTACTGGACTTTGGCGTTGTCGACGCTGTAGTGCCAGTTGCCGTTGGCGTCGATGGTGATTGAACCCAGATTGCTGGTCTTGTTGTCGATGCGGCTGGTGTTGAACACCGATTGGCCCTGGTCCGGATCGACCACGCTCAGCTTGCCGCTGTAGTCCAGGGTGTTGGCGGCGGAGACGTTGAGGTCTTCGGTGACGGCGCCCTGGTCATTGCCGGAGATCACCGCGGCGTCGTTGACGCCGGTGATGACGACGGTGATGTCGTGGGCGGTGCCGTCTTGCGAATAGACGGTGAAGACTTCGGTGCGGGTGTCGCCCTGGCCCAGGTACTGCACCTTGGCGTTGTCGACGCTGTAGTGCCAGTTGCCGTTGGCGTCGATGGTGATGCTGCCGAGGTTGGCGGTCTTGCTGTCGATGCGGCTGGTGTTGAACACCGACTGGCCCTGGTCCGGATCGGCCACGTTCAGTTTGCCGCTGTAGTCCAGGGTGTTGGCGGCGGAGACGTTGAGGTCTTCGGTGACCGCGCCCTGGTCGTTGCCGGAGATCACCGCGGCGTCGTTGACGCCGGTGACGACGACAGTGATGTCATGGGCGGTGCCGTCTTGCGAATAGACGGTGAAGACTTCGGTGCGGGTGTCGCCCTGGCCCAGGTATTGCACCTTGGCATTGTCGACGCTGTAGTGCCAGTTGCCGTTGGCGTCGATGGTGATGCTGCCGAGGTTGCTGGTCTTGTTGTCGACGCGGCTGGTATCGAACACCGACTGGCCCTTGTCTGGGTCGACGACATTCAATTTGCCAGCATAGTCCAGGGTATTCGCCGCCGACACATTCAGATCTTCGGTGACGGCGCCCTGGTCGTTGCCGGTGATCACCGCCGGATCATCCTTGCCCTGGATGGTGATGGTGACGACGTGGGGCGTGCCATCCACGGAGTGCACGGTGAAGGTGCGGTCGAAGCGGTCGGCGCTGGTCAGTTCCTGTGCCTTGGCATTGTCCAGCGTGAAGGTCCACTGGCCGGTGGCGCTGTCGAAATGGAAGGTGCCGTAGTCGACTTGAACGTCGGCCATCGGCTGGAAGGCGGACTGGTTCTGGTCCACGTCCTTGACCAGCAGGGTGCCGTTCACCTGGGTGATATCGTCCTCGACCACGACGCCGTGGTCGGTGCCGCCGATGATGGCCGCGTCGTTGACGCCGTTGATGACCACGGTGATGTCGTGCGAGGTGCCGTCCTGCGAGTAGACGGTGAACACCTCGGTGCGGGTGTCGCCCTGGCCCAGGTACTGCACCTTGCTGTTGTCGACGCTGTAATGCCAGTTGCCGTTGGCGTCGATGGTGATGCTGCCGAGGTTGGCGGTCTTGCTGTCGATGCGGCTGGTATTGAACACCGCCTGGCCCTGATCGACATCGGACACATTCAGTTTGCCGACGTAGTCCAGCGTCTTGGAGCTGGAGACGTTGGTGTCTTCGGTCACCGAGCCCTGGTCATTGCCGGTGATCACCGCGGCATCGTTGACGCCGGTGACGATGACGGTGATGTCGTGCGAGGTGCCGTCCTGCGAGTAGACGGTGAACACTTCGGTGCGGGTGTCGCCCTGGCCCAGGTACTGCACCTTGGCGTTGTCGACGCTGTAGTGCCAGTTGCCGTTGGCGTCGATGGTGATCGACCCCAGATTGGCGGTCTTGTTGTCGATGCGGCTGGTGTTGAACACCGACTGGCCCTGATCGACATCGGACACGTTCAGCTTGCCGTTGTAGTCCAGGGTGTTGGTGGCGGAGACGTTGAGGTCCTCGGTCACCGCGCCGTGATCGTTGCCGGTGATTATCGCGGCGTCGTTGGTGCCCAGCACCTGGATGGAGACCACCGAGCTGGCGGTGCCGTCCTTGGACCACACGGTGAACTGCAGCGGAACCTTGTCGCCTTCGCCCAGCGCCTGAACCTTGGCGCTGCTGTTGTCGATGGTGAAGGTCCAGGTGCCGTCGGCGTTGGCCTGGAAGGTGCCGTAGTCGGTCACCTGCTGGTAAGGCTGCAACTGGGCCTGGCCCTGGTCGACATCCACCACGGTCAGCTTGCCGTTGGCGACGGTCTGGGCCGCGGTGTCTTCCTTGACGATGCCGGAGCCGATGTCGCCGGCGCCGTGGCCGACGTCGGCGGCATCATTGACGCCATTGATGACGACGGTGATGTCATGCGAGGTGCCGTCTTTGGAGTAGACGGTAAAGACTTCAGTGCGAGTATCGCCCTGGCCCAGGTATTGGACCTTGGCGTTGTCGACGCTGTAGTGCCAGTTGCCGTTGGCGTCGATGGTGATCGACCCCAGATTCGCGGTCTTGTTGTCGATGCGGCTGGTGTTGAATACCGATTGGCCCTGGTCGGCATCGGACACATTCAGCTTGCCGCTGTAGTCCAGCGTATTCGCCGCCGAGACGTTGGCGTCTTCGGTGACGGCGCCCTGGTCGTTGCCGGAGAAGGCGGCGGCGTCGTTGACGCCATTGATGACGACGGTGATGTCGTGGGCGGTGCCGTCTTGCGAATAGACGGTGAATACCTCGGTACGGGTGTCGCCCTGGCCCAGGTACTGGACTTTGGCGTTGTCGACGCTGTAATGCCAGTTGCCGTTGGCGTCGATGGTGATGGTGCCGAGGTTGGCGGTCTTGTTGTCGATGCGGCTGGTGTTGAACACCGATTGGCCCTGGTCGGCATCGGACACGTTCAGCTTGCCGCTGTAGTCCAGGGTGTTGGCGGCGGAGACGTTGAGGTCTTCGGTGACGGCGCCCTGGTCGTTGCCGGAGAAGGCGGCGGCGTCGTTGACGCCGGTGACGACGACGGTGATGTCATGGGCGGTGCCGTCCTTGGAGTAGACGGTGAACACCTCGGTGCGGGTGTCGCCCTGGCCCAGGTACTGTACCTTGCTGTTGTCGACGCTGTAATGCCAGTTGCCGTTGGCGTCGATGGTGATGCTGCCCAGGTTGGCGGTCTTGTTGTCGACGCGGGTGGTGTTGAATACCGCCTCGCCTTGGTCGGGGTCGGACACGTTCAGCTTGCCGCTGTAGTCCAGCGTATTCGCCGCCGAGACATTGGCGTCTTCGGTCACCGCGCCCTGGTCGTTGCCGGTGATCACCGCAGCGTCGTTGACCGGATTGATGCCGATATTGACGGTTACGGTGGCGGTGCCGCCGCGGCCGTCGCTGACGGTGACGGTGAATTTGTCGCTGCCGTTGTAGTCCTGGGCCGGGGTATAGGTCCAGGTGCCATTCGGATTGACGGTGACGGTGCCGTGCTGCGGGTCGGCGCCTTTGACGAAGGTCAGCGGGTCGCCGTTGGGATCGCTGGCGGTCAGCGTGCCGCTGACCGGCGTGTCTTCGTCGGTGGTGACATTCATGTCGCTGCCCAACGGCGCGCCGTTGGCGGCGGTGAAGAACGGCGGCGAGTTCTGCGCCGGGACATCGGCGGCCCGGTTTTCGGGCACTTGCGCCGCGCTTGCCTGCGCTGCCTCCAGCTGCAGCCCGGTCAGGCTTTCCGAGATGCGACCGATGCGGACGAAGGAGTGGCCGCTGTTCTCGCCGCCGGCGTCGTTCAGGCCGGCCGCTGCCGGGTCGAGGCTGTCAAAAGGATTGCCGGGGTTGGCCGCCGGATTGTCCAGCGCCGCCAGGATCTGTTGGGCTTCCGGCGCCAGCGGGGCGATGCTGGCCTCCGCGGCGTCGGCATGCTGCGCGTGCAGCACCTCCTCGGTCAGCGTCACCTGGCGGTCGCCGTCCAGGTGCATCACTTCGCCGTCGGCGCGGCTGATGCTGACGGCGGCGCCGTTTTCCAGCTGCAGTTGCTCGCCGGGCTGCAGGATGTCGCCTACTTTCAGGATGCGTACCTTGCCGTCGACGCCGATCGCCTTGACGCTGCCTTGCAGCGAGAGAACCTGTCCCTGGGTGCTGGTGGCCATGATGGAAATCCTTATGACAGTTTGCTGATTTCAGCAGGATAGCGGCGCGCCACCCAGAAAAACATTGTACTGAAGCGCTATAAAACCCGACTCCTTATGTATGTTGTCTGACAATGTAATGGATCTGACCGGCGGGGCTAGACCATAAACATAAAAGACGTACCTGACACTTGGTACGGGTTTGGCTATAACCCCTTAAGAAAAGGGGGGCAGGGCGCAGAAATCGCGGGCGGCTGCCAGCGCCGTATAATGTCGGACAATTGGAGCCAGCCCGCGGCGCCGCTGTCCTTGTCGCGGGGAATTCATCATGGAACTCTATCTGCTCTGCCTGGTTTTCTTTCTGACCGACATCGGCGTCCGGCTGGCGTTGCGCACTCGATCGTGGCGCGCGGTGGAGTTGACGCTGGTGGCCGGTTTGCTGCTGGCCTGGCTGCTGTATCCGCATTTGAGCGATTGGGCGGTGCCATGGATGCCGCTGGGCTGGGGCATGCTGTTGTACGCGGTGATGGTCGGCCTGCAGCTGGGACTGATGGATGCGGCCTTGCGCACCGGACTTGGCCGCTGGCGCGCGGCGCACGCGCCGGTCAGGCAGGCAAGCCGGCGCTGGTGAGCATAAGGCCGCGTCTGCGGCCTTATGCTTGACGAATGGCCCGCGGCGGGAGCAGACTTCGCGCTCCCGCCGTTGCGCATCCTGAAAACGCATCATCCGCGGGAATTATCGGAGCCGTTTCGCCGCCCGGCGCATCGGACTCCTCGCTCTTTCATCGCTCTTTACAGGTACCGCCATCATGGCATCGATCTTTATCCTGTCGCGCCACTTGCTGCGCGACATGCTCGGCGACGAGCCCGTTTTCCCATCCATACTTTCCTCAGAAGCGCCGCCGCGGCAACTGCTGGCCGACGACGACCATTTGCGCCGATCGCGGCTGGAACAGCGCGCCGATCAGCGCCGGCTGGAGGTTTGCTCATGCTGATCCTGGCCGAGCCGGACGGCAGGCTGAGGCTGCGCGATTTTCGCGGATCCGATCTCGACGCCTATCTGGCGGTGCGCAAGGGCGCGGCC
The DNA here is from genome assembly GCF_059047085.1 of Chromobacterium sp. INPA-IVC. Lineage (NCBI taxonomy): Bacteria > Pseudomonadati > Pseudomonadota > Betaproteobacteria > Neisseriales > Chromobacteriaceae > Chromobacterium > Chromobacterium sp. INPA-IVC. The sequence goes on along the minus strand of NZ_JBTNLS010000007.1, from coordinate 86,210 downwards.
TTCGGCCGCCATTACGCGCCGGAGCAGATGAGCGCGGATTTCAGCGCGCGGCTGCTGGAAAACTTTCTGGCGCAGCAAGGGCGGACGCCGCGCTGCGACTGGCAGCTGGCGATCGAGCGCATCGACGATGGCGCGCTGATCGGTTCGGTCGGCTTGCGCGACTCGGGCGGCGGCGAGGCCGAGTTCGGCATCGAGCTGGCCGAGACCGCCTGGCGGCAGGGCTACGCGCGGGAGGCGGCCCGGCTGATGCTGGCCTTCGGCCGCGAGCGTCTGGCCTGCCGGCGCTTTCGCGCGCATTGCGCGCCCGGCAACGTGGCGATGCTGCTGCTGGCGCAGAAGCTGGGCTTCGACATGCAGCCGCTGCGCGACGGCCGTCGGCTGGATCTGCTGTTTGCGGCCTGAGGCCGGGCGGTTGCGGCGAGAGAAGACGGTTTTCACAAAGGGGAAGCCGTTTCGTCTTGCCTGCTAGGCAGCATGTGCTGTCTGTCAGGCAAGGAGTTTCCCATGCGTTCCTTTTTGCTGCTTCTGCTGGGGCTGGCCGCGGCGCTGCCGTCCGTCGCCGCGGTCAATTGCGCGCCGGGATCGGCGGATGTCGCGCCGGTTCCGGCGCAAGACGCCGTTCCGCCTGCCGCCAATAGCCGGCTTAACCCGCAGATCAATCTGCGGCATATCTTCTGCGGCGAGATCAACGGCGCCGGCAATGCCGTCGGTTTTCATGCCCAGCCGGGCGGACACAATCCGCAGCTGGGTCCCGAGCCCGACGCGCCGCTGGCTGCCCGCATTACCGCAGGCGTGAGCTATATCGTGCTGCCCGGCGCGGCCCATCCAGGGCCATATCGCTATGTCGGCGGCGGCATCCAGGTGTATGACGCGGCGGCCGGCGCATGGGTGGCCAAGGGCGGGGCCGCCAGCTCCACTTTCTATCCCGATGCTTGCAACCGGGCGCAGATCGTGGCGTCGGTCCGCTACGCCTATACCCATATCGCCAGTTTCAACGCCGGCAACCAGCAATTCGTCGGCCCGTCGGCGCCGGCGATCAATGCCGCCGGTTATTGCACCGGCGAAAACGGCGCGGTGTTCAGCATCGCCGGCTATCTGAACCTGATCGGCGGGGTATGGCGGGTGAATACCGCCTACCCGCTGTCGATGTTCTAGCGGTTTGCGGCCACGCCGCCAGAGAACCGGCGGCGGATGCTGCCTTAAACGGCGCGAGTTTTGATTTACTCATGCAAAAAATGGGGATTCATGTGAAATAGCATTGAGATATCTTGACCTTGCGGGGATATGGTATGAGACTTAATCATCCATGACGTGGCGATATTCATCGCTCAAACCATGCCGCCGATAGAGCGGCGACATCCCCGGGAGAAAATGGAAATGATTGCATTGGCAGCGCTGCGCGGCGAGTTCGACGCGCTCAACCGCGATTACCTGGCCATCCACAAGGCCAAGGAAGACCTGTTCTGGGACACCTATATGGCGGTGTCCGACGACGACGCCGGCTTCGCCCGCGCCGAGGGCGCGTTCAAGGATTTCATTTCCAGCCCGGAGCGGCTGGCGCGGACCAAGGCCGCCATCGCCCGGCTGGAGGCGTTGCCGGCCGGCGCCGAGCGCGACGCGCTGCTGCACGGCTTCAATGGCTGGCTGGCGCTGTTCGACAGCAACATCATTGAAAGCGACGAAGCGCGCCAGCTGATGACCGAGCTGGTGGCGCTGGAGTCCGAGCTGTTTTCCAAGCGCCGCGGCTACACGATGCGCCACATCAACGAGGCCGGCGAACTGGAAGAGGCGACGCTGAGCGGCTTGTCCACCAATATGGGCACCAACCGCGACGAGGCGGCGCGCAAGAGCTCCCACGACGCGTTGATGGGCCTGGAGCGTTGGGCGCTGGACAACGGCTTCATCGCCATCGTCAACAAGCGCAACGCGCTCGCCCGCAGCCTGGGCTACGCCGATTACTTCGAATACAAGGTGAAGAAGAACGAGCAGATGACGCCGGATCAGCTGTTCGCGATTCTGGATGACTTCGAGGCCCGCACCCGCGACGCCAACCAGCGCGCGCTGGACCAGCTGAAGGCCAGGCACGGCGACGGCGCGCTGCTGGCGCACAATCTGCGCTTCCACATGAGCGGCGACGTCACCCGCCAGATGGACCCGTTCCTGCCGTTCGCCAAGGCGGTGGAGCGCTGGGTGCTGAGCTTCCGTCGCCTGGGCATCCAGTACCGCGGCGCGACGATGCAGCTGGACCTGGTCGAGCGCCAGGGCAAGTACCAGAACGGCTTCTGCCACGGTCCGATCCCGTCCTTCTTCGACGGCGAGACCTGGGTGGCCGGCCAGATCAACTTCACCGCCGACGCCAAGCCGGACCAGGTGGGCAGCGGCGCGCGCGCGATCAACACGCTGTTCCACGAGGGCGGCCACGCCGCCCACTTCGCCAACGTCACGCAGAACGCGCCGTGCTTCTCGCAGGAGTTCGCGCCGACGTCGATGGCCTACGCCGAAACCCAGAGCATGTTCTGCGACAGCCTGCTGGACGATGCCGACTGGATGAAGCGCTACGCCCGCAACGGCAAGGGCGAGGCGATTCCGGACGAGCTGATCCGCGCCCGCATCGAGGCGACGCAGCCCTTCGCCGCCTACGCCGAGCGCTCGATCGCCGTGGTCGCGTATTTCGAGCGCGCGCTGTACGCGCTGCCGGAAAGCGAGCTCTCCGCCGAACGCATTCTGCAGCTGGCGCGCGACAGCGAGCGGCGCATTCTGGGCATCGCCGTCAGCCCGCGCCCGCTGCTGGCCATTCCGCACCTGCTGAACCAGGAATCGGCCGCCGCCTACCACGGCTATCTGCTGGCCAATATGGCGGTGTACCAGACCCGCGCCTACTTCATCGGCAAGTTCGGCTACCTGACCGACAACCCGGCCATCGGTCCGCTGCTGGCCGAGCACTACTGGGGCCCGGGCAACAGCATCAACCACAACGCCACGCTGCTGAGCCTGACCGGCGAGCCGTTCAACGCCCGCTACCTGGCCGACAGCTGCAACCAGAGCGTGGACGAGGCCTGGGCCGGCGCGCAGAAGTTGATCGCCGATGCCGCCGCCCGCGACTATCCGGCGCAGTATCCGGACGCGCTGGACGCGCGCATCCGCCTGGTGCACGGCGCGGAGCTGATCGCCGACAACGCGGCCGGCGACGCGGCGATGTTCGACCGCTTCGAGAGCTGGGTGGCCGGCCATTACCCGGCCAGCGTGCACTGAGTTTTTGCCGGGGCGCGAAACGGCCGGGTTTCCCCGGCCGTTTTTCATGGTGGAACCGGCTCAGCGCGCCGGCGCCGCGGCCGCTTCGGCTTGATGCGCGGCCCGCGCCGACGGCCGGGCGTCGATGCGCTGGAAGTAGGCATGCAGCGCCGGCCAGAGCGCGATGTCTATTCCGAAGCGCGGCAGCCAGCCCAGCACCGCGTACAGATAGGCGTCGGCGATGCCGAAGCGGTCGCCCAACAGGCAGGGCTGCGTTTGCAGCCTGTCCTCCAGCCAGTCCAGCCGCCGGAACAGCTTGTCGCGGAATATCTGCAACGCGGCCTCCGGCAGGTCGGAGCGGAACAGCGGCGCGCTGCCGCCGTGCAGCTCGGTGGCGATGAAGTTCAGCATCTCCTGCAACCGGGCCCGCGGCCAGCCGCCGTTTTCCGGCGCGAGCCCGGCGTCCGGCCTGAGATCGGCCAGGTATTGCAGGATGGCCGGCCCCTCGGTCAGCACCTCACCGTTGTCCAGCGCCAGCGCGGCGACATAACCCTTGGGATTGATGTCGAGAAAGTCGCGGCCGTCGCCGGTTCGCTTGGTCTGGTTGTCGACGCGGACCAGCTCGAACGGCAGGCCGAGTTCGCGCAGCGCGATGTGCGGCGCCAGCGAGCAAGCCATGGGGGCGAAATACAGCTTCATCAGGTTCTCCATTGTGGTGCCGCGTTCGGCATGGCTCACGGCGGCCAATGTCTACGCGATTCAGGCTTCCATGCTGCCGCCTGGCGGCGCTTGCGGTAAAACAAGAATTTCAGCACTCTGTCATTAGCTGTACTAATGGTTGCAGCGCGTAGTTTTCATGAGGGGACGATCGATGATGAACCTGATGCACTGGCGGCTGATGCTGGCGGTGGCGGAGTGCGGCACGGTGACCGAGGCCGCGCGCCGCCATGGCATCACCCAGTCCGGGGCCAGCCAGGTGATCCGGCAGATGGAGCAGACGCTGGGCGCCGAGCTGTTCGTGCGCGATCGCCGCCGCACCCGGCCGACGGCGCTGGGAGAGCGGGTGCTGCGCCGCGCGCGCGGCATGCTGGAAGAACTGGACGCCATCCGGAGGCTGGCCAACGAGGGCCGGGGACTGTGCGAGGGCAAGGTGGTGGTGGCGGGCTTTCCATCGGTGTTTGCTCAGGGGCTGGCGCGGCGGCTGGACGATTTCCGGCTGCTGCATCCGGGGATGGACGTGTTGTGGCTGGAGGGCGGCGACGCCGAGATAGAAGAATGGCTGGCCGAGGGCCGCGTGGACCTGGGCATCGTGCTGAATCCGGCCGCCGGGCGCGACGCGATGCTGCTGGGCGAGGATGGCTGGGTGGCGGCGCTGCCTGGCGACCATCCCTTGGCTAGCCGCTCCAGCAGCCTGCCGCTGGCGCCGGCGGCATTGGCCGATCAACCCTTCATCGCCGCCAGCGGCGGCTGCGAGCTGAACGGCGAGAGCGTGATGCGCGCGCTGGGCGCGGCGCCGGCCAATGTCAGGCTGCGGCTGCGCGATTGGGACAGCGCGCTGGCGATGGTGAAGGGCGGCTTGGGCGTGACGGTGGCGCCGGAGTCGGTGCTGCCGGACAAGCGGCATGGTTTGCGGGTGTTTCCGCTGGAGGGCGCGCCGCCGCGGCGTTTCGCGCTGGCGGCTTCCGGCATGGCGTCGCCGCAGGCGGCGGCGCTGCGGGATTGGCTGGCGGGCAGGAGCGGAACGGATGATTGACCTTTGGATTGCTGGAACGCGTGTTCCGGCATCGAATGCGCCATGGAGGAGCAATGAGCCAGATCGGGAGCGAAGTGAGGAGCGTTCGGGCGTACAAGGCGATGCTGCAGGGTGAGGGGGCATTGCCGGATGAGCAGGTATTGGAGATTCTGCAGGCGCAGCGGCAGAGGCTCGATCTGATCACCCGCAAATGGCGGGCCGACGCCAAAAAGCGCCAGGCCGGCGGCGGCGCGGCGGGTTCCGTCGATTCGCACCGGGCGATGGCGGAGGTGCTGGAGGCGTTGGACAAGCTGGCGCTGGCCTGCGGCGCGGCGGAGCCGAAGCAGCCGAATCCGCCGCCGGCCCCAGGCATGGGCCGGACCGCGAATGGCATGGACAAGCTTTAGCGCCTGCTTGGCGGCGCTCGGCCTTATTGCTGGCGGTAGATCAGCCGGCCTTCCAGCAGCAGTTCGCTGGCGGCCAGGGCCAGATTGTTGCCGGGGGCGGCGCGGTCGAACACGAAGCGTTGGCCCTGGTATTCGATCCAGGCGCTGATCGGCTCGCCCTGGAAGCGGCCGAGGATTTCCTCGGAGCGCAGCACGTCGGCGTCGGCCGGCAGCATCAGGCCCTTGGGCGCGCTGTCGGCCTGCTCCAGGTCCCACTTGTCATTGTTGATCGGCTGCGGGTCGTGGCGGGTGGCGGACTTCATCCACAGGCGGAACATCCACAGCGGCAGCAGCACGCGGTGCACGCGCTTGTCGTCGGTGATCACGCAGGCCACCGGGAAGCGCTGCTCGCATTGCGGACAGCAGGCTTCGGCGGACAGGTAGATCTTGCCGTGCATCAGGCTGGCCAGGCCTTCCATGTGCTCGGCGCCCACCATGGCGCGGCACTGCGGGCAGTGCTTGCCGAAACGGCGCACGCTGTTGCCGTTGGCGAAGGTCAGCGGAAGGAAGCGGGAAATCTTGTCTGGTCGTGCCATTGCTGAGGTCCGGATAGCCTGGAAAGCGCCGCCGGACCGGAGGGTCGCGGCGGCCGTCTCGAACTGGGGATTATAACCCCTAGCCGTGACAAGAGAAATGCAGGCGGCAAGCCAGCCGGTGGCGCTCGCCCGGCGCCAGCGCGCGCGCGTCGTCGCCGGCGTTGGCGGTTTCCACGCAGACGAAGCGCCGCCAGTCCCCGTCCGGCAGATCGGCCAGCTTTCGCGCCTTGGCCGGCGCCGGGTTCCACACCACCGCGCTGGCCGAGCCTTCCGGCTGGATGGCGATGTCGCGTCGCCAGCCGGCGTCGCGCAGCGTCGCGGCCTGGCGGGAATACACCACCAGGTCCACTTCGCCGTCGAAACGGAACGGGCCGGCCGGCAGGGCGGTGCGGGCGTCGGCCACCTTGTCGTGCGCCGGGGCGTTTTCCAGGCCCAGCAGCTCGACGCTGTCGATGTCGGACACCGCGAAATAGCTGTGCAGCGCGGCGCTGACGGTTTGCGCGGCATCGCCATGATTGGTGGTGGCCAGCGCGATGGCGGCGCCGTCGGGGCCGATGCGGAAATCCAGCTCGGCGGCCAGATCGCCGTGGCGCGGGCCATCCAGTTTCACGTGGAACACTTCGCCGTCGCGGCTGGCGTCGCGCAGCGTCCAGAGCTGCTGGCGGGCGACGCCGTGCGCCGGCTGGCCGGCATCGGACGGATGCGGGCCGAACCACGGCCAGCACACCGGCACGCCGCCGCGTATCGCCTTGCCCGGCTGGCAGGCGGTTTGCGGCGACAGGTAGAGCAGCGGCGGCTCGCCGTCGCGGCGGTAGTCGATCAACTGGCCGCCCAGCAGGGCGATGCGGGCGGAGAAGCCGTCGCCGGCCAGCAGTATCTGGTCGACGCCGGGCGCCAGGGGGGCCAGGCTCAGGCCTTGCGGGAGGAACATCGCGCGCTCCATCGGAATCGGGAAAAGACCGATGATAGCGCGCGGCGGGACGGTTCAGCGCGTCATTCGATCAAGCCCAGCCGCCGCCACAGCGAGCGCAGCGTCCACAGCGGGCCGATCAGCAGGAACTGCAGGTCCTGGGTGAACGACGGCTTTTTGCCTTCTCGCGCGTGGCCGGCGAACTGGCCGGCCCAGGCCACGGCGAACACCAGCAGCGAGACGAGGCCCAGCGGCAGGCCCTGGCTTTGGGCGATGGTCAGCAGCAGCAACGCCAGGCCGCCGAGCATGGCCATCACCAGCGCCGCCGCGCGCGACAGCCGCCAGTACCAGGCCACGGCGGCCAACGCCGCCAGCCAGGCCCAGGGCAGCGGGCCGGGCAGCACGATCAGCATGCCCAGCAGCGACAGCGCGATCAGCGGCACGCACAGCTTGTGCATGGCGATGTTGAACGGATGGCGGTGGCTTTCGTCGTAGGCCGCCAGCCATTGCGGCAGGGTCATCATGGTTCGCCTCCCTTTATCTGCGCTGGATCAGCCAGCGATGCGGCCGCTCGCGCTACAATCGCTCATTCCCGTCAAGACTGGAGCCAAGGTGTCAGACGCCGCCCAACCCCGTTACCAGCGCATCAAGGACTACATCCTGTCCGGCATTCGCGACCGCCACTTTCTGCCCGGCTGCAAGATTCCGCCGGAGCTGGAGCTGGCGCGGCAGTTCGGCGTGTCGCGCATGACGGTCAACAAGGCGGTGCGCGATCTGGCCGAGGCCGGCATCCTGCTGCGCTTCGCCGGCGACGGCACCTATGTCGCCGAGCGCAAGGCGGAGTCGCCGCTGCTGGACATCAACAATATCGCCGCCGAGATCGAGGCGCGCGGCCATCGCCACACCGCCCACGTGATTCTGCTGGAGGCGGCGCCGGCCAGCGAAGAGGTGGCGCTGCGGCTCAGCATGCGCGCCGGCGGCGCTGTTTATCACTCACTGATCGTCCATTGCGAGGACGATGTGCCGATCCAGCTGGAGGACCGCTACGTCAACCCGGCCTTCGCGCCCGATTATCTGCGGCAGGATTTCTCCGAGCGAACGCCCAACGACTACCTGATGCAGAGTTGCCCGCTCACCGATATCGAGCATAGCGTGGAAGCGGTGCTGCCGGGGGCAGCGGAGCAGGCGCTGCTGGGCATCGCCGCCGCCGAGCCCTGCCTGCTGGTGCTGCGGCGCACCTGGTCGCACAAGAAGCTGGTCAGCTTCGCCCGGCTCACCCATCCGGGGCTGCGTTACAAGCTGCGTTCGCAGACGCGAGTGAAGAAGTAAACGGTATATACAATTAGACGACAATCGCAGACAAAAGCGGCCGCCTGACAAGCGGCCGCTTTTTATTGCCATGCAACATCAGTACCTTGCATGAGACAGTCCGGGAAAAGATTTTCCCCTGCGCTTGACACCAGCAGTCCGGGCGATTAAATGTATATACAAATAATCCGGCAGGACGACCATGAACGCTCCCCATTCCCACCGCCCCAGCCTATGGCTGAATGCCAGGCTGGCCACCATGGACCCGGTCCATGACGCGCCCTACGGCGCGCTGGAAGGCCATGCGTTGCTGTTGCGCGACGGCCACATCGAGGCGGTGCTGCCGCAGGCCGGCATCGACGCCGCTGCTTTCGACGGCGAAGTGTTCGATCTGCAAGGCCGCTGGGTCACGCCGGGCTTCATCGATTGCCACACCCATCTGGTGTACGGCGGCAGCCGCGCGGCGGAGTGGGAAAAACGGCTGACCGGCGTGCCTTACCAGCAGATCGCCGCCGAGGGCGGCGGCATCGTCTCCACCGTCCGCGCCACCCGCTGGCTGGACGAGGAGGAGCTGGCGCTGGCCAGCCTGCCGCGGCTGAAAGCCTTGATGGCGGAGGGCGTGACCATGGTGGAGATCAAGTCTGGCTATGGCTTGACCCAGGCCGACGAGCTGAAGCAGCTGTCCGCGGCGCGGCGGCTGGAGGCGTCGCTGCCGGTGGAAGTGGCGACGACGCTGCTGGCCGCCCACGCGGTGCCGCCGGAATACGCCGGCGACGCCGACGGCTATATCGATCTGGTGGTCGAGTCCATCCTGCCGGTGGCGGCGCGGGCGGGCTTGGCCGAGGCGGTGGACGCGTTCTGCGAGAGCGTGGGCTTTTCCCCGGCGCAGACCCGCCGCGTGTTCGAGGCGGCGCGCGCGCATGGCTTGAAAGTGAAGGGCCATGTCGAGCAGCTGTCCAACCTCCACGGCGCGGAGCTGGTGGCGGAGTTCGGCGGCCTGTCGGCCGACCACATCGAATATCTGGACGACGCCGGCGTGGAAGCGTTGCGGCGCGCCGGCACTGTGGCGGTGCTGCTGCCCGGCGCCTTCTATTTCCTGCGCGAGACGCAAAAGCCGCCGGTGGACAAGCTGCGCGCCGCCGGCGTGCCGATGGCGGTGTCCACCGACCTTAATCCCGGCACCAGCCCGTTCGCGTCGATCCGCTTGGCGATGAATCAGGCCTGCGTGCTGTTCGGCCTGACGCCGGAAGAGGCGCTGGCCGGCGTCACCCGTCACGCGGCGCGGGCGCTGGGGCGCGGCGACACTCACGGCCGGCTGGCCGCCGGCTGCGTCGCCGACCTGTTGGTCTGGGACATCGCCCATCCGGCCGAGCTGGCCTACAGCGTCGGCGTGCCGCTGTTGAAGCGGCGGGTGTTCCGCGGCGCGGCGCAACATATCGACTGATGACCGTTCGGCCCGCCGGACGCCAGCGCGCTTCCGGCCGGGACGGCAATAAAGGAAGCATGCTCATGGTGGACATGAAGATCTGGACCGGCCGCGTGGACGCGGCCGAGGGCGAGGCGGCCAAACGCTGGCACCAGGCGGTGCAGCCGCTGCCTGAAAGCGGCGCGCCCGGCATCGCCATCATCGGCTTCGCCTGCGACGAGGGCGTGCGCCGCAACCAGGGCCGCGTCGGCGCGGCCGGCGGCCCGCAGGCGCTGCGCAAGGCTTTGGCCAATCTGGCCTGGCACCCGACCTTGCCCTTGTACGACGCAGGCGACGTCGCCTGCGCCGACGGCGATCTGGCCGCCGCGCAGCAGCGCCTGGGCGAGCGCGTGGCGCAAGTGATCGCCGCCGGCCATCTGCCGCTGGTGCTGGGCGGCGGCCACGAAACCGCCTACGGCCACTGGTTGGGCCTGTCCGCCGCGCATCCGGACAAACGCATCGGGGTGATCAATTTCGACGCCCACTTCGACCTGCGCCAAGCCGACGAGGCTACCAGCGGCACGCCGTTCGCGCAGATCGCCGCCGACTGCGCCCGCCACGGCCGCGTGTTCCGCTATCTGTGCCTGGGCGTGGCCGAAACCGCCAATACCCAGGCGCTGTTCGACACCGCCCGCGCGCTGAACGCCGAATGGCGGCTGGACACCGACATGAATGGTTGGCAGCTGGCCGACATCCGCGGCCAGCTGGCCGAGTTTCTCGACAGCGTCGACGCCGTCTACCTGACCATCGATCTGGACGTGTTGCCGGCGGCGCAGATGCCGGCGGTGTCGGCCCCGGCTGGCTACGGCGTCGACATCGCCGTGGTGGAGGCGCTGACCTCGCGCATCGCCAAGAGCGGCAAGCTCGCCGGCGCCGACCTGGTGGAATTCAATCCCGCATTCGATATCGACAGCCATGGCGCCAAGGCGGCGGCGCGGCTGGCCTGGAGCCTGAGCCGCCACCTGCGCCGTTGACGATCGCGCGATTCAAGGAAAACAGAGGAGAGAGAACCATGACCGACCCGCGTTTTGACGCTTCCCGCCACATCCGCGCGCCGCGCGGCAACCAGCTCACATGTAAAAGCTGGCTGACCGAAGCCGCCTACCGGATGATCCAGAACAATCTGGACGCCGAAGTGGCCGAGCACCCGCAAAGCCTGGTGGTGTACGGCGGCATCGGCCGCGCCGCCCGCAATTGGGAATGCTACGACAAGATTCTGGAAACCCTGCAGCGGCTGGAAGACGACGAAACGCTGCTGGTGCAGTCCGGCAAGCCGGTCGGCGTGTTCAAGACCCACGAAAACGCGCCGCGCGTGCTGATCGCCAACTCCAATCTGGTGCCGCATTGGGCCAACTGGGAGCACTTCAACGAGCTCGATAAAAAAGGCCTGATGATGTACGGCCAGATGACGGCCGGCTCGTGGATCTACATCGGCTCTCAGGGCATTGTGCAAGGGACCTATGAAACCTTCTTCTCCGTCGCCAACCAGCATTTCGGCGGCAAGCCGCAAGGCCGCTGGATTCTGACCGGCGGCTTGGGCGGCATGGGCGGCGCGCAGCCCTTGGCCGCCACCATGGCCGGTTTCAGCATGATCGCCGTCGAATGCGATGAAACCCGCATCGATTTCCGCCTGAAAACCCGTTATGTGGACCGCAAGGCCACCACCTTGGACGAGGCGCTGGCCATCGTCGAGGACGCCAAGCAAAGCGGCCGCGCGGTGTCGGTGGGCTTGCTCGGCAACGCCGCCGACGTGTTCGCCGAACTGGTGGCGCGCGGCATCACGCCGGACGTGGTCACCGACCAGACCTCCGCCCACGACCCGGTGCACGGCTATCTGCCGCAAGGCTGGACCGTGGCCCAGTGGCGTGACAAGCAGAAGACCGCCGCCGCCGAGATCACCGCTGCCGCCAAGAAATCGATGGCCGTTCAAGTGCGCGCGATGCTGACGCTGCAAGCGCGCGGCGCGGCCACGCTGGACTATGGCAACAACATCCGCCAGATGGCGCTGGAAGAGGGCGTGCAGAACGCCTTCGACTTCCCCGGCTTCGTCCCGGCCTATGTCCGCCCGCTGTTCTGCGAGGGCATCGGCCCCTTCCGCTGGGTAGCGCTGTCCGGCGATCCGGAAGACATCTACAAGACCGACCAGAAAGTGAAGGAGCTGATCCCCGACGATCCGCACCTGCACAACTGGCTGGACATGGCCAAGGAACGCATCGCCTTCCAGGGTCTGCCGGCGCGCATCTGCTGGGTGGGCCTGAAAGACCGCGCCCGCCTGGGCCAGGCTTTCAACGAGATGGTGAAGAACGGCGAGCTGAAGGCCCCCATCGTCATCGGCCGCGACCATCTGGATTCCGGCTCGGTCGCCTCGCCCAATCGTGAAACCGAAAGCATGCGCGACGGCTCCGACGCCGTGTCCGACTGGCCGCTCTTGAACGCCTTGCTCAACACCGCCGGCGGCGCCACCTGGGTATCGCTGCACCATGGCGGCGGCGTGGGCATGGGCTTTTCGCAGCACTCCGGCGTGGTCATCGTCTGCGATGGCAGCGACGCCGCGTCTGAACGCCTGGGCCGCGTGCTGCGCAACGATCCGGGCACCGGCGTGATGCGCCATGCCGACGCCGGCTACGACATCGCGGTGAACTGCGCCAAAGCGCAGGGCCTGGATTTGCCGATGCTGAAGTAAGCGTCGTAGGGCGGGAGCCCCCGAGGGCGTTCCGCCTGCCTCGTTATGGGAGAGCTGGAAGTGCAAGCAAGCGATCTGATCGGCGAATGGAAGCTGGACGAATTCATCGTCCATCGCGAAAACGGCGAGGCCTTTCATTGGCCCGGCGAGCAAAGCGGCACGCTGATCTACACCGCCGGCGGCTACGTCAGCGTCGCGCAGAACCGCCAGCCGCTGGCCAATCCCAGCCCGGAAGACGCGCAGCGGGTGTCCAACTTCTACACCGGCCGCTGGCGGCTGGGCGAGGAGGCGGGCGTGGTCTACCACACCGCGCTGCAGTCGAACGCGCCGGCGGTAATCGGCCAGACCATGCGCCGCGAAGTGGAGCGGCTGCCGGACGGGCGGCTGAAGCTGTCCGGCCAAGGGTTGAAAGAAAAGGTGACGCTGATCTGGTCGCGTTTGTGACCGGTAAGCGCCCATCAGCAAGAACATAAGAAGCATAGAGAGACAGAAGCCATGAGCATCCTCAACATCGTACCGGGCCGGCTGACGCTGGCCGACCTGCGCCGCGTTTCACGTGAAACCGGCCTGCAATTGAAGATCGATCCATCCGCCTACGCGGAGATCGACGCCTCCGCCGCCACCGTGGCGCGCGTGCTGTCCGAAGGCCGCACCGTTTACGGCATCAACACCGGCTTCGGCCTGCTGGCCAGCACCAAGATCGCCACCGACGAGCTGGAGCTGCTGCAGCGCTCCATCGTGCTGTCGCACGCCGCCGGCATCGGCGCGCCGATGGAAGACAGCAGCGTGCGCCTGGTGATGGCGCTGAAGATCAACTCGCTGGCGCGCGGCTTCTCCGGCATCCGCCGCGAAGTGATCGACGCGCTGGTGACGCTGTTCAACCGCCAGATCTACCCGGTGATTCCGCAGAAGGGCTCGGTCGGCGCCTCCGGCGACCTGGCGCCGCTGTCGCATATGAGCGCGGTGCTGATCGGCGAGGGCGAGGCTTTTGTCGACGGTGTGCGGGTGCCGGGTGCGGTGGCGATGCGTTCCGCCGGCCTGGAACCGATCACGCTGGCGCCGAAGGAAGGCCTGGCCTTGCTGAACGGCACCCAGGCGTCCACCGCCTTCGCGCTGGAAGGCCTGTTCGCCGCCGAAGACCTGTACGTGTCGGCCACCGTGGCCGGCAGCCTGTCGGTGGAAGCCGCGCTGGGCAGCCGGACTCCGTTCGACGCGCGCATCCACGAGGTGCGCGGCCATCAGGGCCAGATCGACGCCGCCCGCCTGTACCGCGAACTGCTGGCGCATAGCCAGATCGAGCAGTCGCATGAAAACTGCGGCAAGGTGCAAGATCCGTACAGCCTGCGCTGCCAGCCGCAGGTGATGGGCGCCTGCCTGACCCAGATCCGCAACGCCGCCGAAGTGCTGCGCGTCGAGGCCAACGCGGTGTCCGACAACCCGCTGGTGTTCGCCGGCGACAACGACATCCTGTCCGGCGGCAATTTCCACGCCGAGCCGGTGGCCTTCGCCGCCGACAACTTGGCGCTGGCCATCGCCGAGATCGGCTCGCTGTCCGAACGCCGGATGGCGCTGCTGATCGACAGCAATCTGTCCAAGCTGCCGCCTTTCCTGGTCAACAACGGCGGCGTCAACTCCGGCTTCATGATCGCCCAGGTGACGTCGGCCGCCTTGGCCAGCGAGAACAAGTCGCTGGCCCACCCGGCCTCGGTGGACAGCCTGCCCACCAGCGCCAACCAGGAAGACCACGTGTCGATGGCCACCTTCGCCGGCCGCCGCCTGAAGGACATGGCCGGCAACACCGCCGGCATCTTGGGCGTCGAGCTGCTGGCGGCCTGCCAGGGCATAGACTTCCGCGCGCCGAACAAGTCCAGCGACAAGCTGGAGGCGGCCAAGGGCATGCTGCGCGAGCAGGTGCCGTTCTACGACAAAGACCGCTACTTCGCGCCGGATATCGAGAAGGCCGCGGCGCTGGTGGCCAGCGGCCGCTTCAACGGTCTGATCGATGGCGAGGCGTTGCCATCGCTGTAACGTGGATGGGTAGGGTGCGTCACCCGAAAGGGCGACGCACCGTCAAATGATGGATCGAGAGGGCAGGCCGGGAGGCTTGCCCTTTTGTCTGCATGGCGTGTGCCGGATGCTCAGCGTGCGACGCGGAAACCTATGTAATTGGCGCGGAAATCCGGATATATCCAGTTGTAGGTATCGATACCCACCGACTTGGCGTCATACGACCAAGCGCCGCCCCGATATAGGTAACCCATGCAGGTCTGGTTGTCCTCGCCCCGTTTGGAGCGGATGGGCACGCAGGTGGACACCCATTCGCTGACATTGCCTACCATGTCGTAGAGGCCGAAGCGGTTGGGCGCGAACGACGCGACCGGCGCGGTTTGCTTGCCATCCCAGCGGCTGCCGCAACCGTTGCAGTTGGCGCGGTTTTTCCCCAGCTTGGCGCCCCAGGAAAAGCGGGCGGGGGAGCCCGCCGCCGCTGCGTATTCCCATTCCTCCGATGTCGGCAGCCGGTAGCGCCGCCCGGTCTTTTGGCTGAGCCAGTCGACGTAGCGTTGCGCGTCGTTCCAACTAACGTGGATGACCGGTCGATCGCCACGTCCCCAACCCTCGTCATAGGGGTAGTTGCAAGGGGCGTCGGCTTGGCAGGGCGGCTGGTTCGGCCGAGTTTGGTATGCCCAGCCGGTGTCGGCCTCCTGGCAGCCGCCATCATCGACGCAGGCATCCCATTGCGCGAAGGTGACCGCGGTGGCCGATAGTTGAAACGGCGCGATCTGGATGGTCTGCCGCAGGTATGTTTCCGGCGGGCAGACGCGCCCATTCGGCACTCCCGGGCAGGCGTCGGTTGTCCATTCTCCCGCGGGGATGTCGACCATCAGAGGCAACGTTTCCGCCATGGCCGGGGCATTGAGTCCGGCGAGGGCGAGCAGGCTGACGAGCTGGATGTGGCGGCTTGGCTTAGTTTGGATTGAGGGGAAACGTGGCTTCATTGCGGCTTGGGTGGATGGAGTGCGTCCATTGTAGCGTGTGCATGGCGGGGGAAGTCTGGGTCGGCGGCTTGTCTGCCGGTTCAAGCTGTTTCCCCCGGCTTTTGGCCGGTCCCCTGATCTCCCGGTTTCCGCTACTCTGGCTTCTTTTGCCAGGGGCGAGGAATGTCTCCCCTTCCGCCAGGAGTGGTGGCGGGCGCGTGCTTCTTCTTCACCGTGGCCACCACGCGCCAGCATGCGGTGCTCACCGACGAGATGGTCCGCGTCGCTTTGCGGCGGGCCATCGTCGCCGTGCGCGCGGCGCGGCCGTTCCGGATCGAGGGCTGGGTGTTGTTGCCGGACCGGATGCACGCGATCTGGACGCTGCCGGCCGGCGACGCCGATCACGGCGCGCGCTGGCGCGAGATCAAGCGCCGGGTGACGCGGCTGGTGGGCGCGCATTATCTGCGCGCGGACGGGCGGCCGAGAGAACGGGACGCGCTCTGGCAACTACGCTACGAACAGCGGCGGGTGGCCGGGGCGGAGGAGCTGGCCCGCCACCTGGATTTCCTGCATTACAGCCCGGTCCGGCACGGCTGGGCGGCGCGGGTGCGGGATTGGCCGTACTCGTCTTTCCACCGCCATGTGGCCGGCGGGCGGTATCCGCCGGACTGGATGGAAGGGCAGGTGGGCTGAACCCTGCCGGCGCGGCGGGGTCTCAGCCGCTGGTGCCCCTGGCCCTCTTTCGAGAGGCCGGCCAGACATTCCGATGCCGTGTCGCCTTCGTTGCAGGCTGTTGCCTGCGTCGGCGCGCCGGGTTTGGAGGTTTGCGTCAGCCGCTCTTGTATTTCGACGATAGGAGCCCACCATGACCGATATGTCCACGCTCAGCTTCACGGTTGTGCCCAACCGCGATCTGACCGCGCAGCAGCGCGACCGCATCCTGAGTTTGTGCTCTCAGGCCTACGAAGAGGATTTTTCGCCGTATATGGAGTTGTTGGGCGACGCCACTCACTTGATGGTCAGCGAGGAGGGCGAGCTGGTCAGCCACGCCGCCTGGCTGCCGCGCGAACTGCGCGCCGAAGGCCTGCCACCGCTGCGTTCCGCCTATGTGGAGGCGATGGCCACCCTGCCGGAGCGGCAGGGCAAGGGCTATGGCTGCGCGGTGCTCTCCACCATTCCGGCCTTGATCGGCGATGACTACGATATCGCCGCGCTGTCGCCGTCCGAGGCCGATTTCTACGCCCGCCGCGGTTGGGAACTGTGGCTGGGGCCGTTGGCCTACCAGGACCGGGAAGGCCTGGTGGAAACGCCGGAGGAGGAGGTCATGATCTATCGCTTATTCCATACGCCGTCGGCGCTGGACATCAGCGCGTCTCTGGAAACCGACTGGCGGCCCGGCGAGGTGTGGTAAGTCTTTGATTCAGCGAAAAACCGGCCCCGCGGGGCCGGTTTTTTGTGTGCCGCCGCGCCAGCTGTTTCCGTCCTGGCGCGCGCGTGCCGGGCAGATAGCGATCTGCTATCGCCGGCATCCTGAAATCCAATTGGCATTGCGTGTCGCTTCCACGCAGAGTGGAGGGGAACCCATCGTGAAGGAGACCCGGATGCTGCAAGAGTTGCTGCCGCCATTGCTGGCCTATTCCGGCAGTTACCGGCAAGGCTTGTCCAATCATGTGCCTATGGCCTTGCAGGCCTTGGCCGAGCTGGGGGCGGACGAGTCCGAGCTGCGTCGGCGCGCCGCCTCATGCGCGCATCTGGAGCCGCTGGTCGACGATGGCCGCGACATCGCCGAGACCAGCGGCTGGCTGGGCGACTCGGCCAGCGAGGCCGCCTGGCGGCGTCGTTTGGCCTGGGAGCGGCAGAGCGAGCAATGGCAGCGTTGTTGGCCGCATCGGCTGCGGCTGGTGTTGGAGGCGCCGGCTTCGGCGTCGTTTCATGGCGTGATCCGGCTGGCTTATGCGGCGCGCGGCGGGGTGGCGGCTGAGATCGACGCCGCCTTGGCCTATGCCTTGGCGAACTGGCGGCTGCTGCCGTCGCCGGGCCGCAGCGCGGTGCCGCTGACCTTGCCGGAGCTGCTGCGGGATTGGCATCGCGCGCCGATTCCGCCGGGCGAGGAGGGCAGGCTGATCGCCGACGACATCGAACACGCGCTGGCCGCGTCTGTGCTGCCGTGGCGGCTGCCGCCCGGTTTGCTGGCCGGAGCGCGCGAGCAGCGCCGCGTGTGCCGCCTGCTGTTTCTGGCCAGGCGCAAATTCAATATCCTGCATCTGCTCACTGCCTGGGAGGCCGGCCTGAGCCTGGCGCGCGGGCAAGGCTTGAGCGAAGTGCCGGATTGCGCGGTCTTGCAGATGCAGATGGCGCTGCTGGGGGCGTTCATTTACCACGGCTGCCCGGCGTTGCCGGCGCTGCGCCGGGACTCTCTGCCGCCGTTGGCCGATATCCGCCGGCTGGCGCGGGAACAACGGGACGACCACAGCGTCAAGCTGGCGCTCAGCTGCATGCGCCTGGCGGAATTGGAAGGCGACGCCGCCTGGCTGGAGTTGGCCACCGAAGTGGCGGTCCATGGCTGGCCGGAGCGGGTGGCGGCCTGAATGAAAAACGGCGGGCCGCCGCATCGCGACGGGCCCGCCGTGCCGGAACGCGCGGCCCGCGATGCGGGCCGGCGACGCGGCGCTTACTGCACCTGGGCGAAGGCCTGGGCCACGTAGGGCGCGTTGGCTGCATTGAGGCCGGCCACGCACATGCGGCCGCTGCCCACCAGGTAGACGGCGAATTGCTCGCGCAGCTTGTCCACCTGCGCCTGGCTGAAGCCGGTGTAGCTGAACATGCCGCGCTGATTCACCAGGTAGCCGAAGTCGCGCTCGGGCAGCGCTTCCTTCAGCACCTGCACCAGCACGCCGCGCATCGCCTGGATGCGCTCGCGCATCTCGTTCACCTCGGACACCCACAGCGCCTTCAGCTCCGGATTGTTCAGCACGGTGGCGATCACCTTGGCGCCGTGTGTCGGCGGGCTGGAGTAGTTGCGGCGCACGGTGGCTTTCAGTTGGCCGGACACCAGCGCCGCTTCGGCGGCGGTTTCGCACACCACGGACAGGCCGCCGCAGCGCTCGCCGTACAGCGAGAAGATCTTGGAGAAGGAGTTGCTGACCAGGAAGGCGATGCCGGCGTCGGCCATCGCGCGGATCGCGTAGGCGTCTTTCTCCAGCCCGGCGCCGAAGCCCTGGTAGGCGATGTCCAGGAAGGGAATCAGCTGGCGGGCCTTGGCCACTTCCACCACCTGGTCCCACTGCGCCTCGGTGAGGTCGGCGCCGGTGGGGTTGTGGCAACACGGATGCAGCAGCACGATGCTCTTGGCCGGCAGCGTTTGCAGCTTGGCCAGCATGGCGGCGAAATCCACGCCGCGGGTGGCCGGGTCGAAGTAGGGATAACGGTCCACAACCAAGCCCGCGCCTTCGAAAATGGCGACGTGGTTGTCCCAGGTCGGATCGCTGACCCAGACGCCGGATGCCGGGAAGTAGCGCTTGAGGAAATCCGCGCCTACTTTCAGCGCGCCGGAGCCGCCCAGCGTCTGCAGCGTGGCGATGCGGCCGCCTGTCACCGCCGGATGATCGGCGCCGAACAGCAGCGTCTGGATGGCGCTGCGGTAGGCCGGCATGCCGTCCATCGGCAGGTAGGTGCACGGCGGCTGCGGCTGGCCGGACAGCAGCGCCTCGGCCTGTTCCACCGCTTTCAGGCGCGGAATGCGGCCGGCTTCGTCGTAATACAGGCCGATGCTGAGGTTGACCTTGGTCTCGCGGGAATCTTTGCCGAAGGCTTCCACCAGCGACAGGATGGGATCGCCGGCGTAGGCGTCTACATGTTGGAACACAGTCTTCTCCTCTTGGTTTGCGGGCGCCCGCGCTGTAGTCCGGCGGGTCGCCTTGAAATCAGGCCAGGTCGTCGCGTTTCAGCGCCAGCGCCATCGCCGCGATCCACGGCACGATCAGCCAGCCGCCCAGCACGTTGACCAGCGCCACCAGCTTCAGCCGCGGGCTTTTCACCAGCGCGGCGGTGACGGTGGGCAGCAGGTAGGCCCCGCCCATCACCAGCGCGTCGCCCAGCCAGATGGCGATTTCCGTCAACAGCGGCATCTGGCCCCAGCTGCCGGCGCACCACAGCGCGATCACGGTCAGCAACAAGGCGAACAGCAGGTTTCTCAGCAAGGGCAGGGACATGGCGCGGCTTAGCGTGGACAAACCCTTATCCTGCGAGTTTTTGCCGCGGCTGGCAACGGGAGGATGCGCGAGATGCTGGCGGAAAATGCCATAAATCGTCCCGCATCGGCTATTTGCTTGCCGTTTATATGCCAAACGCTTGTTTGGCGGCGGCTATTTGTTTACGCTGGGACTTTCATCGGGGCGAGAAATAGCGATGGCGGTGGCGATAGACAGCGACCCGGCGAGGCTGGACCGGGAGCGGATTTACCAATATTTGTCGGGCGAGTCTTACTGGGCGCGCGGTTTGCCGCGCGAGGTATTCGAGCGCTCGCTGGATCATTCGCTGTGCTTCGGCGCCTATGCCGACGACGGCCAGCTGATCGGCTTCGCCCGCGCCATCACCGACCGCGCCACCTTCGCTTATCTGGCGGACGTGTTCGTGCTGGAAGGCTGGCAGGGCCAAGGGGTGGGCAAGCGGCTGGTGGAGGCGGCGATGGCGCATCCGGACCTGGCCGGCCTGCGCCGGATGATGCTGGCCACCGCCGACGCGCACGGCCTGTACGCGCAATACGGTTTCACCGCGCTGAACCGGCCGGAGCGGATGATGGAGAGGCTGGATCAGGACGTGTATCTGCGAAAGGCGGCGGGCGGTGACGCGCAAGCGGTTTTGGGATGATCCCTACCAGACTGAGCTCGCCACCCGCGTCAGCCGGGTGGACGGCGAGCGGGTGTGGTTGGAGGAAACCATCTTCTACGCTTTTTCCGGCGGCCAGGAGAGCGACAGCGGCCGTATCGCCGGCCATCCGGTGCGGCTGGCGGAGAAGCAGGGGGCGGACATCGTCTACACGCTGGACGCGGATCACGGCTTGCGCGCCGGCGACGCGGTGGCGGTGGAGATAGACTGGCCGCGCCGCTACCGGCTGATGCGGCTGCATTTCGCCGCCGAACTGGTGCTGGAAGTGATCTGCCAACAGATGGAAGACGCGGAGAAGATCGGCGCCCACATCGCCGAGGACAAGGCGCGGATAGACTTCGCGCTGGATCTGCCGATCACGCCCTTGCTGGCCGATATCGCCGCCGCCGCGCAGCGGCTGATCGACGACGACCTGCCCATCGTCAGCGCTTTTTCCGACCAAGCGGCCGGGCGGCGCTACTGGGAACTGCCCGGCTTCGCCCGCGTGCCCTGCGGCGGCACCCATCTCAAGCGCAGCGGCGAGGTGGGACGGATCGCCCTCAAGCGCCGCAACATCGGCAAGGGCAAGGAACGGGTGGAAATCTATTTACTGGATCAATGATGCTGTATGACCTTGCCGCGGTCGGCGCCGCCGGCTGCTGGGCGCTGGGCGGACTGCTCGGCGCCACGCCTTCCCGCCATTTCGGTCCCTTCGCTTTCACCCGGCTGCGGCTGACGCTGCTGACCGTGGTGCTGGGCGGGGTCAGCCTGCTGTCCGGCGGCTGGCATTCCATCAGCGCGGCCAGCTTGTGGCCGGCGCTGTTGTCGGGGCTGGCCGGCATTTTCCTCGGCGACACAGTGATGTTCGCGTCGATGAACCGGCTGGGGCCGC
This sequence comes from Chromobacterium sp. INPA-IVC, assembly GCF_059047085.1. Classification (NCBI taxonomy): domain Bacteria; kingdom Pseudomonadati; phylum Pseudomonadota; class Betaproteobacteria; order Neisseriales; family Chromobacteriaceae; genus Chromobacterium; species Chromobacterium sp. INPA-IVC. The sequence continues at coordinate 65,166 of NZ_JBTNLS010000007.1, read as the reverse complement.
GCCGCACCGGATTGCTGTTCGCCACCCATTCGGTGTTCTCGGTGCTGCTGGGCGTGCTGTTCCTGGCGGAGCGCTTGAGCGCGGGGGCGATGCTGGGCAGCCTGCTGGTGTTCGGCGGCGTGCTGCTGGCGGTGGCCTTCGGCCGGCGCGAGGTGGACGCCCATGTGTGGGAGCGCAATGACAAGCTGACCGCCGGTGTCGCGCTGGGCCTCGCCGCTGGGTTGTGCCAGGCGCTGGGCACTTTCTTCGCCAAGCCGGCGATGGCGGCCGGCCTGGAGCCGGTGACCGCGTCGGCCCTGCGCATGGGCGTCAGCTGCGGCGCGCATTACTTGCTGTGGCTCAGCGGCTGGAGGCTGGCGAAAAGCCGTGGTCCGTACACGCCGCGGATGCTGGGCCAAACCGCGCTCAATGGACTGGTGGCGCTGGGTCTGGGCATGACGCTGATCATGCTGGCCTTGCAGCATGCGAACGTCGCGACGGTGGGCATTCTGTCGGCGCTGAGCCCGGTGTTGATCCTGCCCATGCTGTGGGTGGTATTGCGCCGTCCGCCGCCGCTTCTGGCCTGGCTGGGCGCGGCGGTCAGCTGCGCTGGCACCGCGCTGGTGGTGTTGCGCTGAGCCATGAAAAACCGCGCCTGAGGGCACGGTTTCACGTGGAACGTGGCAGATGGTCACATCAGCATTTGATGCAGGCGAGCAGGGCGACGTTGCGGGGGCGGATAGTTGCTAGCCAAGAGTCGATTGCTCCTGCCCATTGATTTAAATTGGAGCTGGGTAGGCTCGGATGCGCATTCGCAAAGCCATTGCTGATGACTGCGCCATTGTTTTGGTTATCCCATGTGCCGATAACGCCAAATCCGGTCGACTGATTGGTGTAGCCATTTTTAGTCGCAGGCTCAAGGCCGGCTGCTTCAAGGTTGCCAGGAGCTACATCGATGCCGTAGGCCAGATTGCCATTGCCTAGTTCATGAGCCATGGCTGATGGTTTTTGCCAAGAACCAAAAGATCGGTTGACAGTATCTACTCCTCTGCCAGCGTCCCATCCTCGCAGGAACTCCCCTCGTAGATCTGGCAATCCGAACGTCGTCGAGCCATCGCCATTTCCATAGAGGCCGCCAATCGCGGCGAACAGCGCCGGGTAATCCTTGCGAGCAACGGGCCGCCCGTCGGCGATCAACCAGCCGGCAGGCGCGTCTTTCATCGCGAAGTAGGCCACCATGCCGGCCGGCGCGGCGGCGTTGACCTGAGTCGAGGTTGCGCCGTCAGCAATCCCGTAGCCAGCCAGCGTGGTGGCTTTGCCTGCCTTGCCAGCCAACTGGTTGGTGATGGTGGCGGCGAAATTCTGGTCATTGCCCAGCGCCGCCGCCAGCTCCTGCAAGGTGTTCAGCGCGCCGGGCGCGCCGGCGACCAGATTGTTGACCGCAGTTTGGAGGTCGGTTTTGCTGGCGCCGTCGGTGATGCCGTAATCGGCTAGCGTGCTTTGTTGTCCGGTTTTCAGCAGCTTGACCCAGGGCTGCCAGTTGCCGTTTTCCAGCCGCTGTTCATAAGTGGCGCCGCCCCACATCCAGTAGACCTGGCTGCCCCATTTGTCGCTGAGGAAGTTGGCCAGCAGCATGCCGTTGCTTTTATCCGGGGTTCCGCTGACTAGGCTGCTGTCGACGTGGTAGAGGCCGTTGGGGCGCACGGTTTGCAGCGAGCCGCTGGTGATGTTTTTGGCGTAGCCGGACAGGCCGGCGGCGTTCAGCGCCTGCTCAACGCGCAGCGGCGTCATCGCTTTGACGTTGTCCGTGCCGGCTTCCGCCTCGGCCTGGCTGGCGATGGCGATGCCGTAGCCGGCCAATGTGGTGGGTTTGCTGTTGCCGCCCCAGGCGATGTTGCGCACAGCCTGCAGTAGCTGATCCTGGCGCGCGGGGTCGGCTTTCTGGCCGTTGTTGCTGTTGATCACGGCCAGCAGTTCCTGCTGGGTGGATTGCATGGCGGACTGCATGCTGTTCAGCCAATCGGCTGCGACGATGGTGCCAAGCTCGCCGGTGGCCGGGTTGCCGTCGTGGAACAGGCTGTCCGGGCTATTGATGGGCTTGAGTTGTTCTTGCATGGAAAACGCCTCCCGCTGGGTAAAGAAAAATCGGCCGCAGGGCCGATGACGGATGTCGCTGTTTGAGAATGACGGTGATTGTGCGGGAGCTCGCATGATCGAATCAGTGGACGGATTTCAGTGGGCTCCGTCAGGGAAGGCATGTGGTATGGCAGGGGGAAGGCAATGCAGCCCGTTGGTTTTTCTGCATCAAATGCCAACTTGTATGTCGTTGTTTGATGCCGTCCAACCGCCGGGCCGCATCCGCCTAGCCCATGTGACGGGCCAGGCGATTACTTGTGGGGCCAAGCTATGTCCCGGCGGGATACTCTGGCCGAGCGGGAAGCGGTTTGGATGCATCGCCTGCGCCTGCGCTGATGATGTTGCGCAGAGCTTTGCGATAGCTTGCCCATGGAGACGGAACCGATACGCCGGCCTCATAGCAGCGCAGGATGGTTTTGTCTGAATCGGCAAGGGCCGACTGGGCTTGAAGTTGGTATATGGCCCAGGTTTGTTCCGCGGTCAGAGCCTTAGGTGTCGGCGGGGTGGGAGGCGTGAATGTCCCATTTTTGTAGGTCCAGCCAGGGCCGGCGTTATCCGAAGGTATGGCTTGGAGTCCGCTGGGAGGCTGCCAGCCATCGCCACCGTCCCACATCACCACATTGACCACGTTGCTGTTTTGGTCGATCAGCATATAGCGCTGCGCGTTGTTCATGATTCCTCCTACCATTCAACGATGACTAAGCCGGATGCGCCGATCTGGCCATTGTAGTTATATGTGGCAGCTCGACCGCCGCCGCCGCCGCCGCCATACAAAACACTGGGTTGCGGCCCATGGCCGGCAAATGACGGCGCGCTGAAGATATTGGAGCCGCCCGCGCCGCCGTCGGGCCGTGTATTCGGCAGATCGCTGCCGGGGCCGCCATAGCCGGCCAGCGATGCGCTGCCGGGGGCACCTCCGTTTGAGTGAGAGGGTTGGCAAGCGCCGCCGCCGCCGCCGCCAATGCTCAGGTTGCCGAAGGTAGTGGTGCCGCCGGTTCCGCCCGTGCTATTGGCATAGGTGCCGCCGTTGCCGGAGCCGATGCCGCAGGCCCCGCCGGCGCCTATCGTCAGTGGAATGGCCTGTCCCGGGGTGACGGTGAGCGGGTTTCTGAAAAGGACGCCTCCAGCCCCGCCGCCGCCGGGGGTATAGGGCGCGCCAGAGATTGCCCCTGCGCCGCCGCCTCCGCCGCCGACCAGTGTCACGTATATCCGCGTCACGCTAGGCGGCACGGTGAATGTGCCGCTGTTGGCAAACTGCTGCATGCCCCTGAGGCCGCCGAACAGTTGGCTCATCTGAACCGCATGCTGGCCCTGAGTGGCAGGCGCGACATTGAATGCCTGGCTTGCGTCGCCGTTCTTGGCGGCGGCATCGGCGATGCCGTAGCCGGCCAGCGTGGTGGCCTTGCCTGCCTTGCCAGCCAACTGGTTGGTGATGGTGGCGGCGAAGTTCTGGTCGTTGCCCAGCGCCGCCGCCAGTTCCTGCAAGGTGTTCAGCGCGCCGGGCGCGCCAGCCACCAGATTGTTGACCGCGATTTGCAGGTCGGTTTTGCTGGCGCCATCGGTGATGCCGTAATCGGCCAGGGTGCTTTGCTGCCCTGTTTTCAGCAGTTTGACCCACGGCTGCCAGTTGCCGTCTTGCAGCCGCTGTTCGTAAGTGGCGCCACCCCACATCCAGTAGACCTGGCTGCCCCATTTGTCGCTGAGGAAGCTGGCCAGCAGCATGCCGTTGCTTTTTTCCGGCGCGCCGCTGACTTGACCGAAAGCGTCGACGTGATAGATGCCGTTGGGACGCACGGTTTGCAGCGATCCGCTGGTGATGTTTTTGGCGTAGCCGGACAGGCCGGCGGCGTTCAGCGCCTGTTCGACGCGCAGCGGCGTCATCGCCTTGATGTTGTCGGTGCCGGCTTCGGCCTCGGCCTGGCTGGCGACCGCGATGCCGTAGCCGGCCAGCGTGGTGGGCTTGCTGTTGCCGCCCCAGGCGATGTTGCGTACAGCCTGCAGTAGCTGATCCTGGCGCGTGGGGTCGGGACTTTGGCCGCTGGTCTTGAGCAGGGTCAGCATTTCTTGCTGGGCGGACTGTACCGCCGACTGCATGCCGTTCAGCCACTCGGAGGTGACCACGGTGCCGAGTTCGCCGGTGTAGGGGTTGCCGTCGTGGAACAGGCCGTCCGGGCTATTGATGGGTTTGAGCTGGTCTTGCATGTGAGGCGCCTCCCGCTGGTAAAGAGAAATCGGCCGCCGGGGCCGATGACAGATGTCGCTGATTCGGAATGACGGTGATTGTGCGGCAGGCGGGCGCGGTGGCTCAGTGGACGGATGTCAGTGTGGCAAGCGCGAAAAACGGCAGCGCGGGGCTGCCGTTTCGGGGGGAGGCTGGAACTGCGCTTAGCCGGGTTGCTTGGGCCAGTCGGCGTCCACCAGCCGCGGCCACATCGCCAGGTCCGGTAGGCGGGACAGGTCGACGCAGTAGCGTTTCCAGGCGGCCAGTTTTTGCAGCTCGTCGGCGGTGGCGATGCCGATGGACTCGGCGTCTTCCAGCGGCCGGCGGGCGGAGTAGGCATCGGCCAGTCGTTGCTTCAATGCGGCGTTGGTCTTTTCCACCAGCGCGGCGGCCTGGGCGGTTTTGTTGATGCTCCAGTTTTTGCCGTCCCAGGCGGGGAATTCGCAGGGCGGCAGCAGCGTGGCGCGCAGGCTGTCTGGCGTGTCGCCCAGGCGCGCCTGGATGGGTTGAGCGGTGTCGATGCTCCACAGTTTGACGGCGCGCCAGTCCGGCGACACGGTCCAGCCGCCGTCGCGGAAGACGGCGGTCTGGCGCTCGGCGGCGACCGGCGGCTGCAGCTCGGTGCTGTAGGCGGGCAGCAGCCAGACGCCGGGTTGCAGCGGCGACGGATCGGCCGCAGTCGGTCCCTGGTATTCGCCGGTTTGCGGGTGGTAGGCGTAGACGGTTTTGTTGTTGTCAGACATGGCGGGTTCCTCAGTATTTGATGCAGGCGAGCAGAGCGACGTTGCGGGGGCGGGTGGAGAAGGCACCGTTATCTCCTGCGCCGTTTGTAGACGTGGCATTGGCTACAAAAAAGATAGAGTTATTTAGATCGGTAGGGGATCTATTGCCTTCTATGTTCATGTTGGTCCAGTCTGGCTCGATGTTCCATGCCCCAATGGCGGAGGTTCCCGGAGCATAGGGCCCGCTCAGCCTATCGATCAGATGGCGAATGGCGGTGGGGTTTTGCCGAGTTCCGAAGCCGCGTCCGCCATCCACGCCGCGTCCATCATCCCAGCCCCGCACGAACTCGCCGCGCAGGTCCGGCAGATTGAAGGTGGTGGAGCCGTCGCCCGCGCCATAGTAGGTTCCCAGCGCCGCAAACAGGGACGGGTAGTCCTTGCGGCTCACTGCCGCGCCGTTGGCCTTCAGCCAGCCCAGCGGCGGAGCGGACATCGCGAAGAAAGCGACCTGGCCGGTCAGATGCCCTTCATGGATCAGCGTATACCAGGGGTTCCAGCGCTTTGCCTGATCATCGTTGCGGGTACGGAAGCGCATCACGTAGCCGTTGATGTAGTCGGCAGTCAACTGGCAGGAGTAGTCGCTATTGCCGCCCAAGCCCCCGAAGGCGATATAGGGGCCGTTGACGCCGCTGGAGGTGGCGTAATTGAAGCCCATCTCGCCGGCGGTGACATCGTTGTCGAGAGAGGTCTTGTCGTCGACGCATATGCGATAGCGGCGTTTCTTGATGATGGAGCCATCGTTGCCGGAATGCCAGACGCGATATTCGCCGCCGGTAGCTTCCTTCAGCATCAGCGTATCGTCGCCATAGCCCTTATGAACCAGCGCCACCGCGCTGTTGCCGGGGCGATGCAGGCCCAGCGATGGGAAGTCGGTGCCGGTGGAGCGCAGTTCCAGCGTGCCGCTGGTGTAGAGATTGTTGTCGTAGACGTTGGGCGTGGTCTTGATGATCTGCGAGGTTTGCGCGGTGGACAGCGCCAGCGTGTTGATGCCGTAGCCGGCCAGCGAGCTGGATTTGTCGGCCTTGCCGGCCAGCTTGTTGGTGATGGTGGAGGCGAAGTTGTTGTCGTTGCCCAGCGCCGCCGCCAGTTCCTGCAGCGTGTTCAGCGCGCCCGGCGCGCCGCTGACCAAGCCGTCCACCGCCGCCTTCAGCTCGGCCTTGGTCGCGCCGTCGGTGATGCCGTAGCCGGCCAGCGTGGTGGCGGCGTCGGCCAGCTTCTGCCATTGGCTCCAGTTGCCGCGGTAGCGGCAGCGGTACCAGCAACCGGCGTTGTTGTAGCACTGATACTGTTGGTAGACCATCTCGCCATCGGCAAAGACAAACAGCAAGCCGGCGTACGGCGCCGGGTAATTGGCGCCGTTGGCGGCGTAAGCGTTGGCGGGATTGTGATACAGGCCGTCGTCGGTGATGTTGTTCAAGTCGACCTTGTCGCCTAGCTGCGGCCGCATGGCCAGCCCGTCGGCGATGCCGTAGCCCGCCAGGGTAGTCGGTTTGGCGTTGCCGCCCCAGGCCAGTTGCTTGATCGCCTGCAGCAGCTGGTCCTGACGCGCCGGATCGGCTGGCTGGCCGTTGTTGCTGCCGATCACGGACAGTACTTCCTGCTGAGTGGCCTGGATGGCGGATTGCACGGTGTTCAGCCAGCTGGCGGAGACGATGGTGCCCAGCTCGCCGGTGGAGGGGTTGCCGTCGTGGAACTTCTGGTCCGGCGTGGGAACGGGCTTGATCGGGTCTTGCATGAGGCGCTCCTGGAAAAGGATGGAACAGGGACGGCCGATTGAGGATCGGCGCCGGGGAGGGAAAAGGCGGGGAGAAACGCGCGGGAGGCGCGCGTCGGGAGACGGTTTACGGCTGGTAGGCGAAGTAGACGAAGGTATGAGCCGGCTTGAGATCGTTGAACAGCTCTTCCAGCCTGGGGTCGCCGAAGGCGCACAAGCGCTCGCCCGCCAGCGACTGGCCGGCGCGGAACTGGTAGGGGCGCACCTTGCTGCCGAACACCGTCACCTGCCATACCCAAGGGATGTCGGCGCTCCACAGCTGCTGGCCGGCGCGGTTGACGCCGGCGCGGAACGGTTGCGGCTCGGCGATCTGGATCTTGTAACCCATGCCGGCGGCCAGCCGGGTGAAGTAGGGGATGGACAGGCCGCCGGTTTCGGCCAGCTTGGCCAGCACCGCCTGCTGGCGTTGCTGGTAGGGCGCGTCGGGCGGCGGCGTCAGCCCGCATACCCGCTCCCAGTCCGGCAGCATGGCTTCGGCCTGCTGAGGGGTGACGGCGCCGGCCAGTTGGCGGGCGGAGTTCTGGGTACGGTCCAGCGCCGCGCCCTCGCTGGCCAGTTCAGCCTGCAGCCGCGGGCCGTCCGGTCTGTAGCTGACCGGCGGCAGCAGTCGGGTCAGCAAATCCTGATAGGGTGGTTGCGGCGTCATTTCAGCGGCCCCACGGTTAGTTTGCCCAGCCGCAGCCATTCCACCACCTTCTCATCGGAGATCGGATCGACATTGCCGGCCGGCCCGTTGAGCTGGCGGTCCTGCACGCCGGGCAGGTCGGAGATCAGCGCTTCGATCCGGCTCTTGACCAGCCGCTCGCCCGGGGCGAGGCCGGCGAAGTAGGCTTGCAGCGTTTGCTGCAACAGCGGCGTGAACGCGTCCAGGTTCGCGCCGCCCAGATTGAGCGCCACGTCGATGTCCACCGGGCGCGGCGTCGGCGCCAGCACCAGGCAGCTCTTGGCGGTGACCGGGCGCAGGTCTTCGATGTGGCTCTGCACATTGGCGAGGATTTCCTGCGACGGCAGGTCGCCGTTGGCGGTGATCACCACGTCCACGGTGCCCAGGCCGCGGCGCAGCGGGTAGACGTAGGCGGCGGAGACGCCTTTCACTTCCATCGCCCAGCGGCGGTAGTCGTGCTTGTTGCCGCCGGCCGGCGGGCGGCGGATCAGTTCCAGCAGCCGGTCCAGCAGGGCAGCGTCGTCCTCCACGTCCACGCCGTTGCGCATGCTGAGCAGCAGCGCTTTGGCGCCGACGCCGGACGGCGCCTGCATCAGTTCCACCGGCAGATTGTCCGGCTGATTGGCGGCGCTGCCGGCCTGGCTGGCGAAGACAGGCAGCTCGGCCTGCTTGTTGTCGTCCAGCCGGACCGAGTACGGGCTGCCGTCGGGATTGGTGGCCGGGGTGGCGTACAGCTGTTCGCCCACCCGCAGCTGCAAGCTGCCGGTGACGACGGCGCCGGCGGTGCCGTTGATGCGCAGCGTGCCGCTGGCCGCGGTAGGCGGCTTGCGCACGATGCCGCGCAGGCGGGCGTGTTGTTCCAGATATTCGCTGTCGGCGGTGTCGGGGAAGATCTGGCGGGCGATCCAGCTCTGGTGCTGGTACAGGCCCTCCACCGCGCTGGCCACCGAACTGGCGCGGACGAAGTAATCGCTGTCCGGCGCGATGTCGGCATCGGCGCGCAGGTTTTGCAGGTCGCGCAGCAGCGTGTCGCGGATGCTGGCGAAATCGGGAGTGGACAGAGGCATCAGGCTATCCTCACTTGGTGTTGGAAATGGCGGATGTGGCCGCCGGTTTCGGCGACTTCGATGTTCAGGAGCAGCCGGCCGGGGCCTTGCCGTTGCGACGACACCTGGACGCGGCTGGCGCGGCCGTCCTGCAGCAGCGGCTGCAGCGCCTGCTCGGCGTATTGGCAGGCCAACAGGTCGATGCGGCTGCTGTCCTTGCTGCGGGACAGCTCATGCAGGCGCGAGCCCAGCGTCGGGTCGGCCCACCAGCCGCCCAGCGGGGTCATCAGACGGAGGTAGACGGCGTTGGCGAGGGTGTCGGTGGAGCCGCCGGCGTAGTCGCCGGTGATGGGGTCCAATAGTGGGTCCATGGCGTTATTTTCCGGGTTTGGCGGTTGGAGGATCAGAGGACGCCGGTCAGTGGCGCGGCTTACTTGGGCGGGCTGGTGGGACCATTCGGCGCGTCATGGGTGTGGGAGGCCAGGCTCTTGCCGCTGGCTTTGACGTCGCCGCTGGCATTCATCGAGCCGGACAACTTGATGTCGCCGTTGACGCTGGCGCCGCTGCCGCCCTGGATGGCCAGGCCGCCGTTGCCGCTGATCTGGCCCTGGGCGATGAATTGCGCGCTGGCGTTCAGCTTGGGCGTGGCGAAGCTGGCCTGTTCGCTGGCATTGACCTGCCAGGTCTTGCAGTCGAGCTGGAAGGTGTCGCACTCGACGGCGATGATCCTGCCGCGTTTGAGCACGATCTTGCTGCCTTCGTCGCTGTACAGCGCCACTTCGCCGGGTTGCAGCGATTGCAGCCGGTAGCTGCCGTGCTCGGTGGCGATCACCACGCTGTGGGTGGTGCGGCCGCCCAGCGGCAGCACCATGGCCATGCTGCCCGGCGGCGGGTTGGAGGTGTAGCCGTAATGCTGGAACAGCTCGGCGTCCTGCAGCCGCTCGCCGGCCAGCGCGTCGGCCTGCACCGCCTGCACGCCGCCGTCGCTGTCGACGTGGGTGAGCACCGCGCGGAAGCCCTGGCGCACATTGCTGAAGGCGCGGCGGATGCGTTGGTCTACTTCATGCCACATGTGTTTTCTCCTTATTGCTTGCCGGCGCGCATCACCGGAATCCAGCACTTGTCTTCCTTCAGCGTCAGCCGGGTGACGCTGCCCTGGCCGCGGCCGCCCTCGAAAGTGCGGGACATCAGGAAATAGGTGCCGTTGATGCCGTGCGGCTCGCTTTCCACCTCGATGCGCTGGCCCGGCGTCCACAATGCGCCCTGGCTGTCGCGGTGGCCGGCCACGGTGGCGGTTAGCGTGTAGCCGGCCAGGCGGGCGTCGGCCAGCATCTTGTCGGCGCGGGCGGCCAGCTCGGCCGGGCTGGCGGCGTCCGGCTCCACCTGGATGCGCGGCTTGTGGTAGCAGACGTCGGAATCGAAGACGTGGTGTTGCATCGCGTGGCGGCCAGGCGTCAGCGACTGGCCGTGGCCCTGGCCCAGCAGCGTCAGCTCGGAATAGCGCTGCGCGTGGGAACGGGTCTCCGCCAGGCTGAGCACGTTGTTGCCCTTGCCGTCGCGGCGCAGGATCAGCCGCGCGCTGGCCGGCCGGCTGTAGTCCGGGCCGCCCACCACCAGGGTGCCGTCCGGGTCGAACCAGGCGGTCAGGCCGTTGGCCTGGGCGGCGCGGGTGAGCACGTCCCAGGCGCTGTTGCCGGGGTCGACGTTGATCTTCTCGATCTGCCCCTTGGCCTTGGCGTCGACGCGGATGCTGGCGATGCCCAGCGGCTTCACCACGTTGTCCAGCACGTCCTGCAGCGTCATGCCCTTGCCGGTGAACAGCGGCGCGCTGCAGTCGAGCAGCATGCCGGCCAGGTCGCGGCCGGACAGCGCCAGCTGGTGGCTGCCGGAAGCGACGCTGTGGCTGATGTCGTCGATGCGGCCCATCAGCACCGTTTCGTCGCCGACCAGCACCTTGACCAGCGCGCCCGGCTCTACGTCGGGCGGGAAGATGCCGCCGGGCAGGCCCAGCGACACCTGCCAGGCATCGGCGGCGACGACCAGGTCGGAGTCGACCGAGTAGTGGGTCCAGTCGCCGTGCTGGCGGCCGCCTATCTGCAGGCTGACGGTGTGATTAGCTGGCGTAGCCATAGACCAGGGTCCCCGGAGTCAGATGGTTGGGTTGGGACAGCTGCGGATTCAGCCGCAGCAGCTCGGCGGCGCGCTCGCTGTCGCCATACCACAGGTGGGCCAGCTGGCGCAGATTGCAGACGGATTCCACCTTGCGTTTCAGCAGCGGCGGCTTGGCGGCGATCAGCGCGGCGGCGCCTTGCTGCACCTGCAGGCCCAGCTCGCGCAGGCCATCCACCACCTTGTAGGCGTCCTCGGCCGGCAGCGCGGCGCGCCACTGGTCTATCGTGGTCTGCAGCGAGGCGCGCACGTCGCCGGCGATCTGTTCCAGCGCGGGCGGCGTCAGCGTCGGTTTCTGCGATTCGCTGGCGAAGATGCCGCCGGCGGCGGAGGCGAGCTTGGTGGACACGTTCAGCTGCAGCAGCGCGTCGATGCGGCGCTGGTCGTCGCTCCACACCGACAGCGAGGCGCTGGCGGATATCGGCGAGATGCCCTGGCGCACCGCGTCCGGCAGGCCTTCCAGCCGGCGGCGCAATGCCTTCCAGTCGGCCAGCGTGGCCGACGACATCTCGGCGGCGGTTTTCAGCGCCGGCAGCGGGCCGATCTCCGCTTTCAGATCGAAGCGCCAGTTGGCCGCCTCATCCACCAGCTGCTTGGCCTGGGCGACGAAAGCTTGCGGATAGGCGAGCAGGTCGGTCACCTGGGCCACCGCCTGATTGGCCATCGCGGCCAGCTGGCGGACGGTGGCGGTCAGTTGCTGGCGCAGCGCGGCGACGCGGGCCAGCGCGCCCTTGGCGGTGGCCACTAGGCCCTGGGCCTTGGAAAAGGCCTCGCCGGCCATCTGGCGCAGCTTGTCCACCTGCGACGAGATGGCCTCCACCTGCGGCAGCGTCTTCTTGGCGGCGAAGAAGGGATTGCCCGGCGTGGCTTCCACCCAGTTGACTTCCACGGTGCAGGAGTCGGTGGCGTCGGCATCGTGGCTGATCTGGTAATCCACCACCTGGGCCTGCGGCATGCTGCCGAACACCGGGTGGACCAGCTCGCCCGGGCCGGCGGCGTCCAGCGCGGCGACGAACTCGCGCAGCCGGTGCTGGTAATCCTTGCCCCAGAACATCGCCGACAGCGACACCTTGCGCGCCTTGCGGCCCAGGTCCTCCACGTCGGCCCCGTCCTTGTACGGGTATTCGTGCATCGCCTGGTCGCGCTGCGCGCTGTCCACGCTCTTCAGGCAATCAAAGCGCACGCCGCGGAAGCTGGCGTCCACCAGGGGGCCGGCGGACAGGCCGGCGAACACATTGAGGCTGAACATCAGCTCCTCCTTTGTTGTTGGCTGTTGGCGGCGTTGACGGCGGCGACGATGTTGCCGTTTTGCACGTCGACCACCACGCGCAGCGGTTGGGTCAATTGCGTCAGCGCGGCGCTGAGCTGCGCGATCAATGCGGACAGCTGCGCCTCGGCGGCGTTGCCTACCGCCGCGGGCGCTTGGCTGGCTGCGGCGGGTTTCTTAGGCGGCGCGGCCGGCTTGGGTTGGGCCTTGGGCTGATTGGCGGACGCTGTCGGTTTGGGAAGCGGCTTGGCTGCGGCGGGCGTCGGCGTCGGCGCTTTTGCTGCGGGTGCGGCGGGTGGCGCGGCCTGGGCCTGAGCGGCAGGATGGGCCGTACCGCTGACGTCCACCTTGCCGGCTTTGAAGCCTTCCATTCTTTGCATGCCGTCTTGCAGTGCGTCGCGTTCCGCGGTCGTCATGTCTTTCAGTTTTTTGCCGTGCAAGTCCAGACCGCGTTTGGCTGCTGTCTTGTAGATCATCTCGGCGTATTTCTGATGGTCTGCCTTGCCGGAGTGATCATCCATGGCATAGCCCGGCAGCATCTCTTCCACCGAATGATTGGCATGATCGTGAAACAGCAGCTGAGCCTGCGCGGCGCGGCCTGCTGCCTGGCTCTCGAAAATGGCGTAGCCGTTGTGGTCCAGATCGACGACGCCCTGGTATTTCTTTTGAGCCCTGGCCAAAGCCTTGGCTTTGCTTACCTTGAGGTGCTTGGTGGCCTCCTCGCTGCCGGTGAAGCCAAATTTCATATTGCCGGGATTGTTGTCGCGCCAGGAACGTGAACCGCCGGTCCGAGTTTCAGTCGTGCCGTTATTGAGTCGGTATTGCCGCGTCTTGTCTTCAGAACGAAGTAATTGTTGGATCTTGTCATCCCCGATGGTTTGCGGGGTAGGCTGGCTTGCGTTGGCTGCGGCCGCTTTTGGCTTCGGCTGGTTAGCTGGCTTATGCGCGGCTTGGGCTACGGGTTTCTGTGCCGCAGGCGCATGGGCCTCCTTCCCTTGAGCTTGCGCAGGCGCTTTCAGATATTCAGCCTTGGGGCGCAAAAATTTTTGCGGCTGTCCCCACCATGCGCCCTTGCCCATTTGGGCGCTGGACGCGCCTTTCTTGGACTGCGCGCCGAAGAAGCTGCCTTTGCCCATTTTTGCGTCGTAAGCCTCGACGATGCCGGTATGGTTCTTGTTTCCCTGCCACAGCGCGATGTCGCCGGGTTTGACGTCTTTGGCGTCGACTTCCTCGTAGTATTTGGAATTTGCCATGCCCGCCGTGGTTTGGTACGGAATGGCGTAGCCCGCGCCCGTCAGCGCCTGGTTGACCAAATGGGAGCAGTCGATGCGGTTGACGCCCTTGGCGTCTTTCTGGCCGTTGCCGCCGTACAGGTACTTGTAGCCGTTGAAGCGGCCGCGCTGGGACAGGATGGACTCTTGGTTTGTGTGCGGAGATTGAGTCGCAGGCTGTGCAGTAGCCGATTCAGTGGCTTTTTTTGCCTGGGGCCTGCCTTGTGGAGGCGGGGTATGAACGACAGGCTTGGCCGCTTCCGCATGCTGTGTTACGAGAGAAGGAGATGGTGTAGATTGTGAAGGAGAGGCTGGAGGCGATGTTGTAATCGGACCTTGGTTTAGATACTGCTCGTATTTTGTCTTTCTATCGGCATAGCCATTTTGGCCACCGTTAAGAATCTGGGTCGCCTGTTTGACATTGCCTGCCCGTGCCGCTTCAGCCAAACCTGTTTTATATTTCTGCCAGTACCAGATGGCGATTTTGGCAGCATTGTCGGGGTTTTCTGCCAATTCTGGATGATTGACGAGATCAAGCTTAAGCGCTTGACTGGCTGCTGCATATGCATCGCGTCCGGTTAGCTGTACGAAGCCGCGACCACGATATTTGATGCCGTCCCCTGAGTTTTTATTGCCCATGCGCCCACCGTAAATGGCGTCATAGACTTTATCTTGTCCAGAGTTGATCAGCGCCTGAGCCTGCTGTGTCGTGGTGATCCCTTGCGCGTTGAGTCTTTTCTTAAAGGTGTTTAGAAAATTGCTGGCTGTACGGTAGTTTCCCTCGCGCATACTACTGAAATTCAGGCTTTCATGGGCAGTCTGTGCCAGAAACATCGCCTGCTCTTTAGGGTCGCGAATGCCTGCCTGTAGCATGGCGTTAATCAGAACCGTTTTATTGTTGGCGGCAGTATGACTAGTCTGTTTCTTGCTCATCTCGCATCCATTTCCAAGAAAGCGCGATGCGCATGGCGCACCGCGCTGGTTTCAAGACGGTTGGGGTTTATTCAACGACCTTTCGCAGCGACATCAGCTTGATATCGCGGCGCGCTTCGCTTTCCACGCCGTATTTCTCGCCGACTTCCAGCGTGAAGCAGTCCAGGTAGCTGGTGCGCTTGCCGCCCGGGGCCAGCGGGAATTCGGTCAGCTTGGCGCCTTCGATCGCTTCCCAGTCCAGGTCGCCGGTCAGCGGGATGGAGACGGTGACCGCCAGGTCGTATTCGGAGATGCCGCGGGCGAAGCCCTTGGCGCGGCCGCTGGAGTTCATCGTCTTCACCACCTTGCGGCCGGTGCGGCTGCTGACGTTGAGGTCGATGACGTCGATTTCCTGTCCGTTCACTTCCAGGACGATGGAGCCTGCGTATTCTTTCAAAGCCATGAGACTTTCCTTTTCGATTCGGGATGTGCCGGCCGGGCGGCGGCCCGGCCGGCGGGGAGATTGGGAATGGGAGAAGGGACGAGGCGGACTGGGGCTGCGGAATCAGCCGCCTCGCCGCGCGCGCTTACAGCAGCAGGTCGATGCGGCCGGCGAAAACGTGCAGGCCGTTGACCACGTCCACCGGGATCTTGGCGTCCAGGCGGTTGGCGTCCTGCAGGTCGCGCTCGACGATCAGGCCGGCCTTGTTGGCTTCAACCTGCTCGATGATTTCCAGCTCTTCCAGCTTGTACAGCACGTCCAGCAGCTCGGAGCGGACCTTGGACGGGGTGCGGTCGGACAGCTTCTCGCGCGGGAAGCGCAGCGCGATGCGCTCGCGGCAGGCGCGGCGCACGTAGTCCAGCGTGCGGATGGTGGTGATGTCCAGCAGCGAGACGTCGTCCACGCCTTGCGCGTCCTTGGTGTAGGTGCTGATGGCGCGCACGATCTGCACGCGGTCGCCGGCGGCCACTTCCAGCGGGGTCACGCCGTTGTACAGCGCGTTTTCCTGCTCGGTGCGGCTGGTGCGGGAAGCCAGATCCACCACGTCCAGACCCTTCAACTCCAGGGTGTTCAGCGGACGGGCCGGATCTTCCTCGCTGGCGATCACGGCGGCGTAGGCGGCGGCGATGTCGGCCGACAGCTTGGCCGAGCCGCGGTACCAGGCGGCGGTGATGCGGCCGCTGTCCAGCTTGGCGGACAAGGTGGAGGCGTCGGCCAGCGCGCCGGTGGTGGCGATCACGCCGATGGCGCCGCGTTGTTCCAGCGGGCCGGACACGAAGTCCAGGTGATTGCGCAGCGCGGTCAGCGCGGCGTCGCCGGTGAACGGGCTGGCGATGATCTGGTGGCCGCCGCTCACCACTGCGGCCAGGGCCGGAGCGAGGTCCGGATCGCCGGCGCCGCCTTTCATCGGGGCGACGACGACGCCGAGGCCGGCGATCTGTTCCTGCGCCTTCAGCGCGACGCCGTTGCCGATGCTGCCCTTGTGGCGGGCGGTGAGGGTCAGCACTTCCTTGGCCGCGGACGCGGTTACCGGCAGGTCGGTCAGTTTGGCGATGGCGGCTTGCGCGTTGGCGGCGATCTTGGTCGGATCGTCGGTGGCGGCGACGGCCACATCGACGCGGACGGCGCCGATGAACAGGCTCAGCACGCCGGCGGCGGCGGCCGGGCCGCTGAAGGTGAAGGAACCGGAAGCGGCGGTGCCGGCGGCCGCGTCATCGACGCCGATGACGGTCAGCTGCAGGTAGGGGTTGGCGTTGATCGCGGCGCGCGCCATCAGGTGGGCGTTGGAGCCGCGGCCGAATGCCTGGGCGGCTTGGTCGTCGCTGAACACATCCAGCGCGGCCAGCGCCGGCTGCGCGGCGGTGTCGGCCAGGCGCTGGCCGATCACCAGCACGCGCTGCGGATTACCCGGCAGCGTGCGCACCGCCAGTTTGGTGTTGAACTCGAAGTATTTGCCCGGCTTGCGGATGGAGGCCGGAATCTGGTCGAAGCTGATGTTGGCGCTAGCCATAAGGAAAGGCTCCTGGTGTGGCGGTTGGGGAGGTGCCGCGCCGGTTGGCGCGGCGAGGGGAAAGCGGTTACTTGGGTTGCGGCGCGGGATTGGCGACTACGTCCTGGGCCTTGACGCCGGCGGAACCGGCCAGGCTGTAGTTGAGCTGAGTGCTCTGCCAGGTCTTGGCCGGATCTTCCAGCCGGCCGCCGAAGGCGCGGAACAGCGCGTCCGGATCGGCGTCAGTTTGCGGCGACGGCCAGTGGCCGTTGTCCAGCGCCTCGTCCAGCCAATAGGTGCTGAAGTCGCAGGCCACCAGGCTCCATGGCTGGCCGTCGCGCGGGGCCTGGCCCAGCGGGCGGACTTTTTCCGGCAGCAGCGGGTTCACCGCCAGGCCGAAATCCTGCGAGGCCAGCAGGCGGCGCGCGGCGTAGACCAATTGCCAGACGCCGGCGCCGGCGTAGTTGGCGTCGGCTTGCAAGCGGTCGCCGACGATGACGGTGAACAGCGCGTTGGCCTTGTAGCGCAGACGCTGGCTGGCCTGCGGTTGGCTGGACGTGATGCCGCCGGCCACGGTCCACAGCGCCGGCAGCCTGGCCAGCGCCTGGGGATTGATGGTGGGGCTGGACTGGCCCGGGGTGAGCCGGCTGGCGTAATCGCCGTGGGCCAGCTGCAGGCCGCACAGGGCGGTTTCGTCCAGGTCCGCCGCCACTTCGCGCACCATCCGGCCCATGCCTTGGCGCAGGCGGTCGGCGATGGCGGTTTGCACGGAAATCAGCATGGACATGGTCATTCCTTGGAACGATGGTGAGGATGGGGAGAGTGTGACGCCGGGCGGCGTCGGGGCTTAGCTGAGGGGTGTCAGTGCACTAGGCGCTTGAGCAGTTCGCCGGCCAGGGTGACCAGCAGCGCGGACAGGGCGCCGGATACCGCGCCGCTCTTGGCGGCCTGGATTTCGACGTCGCGCAGACGGCCGTCCAGCTCTTCCAGTTTCTTGTCCTGTTTGGCGAGGTGGGCGACGATCATGTCAAGCTTGCCTTCTATGCGGCCCAGGGCCAGCAGGTTGTCGTGTTCCACGTGAAACCTCTCACTTCTCGGCCAGTTGCTGGCACAGCACGCAGCGGGTGCAGCTGGGGATCGCCGCCCGGCGGGGGCCGGGAATCGGATCGCCGCAGTCTTCGCAATGGCTGAGGCCGCTTTGGCGCCATTGCTCGAAGTGGCGGGCGAGCGCCTGCTCGCGGAATTCGGTTTCCAGCTCGCTGGCCCGGTCGAAGAAGTCGGTCATGGTGTGGGTTCCTGTTGAGAGTAGAGTTGTTTCAGGGCGACAAGGCGTTGCTCCAGTTGCTGGCACCAGGCGCCGTAGTCGGCGGCGTGGGCGAGGAGATCGGGCGCCGGTAGCCCGGCATCGGCGCCGGAGGCTTGGGCGGCAGCTCCAGCAGGTAGGGGCTGGGCGCCGGGCAGCTCGTCGGGATAGCCGAGGAGCTGGCGGTAGAGGCGCAGGCTGTCAGGGCCAAGGCCAGTAAAGCGGGGACCATCGTTGCGGGTGACATCGTCTATCCTTTGCGCTTGTCGCCGTTGTTGCGCTTGCAGCGCCTGCTGTTGTTCCAGCAGCCGGCTTTCCAGTTGATCGATGCGTTGGCGCCACTGCCGCTGCAATTCCATGGCTGCGGCCTGGCGTTGTTGTTGCGCGCGGCTGTCAGTCGATTGCATCTCGGCGACGGTGGCCTGCAGCTTGGTTTGCCAGTACTGGCGGCTCTGGCTGTTGCCCAGCGCGTAACCGCCGGCGGCGGCGAGCAGCGGCAGCAGCAGGCCGGAACCCAGGCGGAGAAAGGAGGTGGGGATCATGTTCGGCTCCGGTCGCGATAGGCGGCGATCAGCCGCAGCGTGGCCGAGTAGCCGCCGACCACGCCCAGATAGATCAGCCAGATGTCGGCAGTCAGCGCGCCGCGCCAGCCATTGACCAGAAACATGATGGTGGCCGCGGCGCAGGCGATATTGGCCCACAGCCGGCTGTGGCTGAGACGGCGGCTGCGCGGATGGCGGAGCAGGTCGGCGAGGCGCATGCTCATTTCTCCAGTGACAGTTGGAAATGGGGTATCTCATGCAGCGGCGCTTCCAGCGTGCCGTGCCAGTACAAGCCCAAGGACTGGGCGATCCGCCCCATCACCTGCCAGTGAGGATGGTCGATGTCGCAGATGGGCTTGCCGGCGTGGAGCGGAACCACGTCGAAGGCGCGGGCGGCGGGATTGCCGTGCAGCATCGCGTTGTGGGCCGATTCGCCGGGACGCGCGTAGGTGACGATGACGCCGGGCAGTTCCCGGCCCCGGCGGTACAACTGTTCCTGCTCGGCGGCCGAGCGCCAGGTGCAGATCAGCAATGGGTCCACGCCCTGGTCCCGGCACAGGCGCAGAAAGGTTTCAGCCAGCGGCTGCAGTTGCGGGTGCAGATCGGAAATGGCTCGGCTTGCCATGAGGTCTCCTTTGCCTGATGAAATGCGTTGCTCGGCCTGGGAGGCGGGTAGGCGGCCCTCGGCGGCGCCGTGCCGGGGATCAGTGCACTTCGTAATCGGCCGGCGGGGTTTTCAGCACGCGCCAGACCATGCGGTCGCTGAGGCGATAGCGCATCGCCAGCACGCCCACCGCTTCGTTGGCGCCGAGGCCTTCCACCAGCATCGCGTCGAAGTCGCGGATCATCTGTTGATTGCGGGCCTGGCGCAGCGCGGTGCTGCAGCGCGGGATATAGAGGATGTCGCCGCCGAAATGGCCGGTCAGCCGCTCGGCCGCCTCTTGGCCGATCACCTCCACCAGCGCGGCGAAGCGCAGCTGGCCTGCGCGGCTCTGGTTCTTGGAGAAGGGCAGGGTGGTTCCGCCCAGCGCCTGCACTAGCTGCAAAGTGCGCGGCATGCCAATCAGCTGAGCGACCAGTTGCATGGTGGAGGGCAGAGCGGGATATTGCGCGGCTGTAGTCATCACGTGAGCTCCTGAAAGCCCTCTAAGGGCCTTGGCAGACAAATAGTTCTAAATGAGTTATAGTTTTAACAGGGTTAACCTAGGGCGAACCAAGGTTTTACGCGGTCAGTTTTTAGAACTGCTATGGTAGTAGAGTGCTCATATTTTAGCACTTTTATAAGTATCATTGCTAATCAGTAGAACTACTTATGAAGTATGATTGCTATTGTATGCCTTGCTTTTGAACTAAACAAGCAACGGGATGTCACTACTTATGTCAGTTACATTCGACAAAATGACAATGCAATGGTAATCTGGAGCACCGCTCCAACCGTGCATGACTTCCGATGGAGTTCCAAATGGAAAATTCGCAGCAACAGACCGATTTCCGGCAGCGCCTGGAACTATTGATCGGCAGCGAGAAGCCCTACGCTTGGGCGGCGCGCCACGGTCTCAACAAGGGGTCGTTCACCAATATGTGGTACAAGGGCGGCGTTCCGCGGGTCGGAACCGCGCAAAAGATCGCGGCCGGCAGCGGTTGCCGGGTCGAATGGCTGCTGTACGGCGATGGCCCGATGCAGGACGAGCGCGCGCAGGCGCATGAGGCCGCGCAACCGGCGGGACTGCCGGCCTTGCCCCCGCGCAGCGACGCCGATGAGCACGAAATCCCTGCCGGAGTACAAGAAGAGTTCTGTTTCATACCACGCTATAACTTGAAGGCGTCGGCCGGTTTTGGAACCAGCGCCGCCGGCGAGCAGCCAATGTTCTATATGGCCTTCCGCCGTTATTGGGTGAAGAACTATTTGAACGCTTCGCCGCGCGATCTGGTGGTGATCAGCGTCAAGGGCGACAGCATGAGTGGCGTGCTGGAAGACCGGGACACCATCCTGGTCAATACGGCCGAGCGCAACCCCGGCGAAGGCCTGTTCGTGATCCGCATCGGCGATGACATCTTCGTCAAGCAGCTGCAACGCTTGCCCGGCGGCGCGGTGCAGGTGAAGAGCGCCAACCCCTTGTATGAAACTTTCACCGTGGATCTGTCCCGCTCAGCCGGCGAGTTCGAAGTGATCGGGCGGGTGGTGTGGTTCGGCCGGCAGATCGCCTGAACGCGTCGGCGCGCATCCTGACGCACGTCGGGTTTTCTGGCTGCGCCCGCCGCGCGATCGATGCCGCCTTGATAGGCCTGGCTAGACGCCGGCCGCTCCGTGCAGGCTGGCCATCAGGTGTACACTAGAGCCTGACCAAGCAACGGAATTCATCATGCAAGACCATATCCGCGCCAGTCTGGGCGAGGCCAAGACCGCGCTCGACAATCTGTTGGCCAACCCGCAGTCGCTCGCCTCCGTGGAAGCGGCGGCGCAGGCGATCATCGGCGCGCTCGAATCCGGCGGCCGCGTGTTTTCCTGCGGCAATGGCGGCTCGATGTGCGACGCGATGCACTTCGCTGAAGAACTCACCGGCCGCTACCGCGACAACCGCCGCGGCATGGCGGCGATCGCCATCAGCGACCCCAGCCACATCAGCTGCGTCGGCAACGATTACGGCTATGACGAGATTTTCGCCCGCTACCTGGAAAGCCACGCCCGCGCCGGCGATGTGCTGATCGGCCTGAGCACCAGCGGCAACAGCCGCAACGTGATCCGCGCCGCCGAAGTGGCGCGCGAGCTGGGCGTCAAAGTGGTGATCCTGACCGGCCGCGCCGGCACCAAGCTGGAGCCGCTGGCCGACGTCTACGTCAACACCCCGGGCGGCAGCTACGCCGACCGCGTGCAGGAACTGCACATCAAGGTGCTGCATATCCTGATCGAGCTGACCGAGCGGCACTTCTTCCCGGAAAACTACTGAGACGCATCATGCGCCGGGAGGCGCGCGTCCCGAAGTTGAAGGATTTCAGCGCGCAGGCCGTGAGGCAGGCGTTCAGCCGGCATTGAGGAAGGCGCCGATGCGGCGATAAGCCAGGTCGCATACTTCCGGCACCAGCGCCTCCATGTTGAGGAAGGCGTGCACCTGGTCTTCCAGATGCAGCCGCTCCACTTCGGCGCCGGCCGCCTGCAGCTTGTTCGCGTACAACTGGCCCTGGTCGCGCAGGATGTCGCGGCCGGCGGTGATCACCAGCGTCGCGGGCGGCGGGGCATCCAGCGCCCAATGCAGCGGCGATGCCTGGCCGCGGTCTTCGCCATGCTGGAAATAATTGTCGAAATACCAGTCGGTGCGGGCCCGGGTCAGGAAGAGGCCTTCGCCGTTTTCCGCCACCGATGGCTGCGCCAGCGTGTAGTCGACGCAGGGATAGATCAGCGCCTGGCGCGCAATCTCAAGCGATGGGTCGGCAAGGCCGCAGAGGCTGGCGCACAGCGCGCCGCCGGCGGAGTCGCCGGCCAGCGACAGGCGCCGCCGGTAGGCCAGTCCGCGTTCGTCCAGCGTTCGCCACACATGCCTGGCCACGCTCAGCGCGTCATCCAGGCCGGCCGGGTAGGGGTTTTCCGGCGACAGCCGGTATTCGGCGGCGACGACGATGTGGCGACTGGCGGCGGCGAGGCGGCGGTTGATGCCGTCGTAGACGCTGACGCTTCCCGCCATGTGGCCGCCGCCGTGCAGAAAGACCAGCACCGGCAACGCCTCTTTGGGCGCGGGATGGTAGATGCGCACCGGCACGGCGTAAGCGCCGCCCGGCACCAGATCATCGTTCACCCAGGCGATGTCCGGCCCGGGCGCGACCATCTGCGCGGTCAACTGCGCCAATGCTTCCCGCGCGCCTATCGCCGTCGGCTTGTAGCCTTCGGCCAGACGTTGCGCAGTCTGCTGGTTGAGCTCGGCCAGCCAGGGTCGCAGATTGGGATGCAGTCGGTGCATGGTCTGTCCCGCCTATGCAAGGTGTTGATTCATCAGGCTATACCATTCGCATTTTAACGGCAAGCGCAGTGACCTGATCGGTTGGCTCAGCCGAACAGCAGATCCAGCAGCCCGGGCTTGCCGCGCGCGCGCAGGCGGCCGCTGTCGGCCAGCAGCCGGTCGATCAGCGCGCTGTCGGCGCGTGGCCGGCGGGCGCGCACGGGGTCATTCGCGCCGGTGGGCGCGAGCGCCAGCGCGTCGTCTCGGCGGCTGAGGCGGTAGCCGCCGGCGCAGGCCGGGCAGAACAATTCGTCGCCATCGGCTGCCGCCGCCGGCACCGCGATGATGGGTCCGCAGGCCGCGCAGCGCTGCATCGGCACGCCGGGCTCGCTGTGTCCCAGAACGTGGTCCAGCCGGCCCGTCTCGCCCAGCTGGATGAAGCGCGCGCCCAGTTCGGCGTCGAACTGGCGGCCCAGGTTGTCGCGCAGGATGGCCAGCGCCTGCGGCACCGGCATGCCTTGGCGGTAGGGCCGGGTGCTGGTCATCGCGTCGAAGGCGTCGGCGATGCCGACGATGCGGGCGACCAGCGGGATGGCCTTGCCGGACAGTCGGCCGGGGTAGCCGTTGCCGTCCGGGGTTTCATGGTGGCGCAGCACCGCGTCGATCACCAGCTCGGCCAATGGGTGGTCTTTCAGCAGTTCCGCGCCGACTTGGGGGTGGGTCTTGATCACCTCGTATTCCTCGTCGCTGAGTTTGCCTGGCTTGTTCAGCACCGCGTCCGGCACGCCAACCTTGCCCAGATCGTGCAGAAAACCCCCCAGCGCGATCCTTTCCACCTCGGCCTGGGGCAGCTGCAAGTCGGAAGCCAGCAGATGGCTGTAACGCGACACGCGCCACAAGTGGCCGCCGGTGTAGGCGTCGCGCGCCTCCACCAGCATGGCCATCGTGTACAAGGTTTTCAGCAGTTCGCGGCTGGCTTGCATGGCTTCCTCGCGGCATGAGTGGCGATCCCTTCACTATGGCATACGCGCCGGCTGGCGGAGGCTGAGCCGGATGTCATGTTGCGCTGGCGATGATGAGACATCATTCGAGCGTTTGATCTAAATTTGTCGTAACGCAATGATTACAATCATGCAATTTTCATCTTTCCTCCGTACTGTGTAATGACGCGTTGCTAGACCGGCGCGATCCACACACGAAAATCCAAGGAGGAGTGCGAATGAAGTCATGGTTGCTGCTGGGACTGACCCTTTCCTCGCTGGCCTGGGCCGGCAATGACGACGGCGCGCCGGATGCGCGCTATGCCCATGTGCTGTCGTCGTCCGGCCCGCTGAGCCGCGCCGAGCTGTTGAAGCGCGGCTTGCCCAAGCAACAGGCCGCCGCGCGTATCTCCGCGATGTCGGTGCCGGGACCCGCCACCTACACCTATGTGCGCTGTTTCTACCGCACCGGCAGCGCCAACACTCAGCCGGGCACCGATTACGAGTGGGCGCTCGACCCGTCCAGCGGCGACTACTACCGCTTGAACGGTAACTGGTGGTCCAGCAGCATCTTCGACTGGAAGAACATGTTCTACAGCGACGTGACGCAGGACGCGCTGCGCTCCGTCTGCCAGCAGACGCTGGCCAAGAAGGGCAGGCCGTCGCAGCCGGCGATGGTGTTCGCCGCCGACAATGCGATGTCGTTCAATTACACGGTGTGGACCAACGACAAGGCCGGACAGGGCAGCGGCATCAACAAGATCATCGCCTTCGGCGACAGCCTGTCCGACAACCAGAACGTCTATAACGCCTCGCAATGGACGCTGCCCAACCGCAACAGCTGGTATATCGGCCACTTCAGCAACGGCCCGGTGTGGGTGGAATACCTGGCCAGCCGGTTGAAGCTGCCGATGTACAACTGGGCGATCGGCGGCGCCGGCGTGTCGACGCAGAAGCTGGTGATCCCGGGCGTGGTGCAGCAGGTGCAGTCCTGGCAGGACTACATGAAGCAGGCGCCCAACTACAATCCGGCCACCACGCTGTTCACGATGTGGATAGGCGGCAACGACCTGGTCAACTACGGCAGCACGCCGGACAAGGTGATCGCCGGCCAGCAGCAGGCGCTGACCAATCTGATCAACGCCGGTGCCCGCAACATCCTGCTGCTGAAGCTGCCCGACGTGTCGCGCGCGCCGGTGTACCAGTACAAGGATGGCTCGGCCACCGTGGCGGCGCAGGTGAAGGACCTGAACCAGAAGCTGGACGCCTTGGCGGCCTCGCTGCGCCAGCAGTACGGCGTCAACATCCAGGTGTTCGACAGCTATGCGATGTTCAATGACTTGCTGAACAATCCGGGCAAGTACCAGGTCAGCAACACCACCCAGTCCTGCCTGAACATCAACGCCGATTCGGCGCTGAACTACATGCAGACCCAGTCGCCGCGCGCCAATTGCGCCAACGCCGACAGCTTCGTGTTCTGGGACACGCTGCACCCGACCACCCACACCCATTTGCTGCTGGGCAACGCGGTGGCCGACTTCCTCGGCTCATCCGGCGCGATGCCGATGTTGAGCAAGGCGCGCTGACGCGCGGACGGACGGCGTTTGGCGCGCCGTCCGCCAGGGCTTACAATTCGGTTTTGATCCGGCCGCGGGTTGTCCCGCGGCCCGGCCGAACTGTAATCGAAAGCCCCCATGTCCACCCTGACCGAACTCCTCCGCCGCGCCGACGCGGCGCGCGCCGCGCTGATCGAGCGCCTGGCCGCCGAAGACACCAACTGTTACCGCCTGTTCCACGGCAGCGTGGAGGGCATGCCCGGCCTCGCCATCGACCGCTACGGCGAGCAGATCCTGGCGCAGACCTTTCATAAGCCGCTGACCGACGCCGAGCTGGAGGAAATCCGCGCCCATTACCGCGAAGCGCTGCCGGAGCTGGCGCTGGTGTACAACGACCGCAGCGACGCCAACTCGCGCGTGAGCAACGCGCTATCGCTGGCCGAGCAGGCGGTGGCCCAGCAGGACGTGGCCATCCGCGAGAACGGGGTCGCCTTCCATTACCAGGCGCGCCACAAGGGCCAGGACCCCTGGTTGTTCCTCGACCTGCGCGCCGCGCGCCGCCGCGTGATGCAGCTGGCCGAGGGCAAGAGCGTGCTCAACCTGTTCGCCTACACCTGCGGCGTGGGTGTGGCGGCGGCCAAGGCCGGCGCCAGCTTCGTGCTGAACGTGGATTTCGCCGAATCCAGCCTCAGCGTCGGCCGCGCCAACGCCAAGCTGAACCTGCTGGCCTCCCGGCCGCGCTGCCTGCACAGCGACGTCTTCGCCGCCGTGCGCCAGCTGTCCGGCATCGGCCAGCCGGACCGCGTGCGCGGCAAGAAGATGCCTCCCTTCCCCAAGCTGGAGCCGCGCCAGTTCGATCTGGTGTTCCTCGACCCGCCGCGCTACTCCAAGAGCCCGTTCGGCGTGGTGGACCTGGTCAACGATTACCAGGCGCTGTTCAAGCCCGCTCTGCTGGCCACCGCGCCGGGCGGAATGCTGGTTTGTTGCAATAATGTTGCAGAAGTGGACGGCGACGCCTGGCTGGAGAGTTTGAAGCGAAGCGCCGCCAAGGCCGGCCGCGAAGTGCGCGCCGCCGAGTGGATCGTCCCCGACGAAGACTTTCCCAGCATTGACGGCAAACCCCCGCTGAAGATCGTTTTGCTTAGCGTTTGAGACGCATTATCAAGCAAAAAAGCCGCGACCCAGTCGCGGCTTTTTGCATAGTTTGAGCCAAGACAACTAAGCGTGAAGTCAGTTTAATTGTTTAAAATTAACACTTTATTTTAAATGTAAACGGCTGATATTCTGTTTGACAGGAAGCCCCGGCCGGCGTGGAGCCTTAGCCGCGACCGGATGAAAACGACGGGCATTCCACACATAACAAACAAGGTATCGGGTGAATACATGAAACAAACCATCGTTCTGTCCCTGCTGGCGGGCATGCTGGCCTGCGCTCAGGCGCAGGCCCAGTCCGAACAGCCTCCCAGCGACGAGCTGGACGGCGTGATCTCCGCTGGCAAGCCCTTGTCCGGCAGCGAGGCGCGCGCCGCCTCGGGCCAGGCCAAGCCGCAGCCCGGCAGCGCCACCTACACTTATCTGCGTTGCTATTACCGCAAGAGTCCGGCGGCCAACCAGCCGCAGACTGACTACGTGTGGGCCACCGATCCATCCAGCGGCGACTACTATCGCGTCAACGGCTACTGGTGGTCGGGCAGCTTCGTCGCGCTGAAGAACATGTTCTACAGCGACACCAGCCAGGACACGCTGCGTTCGGTGTGCCAGCAGACGCTGGCCAAGCAGGGCGTCAACCGTCCGCTGGCGTTGTTCGCCGCCGCCAACAACGTGATGTCGTACAACCACACCATCTGGACGCTGGACAGCGCCAGCCAGGGCAACGCGATCAACCGCATGGTGGTGTTCGGCGACAGCCTGTCCGATACCCAGAACATGTACGGCGCCTCGCAATGGCGGCTGCCGGTGGCCAGCAGCTGGTACGTCGGCCGCTTCAGCAACGGCCGGGTCTGGGTCGAGCATCTGGCCGACCAATTGAAGCTGCCGTTCTACAACTGGGCGATAGGCGGTTCCGCCGCCGACAGCCACCTGGTGGTGCCGGGCCTGTTGCAGCAGGTGGACTCCTGGACCCAGTACATGCAGAAGGCGCCGGGCTATCGTCCGGAAAACACGCTGTTCACGATGTTGATCGGCGGCAACGACCTGCTCAACTACGGCCGCGCCGTCGATCAGGTGATCGCCGACCAGGGCAAGGCGCTGGACAAGATCATCGCCGCCGGCGGCCGCAATATCGTGGTGCTGACGCTGCCCGACCTGTCGCGCACGCCGTCCGGCTCGGCCGGCGGCAAGGCGGCGCAGCTGGCGCAGCAGGTGAAGGACTACAACGCCAAGCTGGCGACGCTGGTGGCCAATCTGAAGCAGAAGCACGGCGCGGCGCTCAAGCTCAGCCTGTTCGACGCTTACGGCATGTTCAACGACCTGCTGACGAATCCGGCCAAGTACCAGGTGAGCAACACCACCCAGCCCTGCCTGAACGTGGCGGCCAACGCCAGCCTGCCCTACATCTCGTCGCAGACGCCGCGGCCGGAGTGCACCAACGCCGACGCCTACGTGTTCTGGGACAATCTGCACCCGACCACGCACACCCACGTGCTGCTGGGCCAGATGGTGGCCGACTTCCTGCGCCAGCAGAACCTGAACCTGTCGGCGCAGGCGCGCAGACGTTGAGCCGCCGGAGTTGAGGCTATCAGCCAACCGCATGCCTTGCCGGCATGCGGTTTTTTGTCGCCGTCGTTTCGCGGATGAGGGCGGGTTCCCGCCGTATTCGAATGCCGCGCGGCCGGGCTCAGAAGCCGAGCTGGAACCGCAGCGCCAGATAGGCGCCGGAGACGGCCAGGGTCGCCAGGGTGATCGGCACGCCGACGCGGGCGTGGCGTTTCCAGTCGATGGCGACGCCGCGCCTGGCGGCGGCATCGACGACGATGATGTTGGCGATGCTGCCCACAATCAGCAGATTGCCCGACAGCGTGCTGACCAGCGCCAACAGCAGGCCGCTCGTCTCGTGATGGGCGACGGGCAACAGCAGCATCACCGCCGGGACGTTGGAGACGATGTTGGACAGCAGGAAGGTGGCGGCGAACAAGGGGCCCGGCTGCTCCAGCCGCACGCCGAGCGCGGCCAGGCCGGCGACGGCATCCGCGGGGATCCCGGTGCGCTGCAGCGCATGGTTGACGACGAACAGACTCATGAACAGAACCAGCAGCTCCCAGTCGACCAGCCCCAGCATCTTGCGGGAATGCAGCTGGCGGCTCATCAGCAAGATGCCCGCGCCGATGAGCGCCATGTGTTCCCTGGGCCACGGCGCCGCCAGGAACGCCGCCAGCAGCGCCGCGGCGATGACGAGGCCTTTCGCGGTTTGCCAGCCATCGAAAGGCGTGTCTTCGCGCGGCGGCTCGGCGGCGGGCTCGGCGGGGCCGGCATCCAGCCAGCGGCCGCCGGTCTGCCTGACGATCAGCCCCCAACATGCCAGCAGCCCGAATCCCACCGGAATGGCGGCGGCCAGGAAATAGCCGCCGAAGTCCAGGCGCAGCGTCTGGCCGATCAGCATGTTCTGCGGGTTGCCGATCAGCGTCGCGGCCGAGCCGATGTTGGAGGCGCAGGCCAGCGCCAGCAGGAACGGGACTGGGTCCAGCCGGCGCTGCCTGCAGGCGTCGATCAAGACCGGGGCGACGGCCAGGCAGACGATGTCGTTGCTGAACACCGCCGACAGCGCCGCGCTGACGACGGTAAGCGCCGCCAAGAGTCCGGCGGGGCCGAGCGACAGGGTCGCCAATTTGCGGGTCACCCAGTCGTAGAAGCCGCCGAGGCGCATCTGCGCCGATATCACCATGAAGGCGAACAGCAATATCAGCGTGGGCAGATGCATGGCAGCCACCGCTTGCTCGAGGCTCAGCGCGTTGACGCCGATCAGCGCGATCGCGCCGAGCAGCGCGACGCCGGTCCGGTCAAGCTGCAGGAACGGCAGGCCGCCGAGAATCATGCCGAGATAGACGATGAGAAAGATGGCGAGGATGGTCGTGGTCATGTCGTCAGCGCCGGCGCGCATCGGCCTGCCTGGAGGCGGGCCGAGCTTGGGAGTGGGGGAGGCGGCTGTTTCATGGCGGCCGGGAGGAGGTTGCGCGCGCGATGTCGGGGCCGGCGCGCGCGGCATGCGTCCATGGCGAGGAGGCTATTGGTTGGCGCGCACCCAGCGGTGCCATTGCGAGAACAGTTCCGGCGTGATCGCGCCGATCACCGAGCGTTTCCACACCACGTCGGTCCAGTAGTCGTCGGTGTTGAGGCTGGCCAGGCGGGCGCCGGCCTCTTCGGCGATGACGGCGCCGGCGGCGTAGTCCCACAGCCGCTGGCCGCCGTGCAGGTAGAGGTCGTAGCGGCCGGCGGCCAGGAAGCACCAGTCCAGCGTGCTGGAACCCATATTGCGCTGGCTGCCGCACGGCGCCACGCTGCCGATGCGGGCGGCGAGCTTGCCGGAGTGCAGGTATTTGACTTCGACGCTGGCGATGGCGTCGCCCATGCAGTTATTGATGGTTTTCAGCGGCAGCCGATGGCCGTTCAGCCAGGCGCCCTGGCCGCGGCGGGCGTAGAACATCTCGTCCGACACCGGGTTGTAGATCACGCCCAGCTCGCTTCTGCCGTCCACCATCAGGCCGACCGAGATCGCGAAATAGGGCAGGCCGTTGACGAAATTGGTGGTGCCGTCTATCGGGTCCACCACCCACAGTCCGTCGCGGTTGGCCGCCCACAGCGCGTCTTGTTCGTCGCGCTCCATTTCCTCGCCCAGCACCGGATGGGGCAGGATGGCGGGCAGGCGCCGCTGCAGTTCTTCCTGGCAGGCGAGATCGGCCTCGGTGAACAGGGTGCCGTCGTCCTTGCGGCTCTTGCCGACGCGCAAAAAGCGCGGCATCACCTCGCGGGCGGCCACGTCGCGTACCAGCTGCATCACCTGTTCTAGCACCTGCATCCTTTTCTCCCTGCGTGGTTTCCGCGCGAAAGCGGTTTGCCGAATGGAGCAAACCTAGCAAAATACCGGTATCAACAGCGACTTTCAATATCCGATGCCAAGGTTTTATCTCGACGCCGACTTCGCGGTCGGCCAGCAGCTGTCCCTGCCCGATGCTGTGGTGCGTCATATCCAAGTATTGCGGCTGAACGCCGGCGACCCCATCACGCTGTTCAACGGCCGCGGCGGCGAGTACCAGGCCGCGCTCTGTGCGGTGATGAAGCGCGACGCGCAATGCGTGGTCGAGCGCTTCGACGACGTTTCACGTGAAACCCCGCTGTGGCTGGGCTTAGCGCAGGGCATTTCCGGCGGCGACAAGATGGAGTTCACGCTGCAGAAGGGCGTGGAGATGGGGGTGTCGGTGTTCCAGCCCATCGCCGCCGGCCGCTCGGTGGTCAAGCTCAGCGGCGAGCGCGCCGACAAGCGCGTCGCGCGCTGGCAGGAGATCGTGATCTCCGCCTGCGAGCAGAGCGGCCGCAACACGGTGCCGCAAGTGCTGCCCATCCTGACGCTGAACGAGTGGCTGGCGCAGCGCCAGGAGGCCGATATCCGGCTGATCCTGTCTCCGCGCGGCGACAAGAGCCTGGCCCAACTGGCCGATAGGCCGGCGCGCAGCTGGCTGATGGCGGGACCGGAGGGCGGTTTTTCCGCGCAGGAGGAAGACGCGGCGCTGGCGGCCGGCTGGACGCCGCTGAAGCTGGGGCCGCGCATCCTGCGCACCGAGACCGCGGCGCTGGCGGCGGTGGCGGCGATGCAGGCGGTGTGGGGGGATTACCGCTAGGGCGCGCCATTCCGGCGAGGCGCCGGTCATGCCGTCGTGGGCGGGTGACAGGTGCTTGATTGGAGATGCGGCGCGTCGTTCTTGCGGTGCGTCGCCCCTGCGGGGTGACGCACCCTACGGGTGGGGCCGTGCGTTGTGCGTACCGAGGCGGCGGCGATGCGGACGGTATCGGGAGACGGTCGTAGGGTGCGTCACCAAACGGGGCGACGCACCACCCATGCCGTCGTGGGCGAGTGATGGGTGCTTGATTGGAAACGCGGTGCGCCGTCCCTGCGGCGTGTCGCCTCGGGGCGATGCGCCCTACAGGAAACGCAGCGGGTCGATGTGCCATTTCTCCGGCGACTCGTGCTTGACGATGCGGTCGCCGCCGCCGAAGCCCATCTTGCGCGACAGGTCGACGATTTCCGGCGCGATGTGGGTATTGCTCTTGGTGCTGAAAAACACCTTCACCTTGGGCGAGACCAGATTGTTGTCGTTCTGCTCGATCACCACGCCCAGCCGGCCGCTTTCCAGCCGCACCAGCGTGCCGATCGGATAGATGCCGATCACCCGCATGAAGGCTTGCACCAGTTCCGGGTTGAAATGGAATTTCGACCATTCGTAGATCTTGCGCAACGCGTCGGTCGGCGACATGCCCTGGTGGTAACAGCGTTCGGAGGTGAGCGCGTCGTAGACGTCGACGATGGCCGCCATCTGTCCCAGCTGCGAAATCTGCTCCCCCTTCAGTCCGGCCGGATAGCCGCTGCCGTCGTGGCGCTCGTGATGCTGGCCGGCCACCAGCACCGCGGTTTCCGAGATGCCGCGGGTGGCGTGCAGGATCTTCTGGCTTTCCACCACGTGGCACTTCATCACCTGGAATTCCTGCTCGGTCAGCTTGCCCGGCTTGTTCAGGATTTCGTTGGGCACTCTCATCTTGCCGATGTCGTGCAGCATGCCGCCGATGCCGGCGTGGTGTATCACTTCCTTGCTCATGCCCAGGCCGTTGCAGAAGCTGACCATCAGCGCGCCGACGCTGACCGAATGCTGGAAGGTGTAATTGTCCTTGTCCTTGATCCGGCACAGCGACAGCAGCGCGCCGCCGTTGCGCAGAATGGATTCGGTCAGTTTTTCCACTTGCGGCTCCACCTGCTCCAGCTCCACCTGCTTGCCCAGCCGCACGTCCTGCAGGATGTCGCGGACGATCTGGTTGGCCTCGTCGTGGATGCTGCGGGCGCGGCCGAACTCCTCGGCCGCCTCCACGCGGCGGACCACCGTGCTCTCGCGGGAGGCTATTTCGCGCAGCTCGCTTTCCAGTTGTTTGCGCACTTCGCCTTCGCTGCGGGCGGAGGGCAGGTCCAGGCCCTTGCGGGTGTCGATGTAGACTTCGTGGATGCCGGCGTCGGCGATTTTCTGGATCTCGCTGTCGTCCTTCACCTTGAAGCGGTTGATCAGAAAAGGGTGGGACATCCAGTCGCAGTTCAGGTCGTGGATGTACATGCCGACTTTTAGCTCGCTGACATCAATGCACTTGATCATGGCGCTTGGCGGCCTGCTGCCGCGGAGTGGAATTCAGCAAATCGTCGCGGGGCGACGGATCGGGCCGGCGCCCTGGCGGACAAGGCGTCTTTTTTTCAGCATCAGCCGGAGCGGGCGGATTTGCAAGAACCTGGCCGCAGGATGCCCGGCGCAGGCGATTGCCGCCGCCTCATTCCGGGGGCGGGGACTTGCCGAAGGCGGCGATCATGGGATATATTCCCGCAGTTTTGTTCGGAACGGATGTAATGAGACAAGCAGCACGGCAGCGAAGCGGCATCAGCGACACCCTAGCGGGCGGCGCGGCGGCGTTGCTGCGAGGCGCTGCCGTTCCCGACATTCCCGCATTCACGAAAAAAAGCCCCTGACGACAGGGGCTTTTTTTTCGCCCGCAACCGCCAACACGAGGAAAGCGACCATGGCCAATCCACTGTACCGGAAACACATCATCTCCATACCCGACTTCAGCCGCGAGGAACTGGAACTGGTGGTGGACACCGCCGCTCGCCTCAAGCAAAACCCGCGCGGCGACCTGTTGCGGGACAAGCTGGTGGCCAGCTGCTTCTTCGAACCGTCCACTCGCACCCGCTTGTCGTTCGAGACTGCGGTGCAGCGCCTGGGCGGCAACATCATCGGCTTCGCCGACGGCGGCAACACCAGCGCCAAGAAGGGCGAGACGCTGGCCGACTCGATCAAGATCATCAGCTCCTACACCGACGCGGTGGTGATGCGCCATCCGAAAGAGGGCGCGGCGCGCTTGGCCAGCGAGTTCTCGGCGGTGCCGGTGATCAACGGCGGCGATGGTTCCAACCAGCATCCCACCCAGACCCTGCTCGACCTGTTCTCCATCCGCGAGACCCAGGGCCGGCTGGACGGCCTGACCGTCGCCTTCGCCGGCGACCTGAAGTACGGCCGCACCGTGCATTCGCTGGCGCAGGCCTTGTCGCTGTTCGGCGCGCGCTTCTACTTCGTGTCGCCGGAAGTGCTGGCGATGCCGGACTACATTTGCGAGGAGCTGGACGAGAAGGGCATTTCGTACACGGTGGCGGCCAGCCTGGAGGAAGTGATTCCCGAGGTGGACGTGCTGTACATGACCCGGGTGCAGCGCGAGCGTTTCGACGAGGCCGAGTTCCGGAAGATCCAGGGCCAGTACGCGTTGCGCGCCGACATGCTGAAGAACGCCCGCCCGGGCATGAAGGTGCTGCATCCGCTGCCGCGTGTCGACGAGATCGCGGTGGACGTGGACGCCACGCCGCACGCCTACTACTTCGAGCAGGCGAAGAACGGCGTCTACGCGCGCCAGGCGCTGCTGTCGCTGGTGTTGAACGAAACCGTGTAATCAGGCAAGCAAAGGACAAAGACCATGCAATACACCCGCACCGTGGAAGCGCTGAAGCAAGGCACCGTGATCGACCACATCCCGGCCGGCGAAGGCGTCAAGATCCTGCGCCTGTTCAAGCTGACCGAAACCGGCGAGCGCGTCACCGTCGGCCTCAACCTGGTCAGCCGCCACATGGGCAGCAAGGATCTGATCAAGGTGGAAAATGTGGCCTTGACCGAGGAGCAGGCCAATGAACTGGCGTTATTCGCACCGAAAGCGACAGTGAACGTCATCGATAACTTCGAAGTTGTAAAAAAGCATAAATTGACCCTGCCTGATGCGGTGGAAGGCATTTTCTCCTGCCCTAATTCCAATTGCATTTCGCATAATGAGCCGGTGAAGAGCGTCTTCTACGTAAAAACACTGGGGCATGACACAAAAATGAAGTGCAAGTATTGCGAAAAGGTGTTCAGTAGGGATATTGTTGCAGAGGTGCGCTGAGTCGTACAAAGGATGAGATAGAGAAATATCAAGAAAACACTGCATTCGACAGTGGTAGTAAAAATAGGGAAAGCGCCGCGGGAGACCGCGGCGCTTTTCATTTATTGCGACTCGCGACAAGCAAGTGCGCG
Source organism: Chromobacterium sp. INPA-IVC (assembly GCF_059047085.1). Taxonomy (NCBI): domain Bacteria; kingdom Pseudomonadati; phylum Pseudomonadota; class Betaproteobacteria; order Neisseriales; family Chromobacteriaceae; genus Chromobacterium; species Chromobacterium sp. INPA-IVC. The sequence continues at coordinate 31,345 of NZ_JBTNLS010000007.1, read as the reverse complement.
GGAACGGGCCGCGCCCGAGGTCCCAGGAGGCGATCGAACGATGAAGCCATGGTGGCATCGTCATGCTTTTGTCCTGAATTTGCCGTTGGCTGCCGCATGCGGCGCATTGGGGGCCTTGCTGGTGCTCGGCTTCCAATTCGCATTGCATGCGATCGAGCAGGCGCTGAGCGGACGCAGCGGCAGCCTGGTGGAGATCGCGCGGCAATTGGCGCCCTGGCAGCGCGCGCTGGCGCCTGCGCTGGGCGGCCTGCTGGCCGGACTGGTGTTGGAGCAGGGGCGGCATCTGCTGCGCGGCGCCGCCGAAGGCGATTACCTGGAGGCGGTGCGGGTCGGCGACGGCCGTCTCAGTTTGCGCCGCACCCTGGTCAACAGCCTCTCCTCGCTGTGCACGGTGGCCAGCGGCGGCTCCATCGGCCGCGAAGGCGCGATGGTGGCGCTGGCCGCGCTGGGCGGCTCGTTGCTGGCCCGGCTTTCGGCCCTAGGCTTGCCGCGCCGCCGCCTGCTGGTGGCCTGCGGCATCGCCGCCGGCTGGGCCGCCGCCTATCATGCGCCGCTGGCCGCGGTCGTCTTCGTCTGCGAGGTGGTGTGGCGGCGGCTGGACTGGCGCGCGCTGCCGCTGCTGCTGCTGGCAGCGCTGACCGCCAGCCTCACCGTCGACCGCCTGTTCGGCCTCTCCCCGCTATACCAACCCGCTCCCTTGGCCGCTCCCGGCCATCTGGCCCTGGCCGGCTACTGTCTGCTGGCCCTGTTGCTGGGCGCCGCTTCGCCGCTGTTCATGGGCGCGATGGAGCTGGGACGCCGCGCATTGGGCCGATTGAAACTGCGCTTGCCATGGCGGATGGCCCTGGGCGGCGCGGTGGTGGGCGGTTTGGCCTGGTTCTGGCCGCAGATGTGGGGCAATGGCTACAGCACGGTGTCGTGGCTGCTGGTCAGCGATCCCGGCTGGCAGCTGGTGTTGACGCTGTTGGTGTGCAAGCTGGCCGCCACCGCGGCCACCAGCGGCTCCGGCGCGGTGGGCGGGATCTTCACGCCGATGCTGTTCGCCGGCGCGGCCGGCGGCGCGTTGGCCGGCCAATTGTTGAACTTGCTGCTGCCGGGCTGGTTGCCGGCGGGCGGCGCGGCCCTGGTGGGCATGGCCGCCTTCCTGGCGGCCACCGCGCGGGCGCCGGTGCTGGCGGCGCTGATGCTGATGGAGCTGACCGGCGCCTACGCGATGCTGCCGCCGGTGGCGCTGGCCGCTTGGCTGGCGGCCAGGATAAGCCGCCGGCTGGGCGGCAGGGCCTTGTACCAGGACGAGTAAGCGTCAGGCGTCCGGCGCGGGGCCGCTGCTGGCTTTGTCGACGAAGCGCTGCAGGTAGACCAGATCCAGCCAGCGGCCGAACTTGAAGCCGACCTGGGGCAGGCGGCCGACCTGGACGAAGCCCAGCTTTTCGTGGAAGCGGATCGACCCTTCGTTGTCGGCGTCAACCGCGCCCACCATGGTGTGCTTGCCCAATGCCTGGGCGTGGGGGAACAGCGCCTGCACCAGCGCGGTGCCTATGCCCTTGCCGCGGGCGTCGGCGGTCAGGTGCACGCTGTGTTCGACGGTGAAGCGGTAGCCGGGGCGGGCGCGGAAATCGCCGAAGCTGGAAAAGCCCAGCGCGCGGCCGCTCTCGTCCTCCGCCAGCAGCACCGGGTAGCCGGCGGCGGCGCGGTCCTGGAACCAGATGGCGAATTCCCCCGGCGTCAGCGGATCGTCGTTGTAGACGGCGGTGGTGGTGGCGATCACTTCGTTGTAGATGTCGAGTATCGCGGCCAGGTCTTCAAGAGTGGCTTCACGAATCTGCATGTTCTGTCCTTGCTTGAGGTCGTTCGGGGCCTTGAGTCATGGCCTGAGCAATTAACGTACCAGTATTAACCGGCGGGAGCGATTTTCTTGCGCGGGCTGCGCTTTTTGCGCGGCGGCGCGGCGCTTTCCTCGGGCGGGGGCGGCGCTTCGACGGGCGCCGCCGGCTCGACGAGGGCGGGCTCGCCATCGTGGCGCAGCCGGATCTCGCTGTGCAGCTTGGAGCCGTTCCGGCTCTCCTGCACCGTCAGGAAGTCCAGTTTCTTCACCATCTGCGACAGGCGGCCGTGGCCCCAGTTGCGCGGGTCGAACGAGGGGTCGTTCTTGGCGAGATAGGAGCCGACGGCCGACAGTTCGGCCCAGCCGCTGTCGCGCGCCACCGCTTCGATCGCCGAGGTGAACATGTCCTGCAACGGGTGTTTTTCCCTGGGCGGCGCGGCTTTGGCGCGCGAGCGGCTGTTGCGGGTTTTGGGCTTGTCCGCCGTTGCCGTCGTCTCAGGCTTGGGTTTGGCCGGCGGCGCCGGGCGCAGAATCTCGGTGAACACGAATTTGTCGCAGGCGGCGATGAAGGGGCGTGGCGTCTTCGATTGCTCGCCCAGGCCGATCACGGTCAGGCCGCCTTCGCGCAGCCGGGTGGCCAGGCGGGTGAAGTCGCTGTCCGACGACACCAGGCAAAAACCATCGAAATTGCCGGTGTAGAGCAGGTCCATCGCGTCGATGATCAGCGCCGAGTCGGTGGAGTTCTTGCCCTTGGTGTAGGCGAACTGCTGGATAGGCGAGATCGCGTACTGGTGCAGCACTTCCTTCCAGCCCTTGAGCTGGGTGGTGGTCCAGTCGCCGTAGGCGCGCTTGACGATGGCTGTGCCGTACTTGGCCACCTCGGCCAGCAGCTCGGCGATCAGCGAGGACTGGGCGTTGTCGGCGTCTATCAGCACCGCCAGTTTGCGGTTTTCCATTGATTCTTTCGGGTAGGGCGACAGCACATGCTATGCCGGGGCTTTCCCGGCTGTCAAAAACTGGCCGACGCCGCTTGGCCGCGCGCGGCGTCCAGCGCGTGTCCGACGATGCGGTCGACGGTGCCGTCGCGCTTCATGCCCGCCAGCGCCTGGTTCAGTTCGCGGATGAAGTCCTGCTTGTACGGGAAGCGGCCGTCGTCGCGGTCGGTGAAGCCGACATAACCCTGCTCCTCCGATACCGTCGCCGCCTCGGCCAGCTGGCCGTCGCGGTACAGGCCCTGGCGCTGCAGCTTCGCCAGTTCCATGTCTATCGCCAGCTTGTCGTTCTGGTAGCAATCCAGGTGGCCGCGGATCAGCTTCAGCAGATTGGTGCGGACGTCCGGGGCCTCTTCCAGTTCGATCCGCCCCAGGTCGACCAGCGCCCAGAAGGCATTGCCGCCGGGCCGGAAGCCGGCGTTGTTGCCGAAACGCAGCCCCAGATAGTCGTTGGGCCAGGCAGGGCGCGGCTGCTTCATCACCGGCACGCGGCAATAGACCACCACTTTTTCGTGCAGCATGGGCAGCGAATAGGGGCGCATGAAGGGGCGCTCGCCGGGTCGGTAGTAGGGCGGGGACAGCGCCAGCGCGCGGCCGGCTTCCAGTTCCGCCAACCCGCGTTTCCACGGCACCGGATGCAGTTCTATCCGGTAGCCGCGCAGGCGGCTGGAGGCGGCGCGCAGGATGTCGTTGTAGATGCCTCGGGCCTGGCCGGCCGTTTCGTACGAGTAAGGTGGATAGCTGTTGTCGGTCAGGATGGTCACGGTCTGCGGCGCCGCCGCGCAGCTGAAGGACCACAACACCGGCAATAGCCGGCGGGCGATGGACTGGCGCATCGCGGTCATGCTCCGAGAGAGGAATACCATTGTTATAGCGCGTGGCCGGTGGCGTGGCTTTTGCGTTGGCGAAGGAGACGGCGGAGGCGGCGCGGGCGCGAAGCGGTCGGGCGATCCTGGGGAGCGGAACGCGCGATGAGTCTGGCGGGATGAGCAAGGCCAAGCCGACGCTGCGGGGGAGCGCGCGCGCCGGCTTGGCCTGAGGCGGACGGATTACTTTTTGGCGATGGTCTTGCCGTAGGCGTCAGCGGAGGCCTGCATCTTCGGCAGCAGCGCCTTTTCGGCCGACTTCAGCGTTTCGCCGGCGATGCCGTTGATGATTTGCGGCTGCTGCTTCAGCATCTTCTGGCCGGCCGGCGTCTTGTAGAAGGCGTTGATCTGTTTCAGGTCGTCGGCGGTGAACTGGGCGCTGAAGTTCTTCACCACGGTCTGTTCGAACTGGGTCTTGACCGCGGCGGAGCCGAAGTAGTCGGCGGCCAGTTTCTGGATGCCGTCGCCGTAGCCCTTCAGGCCGGCTTGCGCTTTCTTCTGCTGGGCTTCGGTCAGCTTAATCTTGTTCTTGACGAAGTATTCCTGCAGCAGCGGCAGCGCGCTGGCGGAGGTGCGCTGCGCCAGTTCCGGCAGCATATTGTCTAGATTCAGGGTGGCGGCCAGTTCCTTGGCTCCGGCTTCCTGGGCGGCATCGGCGTGAGCCAGCAGCGGCATGGTCAGCAGCAGGGCGGCGATGCCGGCCTTGATCGAGCGGGAAGCAAACATGGCAAATCCTTTGATCGGGTAATGGATGTCGAGCCGGCAGTGTGACACCGGCCGGTGCCCAGGTCAAAGCCCATGCGGTCAGGGCTGGGCGGCGGACGGCATCGCCGCCTGCCAGCCCTGATAGCGGGAGAGGTTGTCGCGGGTGACCAGGCCCACCGGCACGGTCACCTGGCGGGTGGTGGCATCGCCGCCGCGCAGCCTGGCGCCCAGCTTCACCGCTTCGCGGCCTATCAGGTACGGCGACTGGCTGGCGGAGGCGACGATCTGGCCGGACAGCTTCAGCGCGCGTTCGATGTCGGGCGAGCCGTCCACCGAGCCGATCAGCGTCTGTTTGCGGCCGGCCGCTCGCAAGGCTTTCTCGGCGCCCAGCGCCTGGCGGTCGTTGATGGTGAACACCGCGGCCAGATCGGGCCAGCGCAGCAGCGCCTGCTGCATCGCGCGCTGGCCGCCCAGGCTGGAGCCCTGGGCGTTGATGCCGTCGTCGACCGCGTGGATGTGGGGGAAGGCGGCCAGCGCGGCGTGGCAGCCGGCGGCGCGGTCGCTGACCGAGGTGATGGGCGGCCCGCCCTGGACCACCAGCGTGCCGCGGCCGTTCAGGCGCTGCGCCAGGTAGCGGCAGACGATCTCGCCGGCTTGGCGGTTGTCCGATTTCACGGTGCCGTCGACGTCGGCGGCGTCGACATCCACCGCCACCACGGTGATGCCGGCGGCGCGCGCCTGGCGCACCAGCGGCGCCACCGCGCGGCTGTCCACCGCGCCCAGCAGGATCAGGTCCACTTTTTGCGCGATCAGCCGGCGCAGCTGTTCCTGCTGCTGTTCCAGCGTGAAATTGGCCGATTGCGAGGTGACGCGCACCGCAGGGTTGAGCCGGTGGGCGGCCTGCACCGCGCCGCGCGCCAGCGCCTGGTAGAAGGGGTTGTCCAGCGCGCCGACCGAAATGCCGATTCGGGACAGATTCGCGGCGGCGGCGGGAGCGGAGCTGGCGAGCAAGGCGAGGCTGAGAAACGAAATGCGCGAGGCGGGCATGGCGGGTTGGGCATGGGAGTCGGACTGGTATCAGTCTAGCTCATCCGGTCGCGGTTGCGACTGTCCTGGACTCAAGATGGCGCTGCGCGCGCCAGGCCAGCTGGCGCAGCAGCGGCCAGCCTTCTTCCCACTGCTGGTGTCCGGAGTCGATATTGATGTGGCCGGCATGCTGCAGCCAGGTGATCGGCGCCTGCCAGTAGCCGGCCAGCCGCGCGGCGCGGGCGGTCTTGCAGAACGGGTCGTTGCTGCTGGCGACGATCTTGGCCGGGAAGGGCAGCGCTTGGCGCGGCACCGGGGCGAAGTTCATCAGCTCGGCGGGCACGAAGGCGCGTTCGACGTCGGCCGGCGCCACCAGCAGCGCGCCGGCGATGCGCTCCGGGCGCTGGCGCGCGTAGTGGGCGACCGCGATGCAGCCCAGGCTGTGGGCGATCACCAGCACCGGCTTGACGCAGCGGTCCAGCGCCGCGTCCAGGCCGTCCAGCCAGTCGTCCAGCAGGGGATGGGTCCAGTCGGCGTTGTCGACGCGCCGGGCGCCCAGCCGGCGCTGCCAGTGGCTTTGCCAGTGGCGCGGCCCGGAATTGTTCCAGCCGGGCTGGATGATGAGGTCGAACGGTTGCAGGGTGGCGAACATGGCGGACTCGCAGGAGACGATGGTCTGACTGTAGCGCGGCCGGAATAGCTTGAAAAATAATAAGGAATTGTTTTGTTATTCTCTTGCGCCATAAATGGCGCGGCCGCTCAATCCCGCTGTTGCTCGCGCCAGTTCAGCCACAGCCGCAGGTCGAACTCCAGCTGGTGGTAGTCGGGCTGCATGTGGCAGCACAGCTGGTAGAAGGCCTTGTCGTGATCGCGCACTTTCAGGTGGGCGAGCTCGTGCACGACGATCATCTGCAGAAAGGGCAGCGGCAGTTCGCGGAACAGCGACGCGATGCGGATCTCGCTCTTGCTCTTCAGCCGGCCTCCCTGCACCCGGGAGATGGTGGTATTGGTGCCCAGCGTGCCCTTCAGCGGATGCTGCTGGTTGTCGTACAGCACCTTGGCCGGCAGCGGCGCGTTTTTCAGGTGGCGCTGCTTCAGCGCGGAGACGAACTGGTACAGCGCCTTGTCGGTCTGCACGTCGTGGTCGTCCGGGTACTTGCTGCGCAGCAGGGCGCCGAGCTCGCCGGAATCGAACAGCGCCTGCGCCTGTTGCACCAGGGCGGACGGGTAATGCGGCAGGTATTTGAGAGTGGGCATGGGGATATTGTAAGGCCGCGGCGGCGATGCGTGTTGCCGCCGCTCAAGCCTTGCCGGCGATGAGGCGCGCGGGATCGGCCCAGCTGTAGCGCAGCGCGGCGGCGCGGGTGCCGGCCGGGGTGTCCACCTCGCGGCGCTCCATCGCTTCGCCGCCCAGCTTGCCGTAGGCGGCGCAGGCGTCGGCATTGCGCTCGTACACCCATAGATAGAGCGGCCGGCCGGGCGCGATCCGCGAAGCTTCGGCCGCGGCGGCGGCCATCAGCGCGCGGCCGATGCCGCGCCCTTGCTGGCCGGGCAGCACGTGCAGATTGTCCAGGTAGACGCCCAGTTCGGGGGCTTCTTCCGGCAGCAGGCAGACGAAGCCGACCAGCTCGCCATCCCAGCAGGCCAGCCGCACCCAGGGCGGAGAGGCGGCTTCGAAGCGGCCGCGCCACAAGGCCAGCCTTTCGTCAGCGGCGCGCTGGTCCAGATAGTCGTCCGGCAGGATGCCGCGGTAGCTCGCGCGCCAGCTGGCGGCATGCAGGGCGGCGATGGCGGGCGCGTCTTCGGCATCGGCCGGGCGGAGGGCGAGCATCGGCTGTTCCTTGGCGGGTTTCACGTGGAACAGCATAGCGCAGGATGGAAATTTAGGTTTTGTTTATGCGGAGGCGGGCGATTTTTGCCGGAAGTTGAGCCGCGGCCGCCTAGCATGGACGGGTGATTCCGCCGCATGGAGAAACATTGGATGGCCATACCTGTCAGAACCCCGCTGCGCCGCAGCTGCCGCGAGGCATCCGGCGTGGCGATCCTCAGCCGCCTGCCCGCGAGAAAAGACGGCGGACAGACGTTGCGCCAGCGCCGGCTGCTGGCGGGCATGAGAACCGGCCGCCATTGCCAGCCTGCCCGTCCCAGTCTGCTGCAGCGGCTGGCCGGCTGGCTGGCGCGTCACTTCAGCCGCATCGGCTCCAGCAGGATGGTCTGATCGCCGCAACTGAGCCACAGCTGGCCGTCCTGGATGGTGGCGGTCAACTGCATGCTGCGCGTGGCGAGCGCGGCCAGCGACTGCAGCGCGTCGAAATCGATGCGGAACACTTCCAGCTTGTCCAGGCGGGCGAGCTTGCCCTCGTTCTGTCCCCACCACACTTCGCTGGCGCGGCCGCCGTAGCTGTACAGCACCACGCGTTCGGAGCGGGAGCATGCTTTCTTCAGCCGCTTCTCGTCCGGTTCGCCCAGGTCCACCCACAGCTCGATCTCGTCGGCGTAATTCTTCTGCCACAACTCCGGCTCGTCGTCGGCGCACAGGCCGCGGGTGAAGGCCAGCGTTTCGCTGGCGTTGAGCGCGAAGGCGGCGATGCGCAGCATCATCCGTTCCAGCGTTTCCGACGGATGCTGGGCCAGCGTCAGCGGATGGGTGGCGTAATAGCCGCGGTCCATGTCGGACAGCGTCAGAGTGGCTTTGTATATGGTGGCGGTCAGGGCCATGGGAGTCTTCGCTGAATCGGGTTCGCCCGGCGCGACATTGCGGCAGGGCGTCCGATTCTAACCGCCGGCCGGCGTCAAGGCGAGGGCTGGCTGGTGCATTCCAGCGATTCGCCGCGCCAGTTGACGCTGGCGTCGCGGCCCTTGATCCAGAACTCGACGCCCTGGCCCTGATAGCGCGAGCCGCTGCCGCTGAGTCCCTGGTGCACGATCACCAGCGCGCTGCCGCGCTCCAGCTTGGCGGTGGCGGGGTGGGTGCGGTAGAAGGTGGCGAGGATGGTGGCGCCGGGCTGGCCGCGGCACAGGTAGCGCAGCGGCGTCAGCGATTGGGCCAGGTTCCAGGTGGCTTGCAGCTGGGTGATGCGCAGGATGTAGGTGTCGCCCAGGCACATGTGGGGATCCTCGTCCTTCATGCAGTCCTTCAGGCCTTTCACCCAGCGCTTCTGTTCGGCGATCAGCTTGGCTTGCGCGCCGCTGCGGCTTTGCTCGGCCTGGCTCAGCGCCTGGGCGTAAACCTTCTCCAGCCGGTTGTCCAGCCGGGTCAGGCCATCGTCCTGGCATACCATGCTCTCCACCATATTGGCGGGCTGGTCGCAGTGGAAATCGGTGGCCACCGGCGGCAGGACGGCGGCGGGCGCGGCTGGCGCCGCCGGCGGGACGCCTTCTCCGCCGGCATGGGCATGGCCGCCCTTGGCGGCCAGGGCCAGCGTGGGCAGCAGCAAAAACAAGCCTATCAGCCGAGATGGGGCTACGGGCATAATCTATCCTTGAATACAACGTATTATAGCGAGCCGGTTTGCCGTCCGCTGCGGCGTCATCGGCTTCCTGCGGCCTTTCGCGGCGGCGAGTTCCCAATGCCGGCGATTGGCTGTAAACTGCGACGCTTCGCGCGAGTGCCAGTCCCGCGCGCCTTTCTCATCCGAGTTCAACTTCTTTTCCCGTCAGCCTGGATTGGTCGCAGTTCTGCGATAGGCCGTCGCAGGAGCATATTATGTCCGATCTTACCTTCGCCGACCTAGGCCTGGCCGACCCTTTGCTGCGCGCTGTCGCCGATACCGGTTATACCACGCCCACTCCGATTCAAGCCCAGGCGATTCCGCAGGTGCTGCAAGGCGGCGATCTGCTGGCCGCGGCCCAGACCGGCACCGGCAAGACCGCAGGCTTCACGCTGCCGCTGCTGCAACTGCTGATGCGCTCCCCCAGCCACCATGCCGGCCGTCCGCGCGCGCTGGTGCTGACCCCCACCCGCGAGCTGGCCGCCCAGGTGGAAGAGTCGGTGCGCACTTACAGCAAATACCTGCCGTTGAAGTCGCTGGTGATGTTCGGCGGCGTCAACATCAATCCGCAGATCAAGGCGCTGCGCTCGCCGGTGGACATCCTGGTGGCGACGCCGGGCCGCCTGCTGGACCACGTCGGCCAAAAGACCGTCGACCTGTCCGGCGTCGAGATCCTGGTGCTGGACGAAGCCGACCGCATGCTGGACATGGGCTTCATCCACGACATCAAGAAGGTGCTGGCCAAGCTGCCGGCCAAGCGTCAGAACCTGTTGTTCTCGGCCACCTTCTCCGACGAAATCAAGGCGCTGGCCGACAAGCTGCTGGACAACCCCAAACTAGTGGAAGTGGCGCGCCGCAACACCACCAACGAACTGGTGACCCAGAAGGTACACCTGGTTGACCGCGACAAAAAGACCGATCTGTTGATCCACCTCATCCGCGAGCAGAATTGGTTCCAGGTGCTGGTGTTCACCCGCACCAAGCACGGCGCCAACCGCCTGGCGGAGAAGCTGGACAAGATCGGCATTCCGGCCGCGGCCATCCACGGCAACAAGAGCCAGAACGCGCGCACCCGCGCGCTGGCCGACTTCAAGAGCGGCGAGCTGCAAGTGCTGGTGGCCACCGACATCGCCGCGCGCGGCCTGGACATCGACCAGCTGCCGCACGTGGTCAACTTCGAACTGCCCAACGTGTCGGAAGACTATGTGCACCGCATCGGCCGCACCGGCCGCGCCGGCACGCCGGGCGAGGCGCTGTCGCTGGTGTGCGTCGACGAGTTCAGCTTCCTGCGCGACATCGAGAAGCTGATCAAGATGTCGATCGAGCGCTTCACCGTGCCGGGCTTCGAGGCCGATCTCAACGTCAAGCCGGAGCCGATTCCGATGGGCGGCGGCGCCCGCGGCCGCGGACAAGGCCAGGGTGGTCGAGGCGGCCAGGGGCAAGGCCAACACCGCGGCCAGGGGCAGGGCCAGTCGCGCAACGCGCCGGCCAAGCCGCGCCACCAGACCGAAAGCAAGCCGGCCGGCCATGGCCGCAATGGCGGTCCGCGCCAGGGTCAGGGCACCGGCCAGGGCGGTCGCGCCGCCAAGCCGTCCTCGCCGAAGCCCGCGCTGTTCAGCCCGCCGAAAGGCCGCTAAACCGGCCTCGGTGTGAATTGCACCGAAAAGGTTCGCATTGATGCATATCGCATTGACGGTTATGCTCGCCTGGAGACTGTCCGCAGCATATAAAACAAGGACGGCTCCGGGCATTTTGCAAGATCGGGAATACGATGCGATACCACGGCTTGGCGCTGGGTATCCTGAGCTGGGCCGCGCTGCTGGCGGCTCCGGTTGAGGCTGCCCAACGCCTCAAAATCACGCTCTCCAATCAGGAATGGCCGCCGTACATGGGCCAGGAGCTGCCTTACGACGGCATTCTGTCGCGGCTGGTGAAGGAAGCCTTCGCCCGCGGCGGCGTCGATGTCGCCTTCCGCTATTACCCCAACAACCGTACGCTGCAGTCGGCCCGCAACGGCCAGGTAGACGGCAGCTTCGGCTGGGCGCCGACCGCGGAGCGCAAACGCGACCTGCTGTACACCTTGCCGGTGTTGTCGGCGCGCATGGTGTTCTACCAGCGCAAGAGCCACAAGCTGGACTGGAGCCGCTGGGCCGAGCTCAAGGGCGCCCGCGTCGGCATCACCGTCGGCAACTACTATTCCGACGATTTCGACGCCCAGGCCAAGAACGGGATCTTGGCGGTGGACAGCGCGCCGGACGACCTGGTCAATCTGCGCAAGCTGCTGGCCGGCCGCATCGATCTGTTCCCCATCGATATGGAAGTGGGCCGTTACCTGATCGCCCACCATTTCCCGCCGGCCCAGGGCGCGCAGCTGGAGGCGCAGAGCCGCTCGTTCTGGTCGGCGCCGCTGCACGTGGTGATCTGGCGCAAGCACGCGCAGGGCAAGGAACTGGTGGAGCGTTTCAACCGCGGCCTGAAGGTCTTGCAGGACAGCGGCGACTTCGACCGCTTGCTGCAGGAAACCCGCGAAGCCTGTTTGCAGCCGCGCGCCTATTCGCCCTGAGCGCGCAGCGCGGCGCGCGCCTCGTCCAGAAACCGCTGCGACAGTTCGGCGTCGGGCACCGCCCGCGCCAGCAGCAGCGCCCCCACCATCATCGCCAGGCTGGCCTCGGGCGCCGGCCCCGCGCCGTCCCGGCGCCTGGCGTCTTCCAACTGCGCCAGCAGCGGGCCGAGGCCGGCGGCGAACGCCCGGCGCACGCCGGCGTCCTGGCGCGCGATCTCGCCCGCCAGCGCCGCCGCCGCGCAGCCCGAGTCGGGAAAGTCGCGGTGGGCGGGGCTCAGGTAGTGGTCGGCCAGCGCGGCCAGGCAGCCGCCGTCCGCGCTGTTTTCCAGCAGCGGCCGCCATTGTTCCGCCATCTGCCTCTGCGCTTCGCCGCAGGCGGCGGCCACCAGTTCGTCCTTGCCGGAGAAATGGGCGTAGAAGCCGCCATGGGTCAGGCCCAGGTCGGCCATCAGGTTGGCGATGCCGACGCCGGCCAGTCCTTCGGCGCGAAAGCGCAGCGCGGCCATCGCCACGATGCGCCGGCGGGTCTGGGCCTTGTGCGAATCCGGATAGCGCATGCCGTCTCCCGGCAGTTCAGATGATTCTCATAATATAAACAAGCCGGCGCGATGCCGGAGCCGGTCAGCGCTGCTATCAATAAAGCATGACGCCAATCGACGCGGGCCGCCGCCATGCCATTCCAACTCAATCTGTTCCGCCAGATAGTCGACCACGCCCATGACGCGGTGATGGTGACCGAGGTGGCGCCGCTGCAGCCGCCGGGCCCCATCATCGTCTACGTCAATCCGGCGATGTGCCGGATGAGCGGCTACGACGCCAGCGAGTTGCTGGGGCGCTCGCCGCGCGTGCTGCAGGGGCCGCTGACCGATCCCGCCGCGCTGCTGCAGCTGAGCGCCGCGCTGCGCGACGGCAGGCAGACCACGGTGGAGCTGCTCAATTACCACCGCTCCGGCACCCCATACTGGGCCCGCTTGCATCTGCTGCCGCTGTTCGACGAGAGCGGCGAACTCAGCCATTTCGCCGCGCTGCAGCAGGACACCACCGCGCGCCATATCCGCAGCGAGGCCTTGTACCGCATCGTGGTGTCGGACGAGGCCTCCAGCCTGTTCAACCGCCAGATGTTCTTCGACGTCGGAGCCAAATGCATGCAGCTGGCCTTGCGCCAGGGCAAGCCGCTGGCCGCGGTGCTGCTGGAGGCGGACGACCTGTGCCGGCTGAGCAAATCCTACGGCCAGCTGGTGAGCCAGATGCTGATGCGCATCGCCGCCCAGTCCATCGCCGCCGCGATCCGGGAAAGCGATGTCGCCGGCCGCCTGTCGCCGCAGGAGTTCGGCCTGTTGCTGCCCGAAACCGGCGAGGCCGAGGCGCAGGTGGTGCTGGCGCGGATCCGCGAGCGGTTGAGCGCCGGCTTGATCGAGGCCGGTCTGCCTGACGGCGCCTACCTCGAGCTGCGGGCCGGCCTGTGCCTGGCCGGGGCGGGCGACCGGACCCCGGAACAGGCGCTGGAGCGCGCGCGCGGAAATTTGCGGGGCGAGGATCAGCGCTCGGACGCGGGGGGCTAGCCGAGCGCGGCGGCGGCGGTAGCCGGCTTCAGCCCTTGCCGTCCGGGACGGACGGAGCGCGTTGCCGCAGGAACCACGCCAGCGCGGCGAACAGCAGCGCGGCGACCAGGGTGTCTTCCACCCGTTCCAGCGCGCCGCTGGCCAGCTGGCCGGGCGGCAGCAGCGACAGCACCAGAGCGGTCAGCAGCGCGACGAAGACGCGGAAGCTGTGCCGCATCGCGATCAGCATCGCCATCTGCAGCAGCGCCAGCGCCAGCACGTGCCACAGCGGCGGCGCGTCCAGCGCCCGCAGCGACCAGTACATGAGGCCGCTCAGCAGCGCGCCGGCCAGTGTGCCTATCGTCCGCTCGCGCGCCAGCCATAGCATCTGGTCCGGAGACGGATCGGGGATGGCCACGGCGGCGATCGGCAGCCACCACGCATGCGCGCTGCGCATCCAGCCGCCGGCCAGCCAGGCGAGGATGCCCCAGGGCAGCAGATGCCAAGCGTAGCGGCGCGCGTCGGCGGACGAGGCCGCCGGCAGCACGCGAAACCAGTCGCGCAGCCCCAGCCGGGCCAACGCGTCGCCGTAGCCGGCGCCGGCCAGCATCCAGGCGGCTTCCTGCCATGGCGGAATCGCCGCCGCGGGGGTCATGTTTCCCAACAGCAGCGCGAACAGCCAGAATTGCACGCCCTTGTGCAGGCCGCGGCGCGCGCTCAGCGCCTGCAGAGCCAGCCCCGCCGCCAGCAGGGCCAGCATGATCGCCGGCTGGCCGGCGCATAGCCGGCCGGCCAGGTAAAGCCCGGGTATCGCCAGCAGCGACAGCGGCTGCAGCCGGCGCGCCATCATCATGCACAGCGCGCTGTAGTTGGCGGCCAGCGCGAACAGGAACACGCCGGCGCCGTGTCCGGACAGGGTCAGCGCCGCCGCCGGCGCGAACAGCAATGCGCTGAACAACGCCGCGCGCAAGATGCGCCGCCGCTGGTAGCGCATCCAGCCCAGGCTGTGCAGCGCGTATTTCGGGTAGGGCATGCCGGGGTCTTTCGTTCAGTCCGCTCCCGATGACTATGGCGTCATGCGCCGCCGCAGGCAAGCCGGGCAGGCGCGCGGCGCGCGTGCTACCATCCGGCCATGGAACTCTATCGACTGTTGCAACAACAAGGCTTCGGCGGCCGCAAGGAATGCCGCCAGCTGATCGACTACGGCCTGGTGGAAGTGAACGGCGAGGTGGTGGACAACTACCGGGCCCAGTTCGAGCTGGCCGACATTTCCAGCCTGACGGTGGACGACGAGCCGTGGCCGGTGGTGCGCGGGCCGCTATACCTCTTGCTGCACAAGCCGGCCAATTACGAGACCTCGCACAAGCCGAATTGCCACCCCAGCATCTATCGGCTGCTGCCGGACCAGTTCTCCAATCTGGACATCAGCGCGGTGGGACGCCTGGACGTGGACACCACCGGCCTGATCCTGCTGTCCAACGACGGCCAGTTCATCCACGCGCTCTCCTCGCCGAAAAAGCTGGTGCCCAAGGTCTACCGCGCCACGCTGAAGCACGAGGCGACGCCGGAGCTGATCGCCAAGCTGCAGAGCGGCGTGTACCTGAACGACGAGGCGCGCGAGTTCGCCGCCGACAGCGTAGCCCAGATCGACGCCCACACCATTGTGCTGACCATCACCGAAGGCAAGTACCACCAGGTGAAGCGCATGGTGGCGGCGGCCAGCAACCGCGTCGAGGCGCTGCACCGCGAAAGCCTGGGGGCGATTGTCTTGGGCGATCTGCCGGCGGGCGAGTGGCGGCATCTGACCGCGGAGGAATTGGCGGCCTTCGGCTTCTGATTGAATCGGCAAGCCAAAAACGGCGGGGAGCATGTCTCCTCGCCGTTTTTTATTGCCCGGCGCGCTCCGCGGCTGGCGGTTGCGGCGCATGGCTGCGCGGCGCGGCCACATGCGCCCAGATGCCCTCGACGTCCGGCGCGACGTGTGCCGCCAGCTGGTGGCTGTCCGGATAATCGCCGCCGTTCTGGCTGCGGAATGGAATCGGCGCTTCGTCGAACAGGCCGGCCAAGCGCTGCCGCCAGCCATCCAGCTGCCGCGCGATCTCTTCGCGGCTGAGGCGGTTGACCCCGTACACCGCGTGAAGGGGCAGCACGTCCATGCCGGGGTAGAACAGGCAGCCGTGGGCCACCGGGAACAGCAGCTCCTTCAACGGCCCGTTGATGCCGCGCGGGCCGTAATCCTCTTCGCCGCCGCCGACCATCGCGGCCAGCAGCGCCCGCTTGCCCTTCAGCGCGCCGTCGCCGTAGCGCAGCCGGTTGCCCTGGCCCTGATAGCCATAGCCGAAGCCATAGGCGTACACCCGTTCGAACCAGCCTTTCAGAATGGCCGGCACGCCGTACCACCACAGCGGGAACACAAAGATCACCGCGTCGGCGGCCAGCAGCTTGCGCTGCTCCTCGGCCACGTCCGGCGGCTGCGCGCCGCTGGCGTAGGCTTGGCCGGATTCTTCGATGAAGGACAGCCGCTGCGGATCGGCGCGTTGCGGGAAGTCGTCGGCGTCCAGCACCGCTTTCCAACGCATGCCGTAGAGATCGGATTGCAACACGAGGTGGCCCTGGCGGGCAAAGGTGTCGACGGCGGCGTCGACGAAGCTGCGGGTCAGCGAGGTGGGCTCGGGCTGGGCGTAGACCAGCAGGATGGTGCGGCTCATGAATGGCTCCGGCGTCATCGGTTTGAGATGGCCACAGTCTGTCCGGGCATGATAAATAAGTGAAATCGATAGATTTCTCGCTAGTCATTGAATATATGGATACCAGACGCCTGGATTTGAACCTGTTGCAAACGCTGGAAGCGCTGCTGGAGGAGCGCAACGTCACCCGCGCCGCCGAGCGGCTGCACCTGAGCCAGCCCGCGGTCAGCGCCCAGCTTGCGCGGCTGCGCGATCTGTTCGGCGATCCGCTGTTGCTTCCGGCGCAGCGTGGCATGCGGCCGACCGCCAAGGCGGAGCAGTTGCTGGCGCCATTGCAGGCCTCGCTGCGGCAGGTGCGCGAAACCATGATGACGCACCAGGACTTCGATCCGGCGGAGGCCGGCATGACCTTGCAGCTGGCGTGCACCGATTATGCCCAGGCGGTGGCGGCGATCCCGCTGGTCAAGCGGCTGAGCGAGACGGCGCCGGGCATCCGGGTGGCGGTGCGCAATCTGGAGACGGCCCGTCTGCAGCGGCAGATGGAAAGCGGCGAGGTCGACCTGGCCTTGATCAGCCAGGAGAGCGCGCCGCCGGGCCTGCTTACCCAGGCGATGTTCGAGGACCGCTATGCGTTGATCAGCCGTCCGGATCATCCTGCCTGGCGGCAAGGGGTCACGCTGGCGCGCTATCTGGAGCAGGAGCATGTGGTGGTGTCGCTGGGCAGCGGCGATTTCGGCACGGCGGTGGACGTGGCCCTGGCCGAGCGGGGACTGGCGCGCCGGGTGGCGCTGTCGGTGGCGTCTTTCCTGCTGGTGCCGGAAATCGTATCCCAGACCGATTTCGTCGCGTTGATGCCGGAGCGGCTGGTGTCCGCGGCGCGCGTGCCGCTGGACGTGCATCTCTGCCCGTTTCCGGTGCGGGGCTTCGATGTGGCGATGGCGTGGCACCCGCGCAATCATGGCCATCCTGGCCAGCGCTGGATACGCGAAATGTTCGCCGCGCTGATGGCGGAAGCCGGCTGAGCCAGCTGGCGATTCCGCGCGCTTCCGCTGCGGTCTGTCAAACCGCAGGGGCGGGCGGCGATGCCTTACCGCGCGTCTTGCCCAGCCGCCGGTACAAGGTGGAGCGGCTGACGCCCAGCGCCCGCGCCGCGGCGCTGGCGTTGCCGCCGCAGCGGCGCAGCAGGTCGGCGATGGCGCTGTCCGCCACCGCATGGCCCTGCGCCGCCATGTCTTCGCGCAGCGCAGCCGGCAGATGCTCGACGCGGAGCGCGGCGCCGTCGTCGGCCAGCGCCAGCAGCGTGGCCAGCAGATTGGACAGCTCGCGCAGATTGCCCGGCCAGCGATAGCCGCGGATGGCCCGCGCCAGCTCCGGCGCCAGCGAAATGCCGCGCCGCGCCGCGCCCATGCCGTCCAGCATCGTCTGCGCTATCGCCGCCGCGTCGCCGCGCTCGCGCAGCGGCGGCAGGCTGAGCGGGTAATGGCACAGCCGGTAGTAGAGGTCGGCGCGGAAGCCGCCGTCGTCCACCCGCGCGCGCAGATCGCGGTGGGTGGCGCAGATCAGATGGATGTCCAGCCTTTGCGCCGGCCCGCCGCCCAGCGGCGTCACTTCCCGTTCCTGCAGAACCCTGAGCAGCCGGGCCTGCAGGCCCGGCGGCATGTCGCCGATCTCGTCCAGGAACAGCACGCCGCCGTCGGCTTCGCGCAGCCGGCCCTTGCTGCCTTGGCGGCTGGCGCCGGTATAGGCGCCGGGCTGGTAGCCGAACAGCTCGGCCTCGATCAGCCCCTCCGGTATCGCCGCGCAGTTGACCGCGACGAAGGCCGCGCCGCGGCGGCTGCCGGCGGCGTGCAGCGCGCGCGCCAGCCTATCCTTGCCGGTGCCGGTTTCGCCCAGGATCAGCACTGGAATGTCCGCTTCCAGCAATTTCAGCGCGGTGGCGAACAAACCGTCCGGCAGTCCGTCCAGCGCCGGCGCGGCGGGCGGGCGCGGCGTGCCGGCGGCGGGCGCGCTTGGCTTGGGGAACTGGCGCGGCGGCGGGCGCAGCCGGGCCGACAGCTGGTGGTGGCCGAGCGCCAGCAGGCCGGCGGCCGGGCCGTGGCGGTCCAGCCAGTGTTCCAGGCTCTGGCCGAACAGCGCGGCGAAATGGCGCGGTTGCCAGGCGTCCGGCTCCAGCCCGCACAGCGCGAGGCCGGCGCGGTTGGCCGCCAGCAGCCGGCCATCGCCGTCGAATACCAGCTGGCTGGCCGCCGGGCTGTCCAGCCAGCGCGGATCGGCGTGCAGCGTGAGCCGCCAGCCGTGACGGGCGGCCTCTTCCAATTGGCGCGCCTCTATTTGCGCGCGCGCGGCCTGCAGCGCCAGTCGCTGCGCCTCGCCCAGCTTGCGGCCGGGGCCGCTGATGTCGAGCACGCCCAGCAATTGGCCCTGGGGGCCGAACAGCGGGCTGGCGGCGCAGCTGAGCGCCCGGTTGCGTTCCAGATAGTGCTCGGCGCCGCGCACCAGCACGCTGTCGGCCGCGGCCAGCGCGGTGCCGATGGCGTTGGTGCCGCGCGCGGCCTCGCTCCAGTCCATGCCCGGCGTCAGCGCCAGCCGCTCGGCTTTGTCGAGAAAGCCGATGTCCCCCGCCTGGTCCAGCACCAGTCCCCTCCGGTCGGCCACCACCAGCGCCAGGCCGCCGGCCGACACCTGCTCGTACAGCCCGGCCAGCGCCGGCCGCGCCGGCTCCAGCCAGTCGGCGTTGGCGTCGCGCCGGTCGCGCAGCTCGCCGTCGGTCAACCGCTCGCCGCCGCGGCCACCGGCGGACAGGCCCAGGCCCTGGCAGCGTTGCCAGGAGTGCAGGATGGACGGCGGCAACGCCTGGCCGGGCAGCGGCTGGCCGGCGAAAAAGCGGCGGCGGATCTCGTCCAGCGGCAAGCGGGCGGTGGGTTTCATGCGCGGCTCCGGCGGGGTGTCGCGCGGCGGCGGGACAGCTGTGCCGATGCGCGACAGTTTCGGTGGGGAATGCAGCCGATTATGGCCGCTTTCGCCAGGCTGGCAAGCGGCTGATTTTCCAGTTGTTTGTTGCGCCGCGGCATGCGGGAGCCGAACACTCGGACTGGTCTGGCTTGGCGCGATGCTGCCATGCAATGCGGATAATGACTGGCATGGGACTTGCGCAACAAGCGGTTTGCAGGAGCCACAACGTCAAGGAGACCGCCATGCAACTCAAGCCAGGATTCGAACTGAAATCGCGTTACGCCAACTACATCGGCGGGCGCTGGGTGCCGCCGGTCAATGGCCGCTACTTCGAGAACGTGACACCGATCACCGGCCAGCCGTTGTGCGAGATTCCGCGTTCGGACGAGCAGGACGTGGAGTTGGCGCTGGATGCCGCTCATGCCGCCCGCTACGCCTGGGGCCACACGCCGGTGACCGAGCGCGCCATCGTGCTGAACAGGATCGCCGACCGGATGGAGGCCAATCTGGCCCTGCTGGCCGAGGTGGAAACCTGGGACAACGGCAAGCCGATCCGTGAGACCCGCGCCGCCGACATTCCGCTGGCGATCGACCACTTCCGCTATTTCGCCTCCTGCGTGCGGGCGCAGGAAGGCAGCCTGGGCGAGATCGACGCCAACACCGTGTCCTACCACTTCCACGAGCCGCTGGGCGTGGTCGGCCAGATCATCCCGTGGAACTTCCCCATCCTGATGGCGGCGTGGAAGCTGGCACCGGCGCTGGCCGCCGGCAACTGCGTGGTGCTGAAGCCGGCCGAGCAGACGCCGCTGTCCATCCTGGTGCTGATGGAACTGATCGGCGATTTGCTGCCGCCGGGGGTGCTCAATGTGGTCAACGGCTTCGGCGTCGAGGCCGGCAAGCCGCTGGCCAGCTCCAAGCGCATCGCCAAGATCGCATTTACCGGCGAAACCGGCACCGGCCGGCTGATCATGCAGTACGCCAGCCAGAACCTGATCCCGGTGACGCTGGAGCTGGGCGGCAAGTCGCCGAACATCTTCTTCGGCGACGTGGCCGCGAAGGATGACGCCTTCCTCGACAAGGCGATCGAGGGCTTTGTGATGTTCGCGCTGAACCAGGGCGAGGTGTGCACCTGCCCCAGCCGCGCGCTGATCCACGAATCCATCTACGACCGCTTCATGGAAAAGGCGCTGGCCCGCGTGGCGGCGATCAAGCAGGGCAACCCGCTGGACCCGGCGACGATGATAGGCGCGCAGGCGTCGCAGGAGCAGATGGACAAGATCCAGAGCTATCTGGCCATTGGCCGCGACGAGGGCGCCAAGCTGCTGGCCGGCGGCGGACGCGCTCAACTGGACGGCGATCTGGCCGGCGGCTTCTATATCCAGCCCACCGTGTTCCACGGCCACAACAAGATGCGCATCTTCCAGGAGGAGATCTTCGGCCCGGTGGTGTCGGTGACCACCTTCAAGGATCGCGACGAGGCGCTGGCGATCGCCAATGACACGCTGTACGGCCTTGGCGCCGGCGTGTGGACGCGCGACATGAACACCGCCTTCTTCATGGGCCGCCACATCGAGGCCGGCCGGGTGTGGACCAACTGCTATCACGCCTACCCGGCGCATGCCGCATTCGGCGGCTACAAGCAGTCGGGCATCGGCCGCGAGACGCACAAGATGATGCTGGAGCATTACCAGCAGACCAAGAACCTGTTGGTCAGCTATGGCGAGGACAAGCTGGGCTTCTTCTGAGCGAGGCGTCCGCCGCGAGATTGAATTGGTTTTCCGCCCCGCCGGTTTTTGCCGGCGGGGCATTTTTTTGGGAACAGCACGCCAGGGGATCGAAGGGACAGGTTTGACGACCTGATTTTGAGGCGGTATTGGGTAGGATGAATTATCGATTACAGCTAGAGTCTGTATTCAAATATTATTTTTATAATGAAATACATTCATTATTTACGTAATGATGTTGATGAAATAGCATTTCTCCAGCGTGTTATGCTAATTGAGTGTTTGATGGCGGGGACGCGGGAATGAATCGGGATGACGACGGCTACGCGGAGCGCGTGGCGTTCTACGATACGGTTTACGAGCAGCCGGAGCGGGCGCTGGATCTGGCCTGGCTGCGGCGTTGGCTGCCGCAGCAGTATTTCGGCCGCAGGGTGCTGGAGCTGGCTTGCGGCAGCGGCTACTGGACGCAGTATCTGGCGCCGGCGGCGCGCGCCTATCTGGCGCTGGACGTGTCGCCCGGCGCGCTGGCGCTGGCCGGGCAGCGGCCCGGGGTGGGCGGGGTGGCGTTCTCGGCGGCCGAGATCGAAGCGCTGTCCAAACCGGCGGAGCCGTTCGACGCGGCCTTCGCCGGCTTGTGGTTTTCCCATCTGCCGCGCCAGCGGCGCGAGGCGGCGCTGGCGGCGCTGCACGGCTGTCTGGCGCCCGGCGCGACGGTGATCCTGCTGGACAACAGCGAGATTCAGGGCGGGCAGTTTCCGGTGATGGAGTACGACGAGGCCGGCAACGGCTACCAGCGCCGGCCGCGGCACGACGGCGGGGAGAGCCGGGTGCTGAAGAATTTCCCGACCGAGGCGGAGTTCCGCATCCTGCTGGCGCCGTACGGCGCGGCCGAGATGGCGTTGTTGCGGCGCGAGCATTTCTGGCTGCTGCGCTACCGCTTGCCCAGCCGGCACTGACGCCTTGCCTGCTGCGCGCGGGCATGAAAAAAGCCGGGCGTCGCCCGGCTGTCGCTATCGATGGCGGCGGCTCATCGCCCGCCCAGTTCCTCCAGGCCTGATTGCAGCTTCTGGCTGGCTTGTTCCACCGCCTGCATGCTGGAGACGATGGCGGCCTCGTCCAGCTGGCCGTTCTGGCTGGCGGCGCGCAGCGCGGCGTCCACCTGTTGCCGTAGCTGCAGCAGCGGCGGGCGCAGGGAATGGGCGGTGCTGCCGAACAGCGCCGAGCCGTCGCCCTCCAGCCAGGTTTCCAGCTCTAGCGCAGGCGGCGCTTCCTGCGCTTCCTCGATCGCGTGATAGGCGCTCTGCTTGTAGATCACATGGCCCACTTTCTGCAGCGAGGTTTGCGATTTCTGTTGCACCGCGCTGACCTGCTGCAGCACCAGGTCGGATTGCTCGGCCAGGCTGGAGAAACGCTGGCGGAACGAGTCCACCGAAGACTGCACCTCACCGGCCACGCCGCCGGCGGCGCTGGCCTGGGCCTGCATGTCGCCGATGCGGCTGGACAACGACTCCAGCACGCCCTGCACCTGGTTGGCGGTGCTCTTGCTGCGCTCGGCCAGCTTGCGCACCTCGTCGGCCACCACGGCGAAGCCGCGGCCGGTTTCGCCGGCGCGGGCGGCCTCGATCGCCGCGTTCAGCGCCAAGAGATTGGTCTGGTCGGCGATGGCGGAGATGTCGGCCAGCGAGGTCTCGATGCCCTGCCATTCCTGGGCCAGCATCTGGCTGGCGGTGTCCATGCTGGTGACGCTGCCGGCGATGGTGTCCAGGTGGCCGGACAGCTCGTTGGCGCTGTCCAGGCTGACGCGGGCGCCGGCGGCGTTGTCGCGGGTGATGCCGGCGACCTGGTCCATCGCCTGGCTGATGGCGGCGAGATCGCGTTGGCTGCCGGCCAGGTCCTGGCGCAGATGGGGATTGTTCAACGCGGCCAGCTGGGACGACAGCCGGTTGCGGCGCACAAAGCCGTCGTTGTCGGCCATCGACTGGATGGCGGCGTTGACGCTTTCCAGCGAGCTGGACAGGATGCCGGGCAGGCCCTGGCTCAGCGGCCTGCGGCTGAAGTTGCCCTGGCTGATCTCCTGGAAGCAGGTGTTGATTTCCTTGAAATAGGTTTCCACCAAGTCGAGGAAATCGTTCAGCTGCCAGGCCACCTGGCCGACCTCGCCCATCTGCCGGGTCTGGATGCTGCGGTGGTGCAGTTCGCCGCTGCAGGCCAGGCCCAGCTGGCGGGTCAGGGTGTTGAGCAGCAGGAAGAGGCGGCTGCCTTGCCGCCATAGCCACCAGGACAGGGCCAGGGTGGCGGCCATCAGCAGAAGGCTGATCAGGGCTTGCGCCATCGGCGGCAGCAGGTATTCGTCCAGGATGGACAGCAGCACCAGCAGATTGAAGGCGCCTAGGGCCCAGGCCAGGTGCGAGCGCAGGAAGGGCGTGGTTTTGCGCAAAGAACTCATGCGGCGGCTCCTCTGGCTTTGAGCACATCGGCGTTCAGTCCCAGAATGAAGTCCTGGTAGCTGCAGCCCTTATCCTCCAGCAGGGCCAGCAGCCAGTCGCGTGAAGCGTCCGGCGCGGCGGCCTTGCCGTGCGCGGCTTCGATCTTGCGCATCTCGGCGTAGATCGGCTCGATGGCGGCGATGGCGGCGCGGCTGGGCGGACGGCGCACCGAGTAATAACCTTGCAGCTTGCCTTTGAGGTCGTAGTCCGGGGTGACGTTGGCCAGCACCCAGTAGTAATCGCCGTCTAGGGTGGCGTTCTTCACCAGTGCGAAGAATTCGTGGCCGGCTTGCAGCGTCTGCCACATCAGCCGATAGGCGCCGCGAGGCATGTCCGGGTGGCGGATCAGATTGTGCGGCTTGCCCAGCAGCTGGTGCTCGGCATAGCCGGCGATGCGCATGAACACGCGGTTGGCGTAAGTGATGTGGCCGGTGGGATCGGTCTTGGTGACGATTAGTTCGTGCGGCGCCAGCTGCACTTCGCGGCCGCCGCGATGGCCTGTTGAGGTCTGTTTCATGGTTTGCTTCTCTATGACCTTGCTATCTTAGTATGGCTGCCAATCCGTCATTGTCATGCTATGCGCATCATGCAGCAAGGCTTGCATGTGATCGCTATTGAATTTTCGTGGCAGTTTTTAAAGGAATCGCTTGTCAAAACGGCATGAAAAAGGACGGCCGGGGCCGTCCTTTGTGCGGATTGCGTTTTTGCTCAGAGCTTGATGATCTGCCGTGCCTGAATCGCGCAGGCGCGCGCCGCTTCGTTGAAGCGGATGAATTCGGGGCTGGCGATCTCGTCATGGCTCAGCCAGCGCACCTTGCGGGTCTGCCGGTACTGGTAGCGGATGCCGTCCGGCGTTTTCCGCTGCTCCAGCGACAGGTCGTACCAGCGCGAGCTGGCCTGGCAGCTGAACGGCGGCTGGATGGCGCGGGCGCCGCGCAGCGTCACCGCGCGTTCGGTGGTTTCGGCGTCGCCCAGGTAGACGTCGGCCTGGTTGCCGTTGGCCAGATAGCTGGCGAAACCGTCCCAGTCATGCTCCAGGCCGGGGTCGTACAGATAAAGCCCGGAAATCTTCTCCACCGCGCGCTGGTCGACGCTGTCTATCCGCGCCGCGTAGCGCGCCGGCTGCAGAAAGCCGGTGGCGGGGCGGTCCACCTTGCATTCCCGCGGCTGCTTGTTGACCGCGCGGCACAGGCTTTGGTCGGAGCTGGCCGGTCCCTGGAAGCGGTCCTGCATCGCCAGCTGCACCAGCGGCCAGCCGGAGACTTCGCCGCGGATGGCGATGGCGGCGCTGCCGTCGCGGCGCAGGGTTTCCACGCGCTCGCTGCGGCTGGTCAGCGTCGCCGCCTGCATCGGGATCGCTTCCTCGCGCACCTGGCCGTCGCCGCCGATGCGGTAGCTGGTCCGGTCTTGCAGGTCAGGCATGATGCGGTCGGGGACGAAGAAGGGGTTGGTCGGGTCCAGCCACTCGGTTTTGCCGTTCACCACGGCGCGGACGATCATGTGGTTGACGGTGCCCAGGCCCGGTAGCAGCGGACGCTGCGCGTCGTTGCCGCGGAAGACCAGCGTGGGCTCGGCGGCGATGCCGGACGCGCGCAGCATCGCGGTCAGCAGCGTGGCCAGGTCCTTGCAGTCGCCGTAGCCGTGCTGTTCGATCTCGGCCAGCGTGAACGGCACCAGGCCGCGCTCGGCCAGCCGCTGGTCGTTCAGATAGCGGTAATGGCCGTTGATGTGCTGCATGAAGGCGGCCACCTGTTCGGCGGCGGGTTTGCCGCGTTGCGCCTCCACCTCGGCGGCGGCGGCCGGCGGCAGCGGCGCGGACAGGATTTGGTTGTAGCGCCCGGCGTAGACGCCGAAATGGCTTTGCGGCGAGTCGCTGGTGGCGATGCTCAGCCGCGGCCAGCTGCGCAGCGCGCTGTTGTCCCATTCATTGGTGAAGTTCAAATAGCGGGGCGCTTTTTGCTCGACGACGATGCGTTTGCCGTCGGCGCTGGCGTCGATCTTGAAATCGTCCATCTTTTCGCCGCGCCACAGCAGCGGGCGCGGGGAGTCCAGTTCGAAGCGGAAGCTGTCGTTGCGGGTGGGTTCGGCGTCGAAGTCCAGCCGATACAGCAGCTCGCGGCTCAGCGGCGGCGAGGCCATGTGGCGCTTGACGCGGTAGCTGACCACGCTGCCCACCGCCAGCTCGGGGAAGGCGATCCAGGTCTGCTTGTCGCGGCTGACGCCGGCGTAGGGATTGGGCGCGGCGCGGGTTTCCACCTGCGACTTGTCCAGCTTGACCACGCGCCCGTTCGGCTGGCGCACTTCGCCGTCCAGCACTTCCAGGCTGTCGGTGTCGGAATAGGTGAAGTCGATGCGCGACAGCAGGTCCTTGCCGGCGGGCTTCAGGATCGTGAACTGGTTTTCCGTGGTGCAGTCCAGGCTGTTGTCGGCGAGGTGATGGCAGACAGAGTTGGAGCGGCGCGCCAGCGGCGCGTCGGCTGCGGGCTGCAGGGCGGCGTGGGCGGCCTGGCCGGCGCAGGCGAGCGCGGCGGCCAGGGCGAGTCGGGGAAAGCGGATCGGCATCGTGTGGGACCGTTGCTGTCGCCGCGCCGGGCGCGGCGGGATGAATGGATGGCTGCGCGGACGATATTGCCATGCAGCCGGGGCGGGGGCCAGAGGCCGGATCGCGGCCGGGTGGAAGATCCGGCGCGTCGAGGATGAGAAAGCCCCGCTTTCCGGTGGGAAGCGGGGCTGTTTCGGGAGCGGGTTTACTGCGCGGCGGTGACGAAGCCTATCTTGCCGACGCCGTTCTTCTGGGCGGCGGCCAGCGCCTTGGCCACGGTCTCGTAACGCACCGCCTTGTCGGCCGACAAATGCAGCTCCACTTCGGGGTTGGCGGCGGAGGCGGCGGCGAAGCGGGCGGGCAGATCGGTCTCGGCCACCGGCTTGTCGTTCCAGAACAGCTTGCCGGCGGCGTCCACCACCAGGCGGATCTGCTCGGGCTTGTCCTGATGCTCGGCGGCCTGCGCGCGCGGCAGATCCACCTTGACCGCGTTGGTCAGCAGCGGCGTGGTGATGATGAACACCACCAGCAGCACCAGCATCACGTCGACCAGCGGCGTGGTGTTGGGTTCGGCCATCGGCGCGGCCGGGCCCTGGTTGAAACTACCGAACGCCATGGCTTTCTCCGGACTGGGTCAGCAGCTGGGCGTGCAGGTCATGGGCGAAGTAGTCCAGTTCCTGCGACATCACGCGCTGGGCGCGGGTGAGCGCGTTGTAGGCCAGCACCGCCGGGATGGCGGCGGCCAGGCCGGCGGCGGTGGCCACCAGCGCTTCGCCGATCGGGCCGGCGACCGCGCCTATGCTCATCTGGCCGGCCTGGCCGATGTTGACCAGCGCGTGGTAGATGCCCCACACGGTGCCGAACAGGCCGACGAAGGGGGCGGTGGAGCCGATCGAGGCCAGCACGGTCAGGCCGGCTTCCTGGCGGGCCATCTCCTGCGACAGCACCTTGCGGATGGCGCGGGTCAGGAACTCGTCGACGCCGCAGGCCTGGCCCAGCGCGCGGCCGGCCTGGCTCTGGTACTGCTTCAGCGCGGCGAGGCCGGCGCGCGCCAGGTTGGCGAACTGGCCCTGGCTATGTTGCAGGCTGGTTTCGGCCTGGCGCCAGTCGGCCGCGCCCCACAGCGCGTTTTCCGCCTCGCGGTTGGCGCGGCGCAGGCGCAGGGTCTGCACGCCGCGGACGATGATCAGGTACCAGGTGAGCACCGACATCAGGATCAGGATCATGAACACCGCGATCAGCACGGCGTCCCCTTGTTGGAATACGGACAGTACGTTCATGTATTGGCAGACTTGAGTGAGAATTCTATGGGTACGATGAAGGGATAGGCGATGGCTTCGCCGCCGCGCTTGGCCGGGATGAAGCGCCAGCGCTTGACGGCGGCCAGCGCGGCGCGGTCCAGCCGCGGGAAGCCGCTGCTGCTCTGCACCGACACATCCTGCGCCAGGCCCTGGGCGCTGACATGGACGCGCAGGCGCACCGTGCCTTCCTCGCCTTCTTCGCGGGACACCGTCGGGTAGGCCGGGGCCGGGTTGTTCAAATAGCCGCCGCGGGACTGCGGTTCGGTGATGGGCAGGTCGCGGTTGTCGGTCTTGCCGCCGCCGGCGTTCTTCGGCGCTTCCGCCGCCGGCGCGGCCGGAGCCGCAGGGGCCGCAGCGACGCTGATCGCCTTGGCCGGCGCGGGCGTGTCGGTCTGGGTCTTCACCGGCTGCAGGTCCGGCTTGGGCTGGACGGCAGGCTTGCTGGGCGCGGGCTTGGATTGAGGCTTGAGCTGCGGCTTGACCGGCTCGGGCGCGGGGGCGGCCTTGGGCGCGGCCGCGGGCTTGTCGGCCGGCGCCAGCGAAATCATCTCCATCCGCAGCGCCTGGGGCGGAGTGACGGTCTGCGTGCGCGCGGACATGCCGTTCAGCAGCGTCAATGCCAGCGCATGCGCGGCCAGCACGCCGCCGAGGGCGGAATATTGCAGGATAGCGGAGGATTTCATGCTGGAAATGATAATACAAACAATTCTCATTTTCTAGCTTGAGGGAGGACGGTGTTGCGCGCGCTTGCAATCGCGGCGATCGTCTGCATATATCGGTCAAAGGCCGGCACACCGCCGGCCGCCATTGATTGGAATACCAATATGCAGCAGTTCGACGGCACCACCATCGTGTCCGTCCGCCGCGGCGAGCGCGTGGCGCTGGGCGGCGACGGGCAAGTGACCCTGGGCAATATCGTGATCAAGGCCACCGCGCGCAAGATACGCAAGCTGCACGGCGGCAAGGTGTTGGCGGGCTTCGCCGGCGGCACCGCCGACGCCTTCACGCTGATCGAGCGCTTCGAGGCCAAATTGCAGAAGCACCAGGGCAACTTGCTGGTGTCGGCGGTGGAGCTGGCCAAGGACTGGCGCACCGACCGCATGCTGCGCCGGCTGGAGGCGATGCTGATCGTGGCCGACAAGGACCACACGCTGATCATCACCGGCAACGGCGACGTGCTGGAGCCGGAGCAGGGCATCGCCGCCATCGGCTCCGGCGGCGCCTTCGCCCAATCGGCCGCGCGCGCGCTGTTCGAGAACACCGACCTCGCGCCGGAAGTGGTGGTGAAGAAATCGCTGGAGATCGCCGGCGACATCTGCATCTACACCAACCACAGCCACCTGATCGAAACCCTGGGCCCGGACGACGCGGCCTAATCCCGAATGCATGGCCCGGCGAGGCTCGCCGGGCGGAGAACGTCATGACGCAAATGACCCCGCAGGAAATCGTCCACGAACTGGACCAGCACATCATCGGCCAGCACAAGGCCAAGCGCGCCGTCGCCATCGCCCTGCGCAACCGCTGGCGCCGCCAGCAGGTGGCGGAGCCGCTGCGCAGCGAAATCACCCCCAAGAACATTCTGATGATCGGCCCCACCGGCGTCGGCAAGACCGAGATCGCCCGCCGCCTGGCCAAGCTGTCCGGCGCGCCGTTCATCAAGGTGGAAGCCACCAAGTTCACCGAGGTCGGCTATGTCGGCCGCGACGTCGACACCATCATCCGCGACCTGGTGGACGTGGCGATCAAGGACACTCGCGAAGCGGCGATCAAGCGCAACCGCGCGCGCGCCGAAGACGCCGCCGAGGAGCGCATCCTGGACGTGCTGCTGCCGCAGCCGCGCAAGCAGCCGTCCGGCTTTTTCGCCGAGGAGCCGGCGGTCGAGGAAAAGCAGGAGGATGGCGCCACTCGGCAGAAATTCCGCAAGATGCTGCGCGAGGGCAAGTTCGACGATAAGGAGATCGAACTGGAAATCGCCGCGCCGGCCGCTCAGATGAACGTGATGGCGCCGCCGGGCATGGAGGATTTCGCCAGCCAGCTGCAGGGCATGTTCCAGGGACTGGGCGCCGGCAAGAAGCAGGCCGCCAAGATGAAGGTGGCGGACGCCTTCAAGCTGTTGATCGACGAGGAAGCCGCCAAGCTGGTCAATGAGGAAGAGCTGAAGGCCGAGGCCTTGAAGAACGTCGAGCAGAACGGCATCGTGTTCCTCGACGAGATCGACAAGGTCACCAGCCGCGGCGAAGGCCACAGCGGCGCCGACGTGTCGCGCGCCGGCGTGCAGCGCGATCTGCTGCCGTTGGTGGAGGGCACCACCGTGTCCACCAAATACGGCATGGTGAAGACCGACCACATCCTGTTCATCGCTTCCGGCGCCTTCCAGCTGTCCAAGCCGTCGGACCTGATTCCGGAATTGCAAGGTCGCCTGCCTATCCGTGTCGAGCTGTCGTCGCTGTCGGTCGACGACTTCAAGGCCATCCTGACCAGCACCAACGCCTGCCTGACGCGGCAGTACCAGGCGCTGCTTGCCACCGAGGGCGTGGAGCTGGCGTTTGAAGAGTCCGGTATCCAGCGTCTGGCCGAGATCGCCTGGCAGGTCAACGAGAAAACCGAGAACATTGGTGCCCGCCGCCTGTACACGGTGATGGAGAAGCTGCTGGAGGAAGTGGCCTTCGACTCCAAGTCAGGCGTATGCCAAATCGATGGCGCTTACGTCGACGGCAAGCTGGGCGAAGTGGCTGAGCGCGAGGATCTGGCGCGCTACGTGCTCTGAGCCGGTTTCATGCCTTATATATAGATATGTGCAAACGGCGACCATTCCGGTCGCCGTTTTGCTTTATATAGGCTGCTTCAATTTGCCGGCTGCCGGGGCGATCGGCTCGAAGGCTTCGGGATGCTGGCGCAGATACCAGTCCTTGACCTCATCGTGGCTCAGGCCGAGGAAGCGATTCACGCCGGGCAGCAAGAGCATCGGCGGCACCGTCAACAGGTGGAATAGCGCGAAGAACAGGTAGACGCCATCCAGCGACCAGCTGGCCAGCAGAATGCCCGCCAGCGCCGGGCCCAGCATGCCGCCCAGTTTGGCCACCAGCACATTGATCGCCGATACCCGGGCGCGGTAAGCCTCCGGCACCGCCAGCGTGCGATGGGTCTGGCCGATCAGCATGGTGATGGACAGCAGCATGCCTTCGATGCCGAACATCGCCAGCATCAGATAAGGGCTGTCGGTCAGCGCCACCACCAGGAACACCGCCGCCAGCGCCCACATGGCGAATGCGCGGGCGCGCGGCCGGCTACAGTATTGCAGCAGGCGGTGGGTCAGCCACAGCGAGCCGATCAGCAGGCCGCCGCTGGCGGCCGCTTCGCAAGCGCCCAGCCAGATCGCGGGCAGGCCCAGTTGGTGCAGCTTGATCGGCAGCAGCGTGACCACCATGGGAAGGTAGGCGGTCATCACCAGCAAGCCCCAGAACGCCCAGCTGCGCTCCAGCGGGATGCGCCAGCGCACGCGCAGGCCGCTGCGCACCTGGTCGACGAAGCTTTCATCGCGCAAGTCGGCCAGGTCGCGCGGCGGAACCTGGATGCGCAGCGCGCCGACCGCCGCGATGGCCAGCAGAATGGCGTAAGCGCCCAGCGCCAGCCAGGCGGGCATGAAGGCCATCAGGCTGCCGCCCACCACCGGTCCTATCAGATTGCCCACCGACTGCGAGCTCTTTTGCAGCGACAGCGCGTCGGTCAGGCGCGCCGCCGGCACCAGTTCGGAAGCGATGCTCAGCATCGAGGGAAACACGATGGCCCAGGCGAACATCGCCATCGATTCGCTGGCGACGACCCAGGCCAGCTTATAGAAGCCGAACCAGGCCATCGCGGCCAAGGCCAGGCCGGACAGCATCGCCAGCAGGATGCCGCCGGCGATCACGCGGTTCTTGGGAAAGCGGTCGCCCAGCGGCGCGGTCAGCGGCAGCGCGATCAGCATCACCAGCGCGGTCAACGTGCTGAACCAAGCCATGTCGCGCGCGCCGCCGGTCGATACCACCCACCAACTGATGCTGACGTAGCCGGCGCCCATCGCCAGGCCGCTCAGCGCATCGCTCAACATCAGCAGGTGGAAGCCGGAGGGCAGGCCCCGTATTCGTTGCCGCAGGGAAATGTTCATGGCGCGCATCCTGATGATGAAGGCATTTCATCCTAACATGAAATGACAACGTCACACCAAGGTGGCGGAGAAGTTATATCTTTTCGATGATTTTTGGAAAAACAGGCTGATTTTTCTGCTTTCTGGAAATTTTCATGGTGTTGAAAACGACTGGAAAGGCTTGCGGATGCAGGAGATTCGATCTTTTTTTGAAAAGGATGAAATGAAAAATCATTTAAAAACAGTCTATTGCTTATTTTCCTGTAAAAACCTCTCCTTTTTCTCAAAAAACCTGTTGACCGAGGGTGGGGGCGCAGGTATAGTTCGTCTCCTCAGCTGACGCAGCGAACGAAACAGCGGAAACGAAACGGTTCCGGTGAAGACGACGCAGCGGATGGCACTGCTCTTTAACAGAACGAATAACCGATAGGTGTAAGTGCTTGGCGAAAGCCGAACACTTGCACTGCAAGAGACAAGAGATACTTGTTTATTTCTTTGAACTTGCGTGCCAGAAAATT